>NZ_JBAVNZ010000357.1:0-13889 GCF_049691595.1 Bradyrhizobium sp.
TCGTGGTGACCGACCAATCAAGCAAAAGTACCCATCATGGAGGAACGCGATGTCGTCGCCCACGCCCGTGAATCGCCGCACGCTGCTGACCCTTGTCGGCGGCTCGATCGCCACGCCGCTCGTGGCACCTCGCATCGCTTTCTCGCAAGAGGCCTGGCCGACCCGGACGGTGCGCTATGTCAACGGTTTTCCGGCAGGCGGTGCCACCGATACGCTGTCGCGCATTCTCTGCGAGAAGATGGGCGAACTGTCGCGACAGTCGTTCGTGGTCGAGAACAGGGCTGGCGCGGGCGGCGTTTTGGGGGCCGATGCCGTCGCCAAGGCGGCGCCGGACGGATACACGGTCGGTCTCGGCGGCATCGCCCAAAACGTGCTGGCGATCGGAAGCTACGCCAAACTTCCCTATCACGCGATCGATGATTTCACCTTCATCGGCGGCATGTGGCAACTGCCGAATATCCTCACGGCGCGGAACGACCTGTTCTCCTCGGATCTCAGGGAATTGCTCGCCGCCTTCCGGAAGGAGCCCCGCAAATACACCTACGCATCGGCCGGGTTCGGCACCACGCTGCACCTCTCGGGCGAGATGATGAACAGCATGGCGGGCGTCGAGGTGATCCATATTCCCTACAAGGGGGCCGCGCCGGCGATGACCGACCTGCTCGGCGGCCGGGTCGATCTCCTGTTCGACAATCTGCCCGGCTCGCTGCCGAACGTGCAGGCAGGGCAGGTCAAGCCGGTCGCCGTCACCGCGGGGGCGCGAATCCCCGAGCTTCCCGACGTGCCCGCCATGGCCGAGGTGCTGCCGGGATATGAGATCACCTCATGGACCGCCATGCTCGGACCCGCGAACATGAAGCCCGACCTGGTGGCGCAGATCAATGCGCTGCTCGTCAAGGCGCTCGCCGATCCCGCGTTGAAAAAGCGCTACAGCGAACTTGGCGCAAGGCCGTGGCCAGCCTCGCCGGCCGAGATCAAGGCATTCCGCGACAGCGAGGAGCTACGGCTGTTGCCGATCATGAAGGCGGCCGGGATCAAGCCGGAGTGAAACGGGGGACAAGAGGTTGCGGCGCGCGCCCAACGCCGCCGCGTCCGCCGCATCCATCATGCCGTCCAACTCACGACGATCAACCCAGGCACGCGCGCGAACTCGCGTTGATTGAGCGTCACCAGCGCCGCGCCACGACGGCGGGCCTGCGCGGCGATCAGATAATCGTAATGCCCGATCGGCGTGCCGGCTTTTTCAAGTTCGGCGCGGATATCACCAGCATGCGCCGCGTCCTCAGGCTCGAAAGACCATGGCGTGACCGCCAGCGACAGGAAAGCTTCGAGGCCAGCCTCGCTGCGCGCTCGTCGATCGCTTTTCGCCGCGCCGCACCTCATCTCGAACAGAACGATCGCGGGAATGCCAATCGTCACGCCCGATACGAGCTCCGCGCCAAGCTGGTCGCGGATATGCGCCGGTCGCAGATTGATGGCTGAGATCACGATGTTGGTGTCGAGGCAGAACATCAGTCGAAGAATTTGCGCGGGTCAGGCTCCGCCGGCGGGCGGTTGCACTCATGATCCGCCTCCTTCGAATTTTGGTAGATACCATTGGTAGATATCACGCGACTGGCGTGTCGGTCAATGCGTCCATCCAGCGGGGGTAGCAGGCGCGATGGATGAACTATTCATGGCACTATTGCGACGTGTCGGGCGCCAGCTATGCGAATTGAAAGCCTGGATTCGAAATCTACGGAAAAGGCGGCAGGAAATGAGCGACCCCAAAAAATTGACCGCCAGCAGCGGCAATGTTTTCGCCGACCTTGGTCTTGCCAATCCGGCCCTGAGAGTGCTCGGAATGGAATGATACAACGCAAACCAACCGCGGCCTCCGCCAGGGGAGCTGACGGAGGCCGCGCTGGAACATCGCACTGCGCCCGGGTTCGCAATGAGATGTGGGAGCTCGTTAAGAAAACACTAGAACGGCAGCAGCACGTCCATCACCTGCTGGCCGTAGCGCGGCTGTTGCACGTCGGTGATCTGGCCGCGGCCGCCATAGGCGATGCGGGCCTGGGCGATCTTGCTCGAATCGATGGTGTTGTCGCTCTGGATGTCCTCCGGCCGCACGATGCCGGCGACGATCAGCTCGCGGATCTCGAAATTGACGCGGATCTCCTGCTTGCCTTCCACCACCAGATTGCCGTTCGGCAACACCTGCGTCACGACAGCGGCGACATTGGTCTGCAACGCTTCCTGGCGGTTGACCGAGCCCTTGCCGTCGCTGGAGGCGGAAGAGTCCGCGGTCAGGAGGCGGCCGGGCAGCAGTTTTTGCGCGTTGGCGCCGAGCGCCTTGCTGCCGACGAAATCGGTGATGCCGGAATCCTCCTTGTTGGAGCGGCTGCGCTGGGTCTCGTTGGCGATGTTGGCCTTGTCGGTGATGTTGACGGTGACGGTCAGGATATCGCCGATCCGCGCCGCGCGCTGATCCCGGAAGAAGGCGCGGCTGCCGTTGCGCCACAGCGAGTTCGGGCTGTAGGAGGCAACCTCCGGCTTCGGCATCGGCATCTGCACCGGCTTGTAGCCGGGCTGCGCGGTTGGATTCTCGATCTCGGTCAGCTTTGGCTTCTCGCCGATCTGGGACAGACGGTCGATCGACGAACAACCGCTCGCGATGGCAGCGAGCGCCAGCCAGGCGCCGGCGAGGAGGAGGCGGCGGTTGAAGCGGAAAGCGAACATGAACATTACTCTGCTGTTGGAGCGACTGGACTGACATTGGCGAGGGCAACGGGGGCGGCAGGTTCGTCGGTGCCGAGCGAGGAGGTCTTGTCGGCGGCAGGCGCCGGGCGCGGCGTCGCCACCGAAATCGACACCTGGCCGCGGCCGCTGACGACGCCGGACACCGTGCGCTTGGACTGCAGGTTCATGACGTTGACGACATCGCCCTCGGTGCCGCCGTCGAGCGCCTTGCCGCGCACGGTGAGATAGAGCCCCGCGGTCTCGTAGATCAGCGTCACCGGCTGGTCGCGCTGCACGAGGTCGGGCCGCGCCAGATCGGCGGCCTTCAGCGCCTGGCCTGCGCGCAGCTGGCGGCGCGCCTGCATGCCGACCGCATGATCGCGGGAGGCGACGTCGGGGCCGACTTCCGCCTTGGGGCGGCGCTCGACCAGCACGTCGGAGGATTTCAGAATATCGCCGCGCTCGACACCGCGCGCCAGCACCGCGGCCTGCACGGTCTCGATCGCGGTTCCCGTGAAGCGCAGTTTTGTCGGCGCCGCGCCGTTCTCATTCGCTATCTCGAGGGTGACGTCGAAGCGGCCGTTGCGCGCGTCGTAGCGCGCGGAGAGCGGCTGCAAATTGCCGTTGTTGGAAGCATCCAGCCGGATGTCGCCGGGATCGCGATCGAAGGTCAGCAAGAGACCGGCGGCCTCGCCGAGGCCGTTGCGGCGCTCCAGCGCGCGCGCGACCTGCGCCTCGATCTCCTTGCCTTCCAGCGTGCGCGCCAGCCGCGTCACCGAAATCTGCCTGAGATCCCTCGTGTCGACGCCGATCACCTGATGCGCGCGCAGCGCGTTCAAGACCTGCGCCACCGGGAGCGAGCCGGTGGTGCCCAGATCCGGCGCGCGGTAGATCGCGATCCGGGAAAATTGTCCGGCGTTGTCGATGAGGTCGCCGATCCGCACGATATCGTCGGACACGGTGACATTGGCGCGCAGCACCGGCGCGGCGATGATGTCGTCGCGGGTCTGCGCGAATGCCGCCGTGGCGTGGGCGACGAGCCAGGCTGGGGCGAGCAGGGCGGTTGCGATCAGGAGCGCGCGTGCGATCATGGCAAACTCCTCAGCGGAACAGGTTGGAGGTGGATTGCAGCATCTGGTCGGCCGCGCTGATGACCTTTGCGTTCATCTCGTAGGCGCGCTGGGCGGCGATCAGGTCGGAGATTTCCGAGACCACCTCGACATTGGCCTGTTCGAGGTTCGACTGCTGCATGTCGCCAAAGCCGTCGGTGTTGGCGATGCCGTCCTGCGGCGTGCCGGAGGCCGGCGTATCCGTGAACAGATTGTCGCCGATCGGCTGCAGGCCGGCCTTGTTGATGAAGCGGGTCAGGCCGATCTGGCCGACGGTGGTCGGCGTGGTCGATCCTGGCAAGGTCACCGAGAGCTGGCCCTGGGCGTTGATGGTGATGCCGGAGGCGTTTTGCGGAATCGTGATCGTCGGCTGCACCGGGTTGCCCTGCGCCGTGACGACGCGGCCCTGCGCGTCCATCTGGAACGAGCCGTCGCGGGTATAGGCGTAGGTGCCGTCGGGCATCTGGATCTTGAAAAAACCTTCGCCGCGGACCGCGATGTCGAGATCGTTGCCGGTCTGCGAAAGCGAGCCCTGGCTCATCAGCCGCGGCGTGCCGACGGTCTTGACGCCGCCGCCGATGTCGACGCCGACCGGCAATATGGTGCCCTGGTCGGAGGCCTGCGCGCCGACCCGGCGCACATGGTCGTAGATCAGGTCCTGGAACGCCGCGCGCTGCTTCTTGTAGCCGGTGGTGCGCAGGTTCGCGATGTTGTTGGAGATCACCTGAACGTTGAGTTCCTGTGCCGCCATGCCGGTCGCCGCGGTGTAAAGAGCGCGCATCGGTTAGCCTTTCAAGAGTTAAGCCGGGACGTCGGCGAGTTTTTCGATCGCCGATTTGTGCAGGTCGCTCTGCTGCTGCAGCAGCGCCGAGATCTGGGTATAGGTGCGCGTGATTTCGATCATGCGGCTCATCTCGGTCACCGAATTGACGTTGGATTTCTCGACAAAGCCCTGGCGCACCCGCGAGCCGGTGTCGGGCTGCGCGGCGATGCCGTCGCCGGCCGAATAGAGGTTGGAACCTTCCTTCACCAGTTTTTGCGCATCGGTGAAGCTGGCGAGGCGGAGCTTGCCGCGCACCGCGCCGGTGCGGCCGGTGCCTTCGAGCACGGTGACGTTGCCGTCGGCGGCAATGCTGATGTCATGGTCGGTCGGCTGGAACACGATCGGGCCAGAGTTGCCGAGCACGGGATAGCCCGAGGCGTTCACGAGCTGGCCCTGGTTGTTGATCTGCAGGCCGCCGTCGCGGGTGTAGCGCTCGCCGGCCGGCGTCTGCACCGCGAGGAAACCGGCGCCGTCGATCGCGAGGTCGAGCGGATTTTTGGTCTGCTCGGTATTGCCGGGCGAGAAATCGTGGAAGGTGGCGCGGTCCTGCACGAAAGACAGCCGGCGGTCGGCGCTGACGAAATTGTCCTCGTGCGCGCCCGAATTCAGATATTCGGCAAACAGTGACCGGTCGGCCTTGTAACCTGACGTGTTGACGTTCGCGACATTGTTGGCAACGACATCCATCTGCCGTTCCAGCGTCATTTGCCGCGAAAGTCCGATGAGAAGCGTATTCTGCATCGGTGGTTCTCCCCTCTGACGATCCTCGGACGATCCTTGGCGCGGCTCTCCCAAGCTCGCTGTCGGATCTTCCAAACCGTAACGGCTCTCCCAAGCCGAAAGGTTCGACGAGGTCTCAGCGAAAGTCGTGCCAAGTGTGGAAATGCCGATGTTTCAGCGGCTTGGTCGTTTTTCCTGGCGCGGTGCGGGCGGCAGAAAGGTGTTGTTGACCATGTTTGCCCGGCAGTTTTTTCCTAGGTGAAGGCAAAAGGAAAGGTTCCATTAACCATTATTACCCTAGCGTTGCCTTTGAAGAGAGCGCGGGTGCGCTGGCGGCATTGGTATCGCGTCACGGGCCGGTCGGGTGGCAAACGCGTTCGTTCTCGAACCGGCGGGCGGGCGATGGCGGACAAAGAACAGGCGGATGGCGCCGACGGCGCGGAAGCCGCGGCTCCAAAAACCGGCAAGCTCAAGCTGATCATTGCCGCGGTGGGATTTGTCGCCATCATCGGCGGCGGCGCCGGCTGGTTCTTCCTGATGCACGGTCACGGCGAGGAGGCGCATGCCGAAGCGCCGATGGCGAAGCCGCCGGCCTTCGTCGAGGTGCCGGACATGCTGGTCAACCTGGCCGGCGCGCCCGGCGAGCGGGTGCTGTATCTCAAGGTCAAGCTGGTGCTCGAGGTCAAGGAGGAGAAGCAGGTCGAGGCGATCAAGCCGTCGCTGCCGCGGGTCACCGACCTGTTCCAGACCTATCTGCGCGAGTTGCGCCCCGCCGATCTCAACGGCTCGGCGGGCCTGTTCCGCCTCAAGGAAGAGCTGACCAGGCGCGTCAATGCCGCGGTGTCGCCCAACCAGGTGAGCGCGGTGTTGTTCAAGGAAATCGTGGTTCAGTGAAGGGACGGATCTAGCATCATGGCTGGCAACGACCAGATGGACCAGGACGCCATTGCCGCCCAATGGGAAGCCTCGCTCGATTCCGAGGATCCGGCGGCGGCGGCGGAAGAGGCGGCGGCCAATGAACTCTCCGAAACCATGGCGCTGCAATGGGCCGCCATGGTCGAGGACGGCAGCCGTGACTTCGGCAGCGCCAAGAACAGCGGCGAGCGGGTGCTGTCGCAGGAGGAAATCGACAACCTGCTCGGCTTTTCCGTCGGCGACGTCAATCTCGACGACCATTCCGGCATTCGCGCCATCATCGATTCCGCGATGGTGTCCTACGAGCGCCTGCCGATGCTCGAAATCGTGTTCGACCGGCTGGTGCGGCTGATGACCACGTCGTTGCGCAACTTCACCTCCGACAATGTCGAGGTCTCGCTCGACCGCATCACCTCGGTGCGGTTCGGCGACTACATGAATTCGATCCCGCTGCCCGCGGTGCTCAGCGTGTTCAAGGCCGAGGAGTGGGAGAATTTCGGCCTCGCCACCGTGGATTCGAGTCTGATCTATTCGATGATCGACGTGCTGCTCGGCGGCCGCCGCGGCCAGACCTCGCTGCGCATCGAGGGCCGTCCCTACACCACGATCGAGACCAACCTCGTCAAGCGGCTGATCGAGGTCGTGCTGGCCGACGCCGAGCAGGCGTTCCGGCCGCTGTCGCCGGTGACGTTCTCGATCGACCGGCTGGAGACCAATCCGCGCTTTGCCGCCATCAGCCGACCGGCCAACGCCGCGATCCTGGTGCGTCTGGGCATCGACATGGAAGACCGCGGCGGCAATATCGAGCTGCTGCTGCCCTATGCCACCATCGAGCCGATCCGCCCGGTGCTGTTGCAGATGTTCATGGGCGAGAAATTCGGCCGCGATCCGATCTGGGAGGGCCATTTCGCCACCGAAGTCGCGCAGGCCGAGATCGCGGTCGATGCCGTGCTTTACGAGGCCGATATTCCGCTGAAACAGCTGATGAGCCTGAAAGTGGGAGACACGCTGCCGCTGGACATGCGCGCCGACGCGCCGGTCTCGATCCGCTGCGGCTCCGTCACCCTGACCGAGGGACGCATGGGCCGGGTCGGCGACCGCGTCGCCATCCGCGTCATCAAGAACCTGCGCAAGCCGAATACCACCTTCGCGATGTTCGAGAAGGCCGATGAGCAAACCAAGTTGATGGAGGCCCAATGAGTCATTTGCTTGGAATTGTGATCGAGAGCCTGGTGGCGGCCCTGCTGCTGCTCACGATCGGCTATTGCATGCTGCTCAACACCAGGCTGAAGCGGCTGAAGGCGGACGAGCATTCGCTCAAGGCGACGATCGCGGAACTGATCACGGCGACCGAAATCGCCGAGCGCGCGATCGGCGGCCTCAAGCACACCGTGCGCGACGTCAACGAGAATCTCGGCAGTCAATTGACCGCCGCGACGCAGATGTCGGCGAACCTGAAGCAGCAGCTCGCCGAATGCGACGGCGTGATCCACCGCCTGACCAGGATCGCAATCGCCGCGCGGCCGGCCTCCGGGCCTGCGCCGGTGGCGGAGCCCAAGGTGTCGGCCGCCAAGGCCGTCGCCGCGGCGGCGCAGGCCTTCTCCGAGCGCCGAAGGGCTGACGGCCTCGCCGCATGAGATCCGCTCGCGACATCCGCGTGCTGCCGGTCGTGCTGATGGCGATCTTCGGCCTTGCCGTGCTCAAGGTCGCGGGCCTCGTGATGGATGGCGGATATGTCTTCGGCTACGAGCCGAATTCGACCAAACGTTCGTGGGCGCAGGAAAGTTTCAACTTCCCGGCCGGGCGCCGGGGAGATCCCGCCGACATCACCGGTTCGGTTCACGAGAAGCCCAAGGAGGAGAAGAAGGAAGAGGCCCCCAGGCCGGCCGCGCCCGCCGCGGCGGCGCCAAAGCCCGACGGCGTCGTCGTCGTTCCCGGCCAGACCCAGCCGGTGTCCGCTTCGGAACGTGCCATCCTCGAGCGGCTGCAGGCGCGGCGGCAGGAGCTGGAGACGCGCGCGCGCGAAATCGAGATTCGCGAGAGTCTGCTGAAGGCGGCGGAGAAGCGCATCGAATCGCGCGCCGAGGAGATGAAGGCGACCGAGGCCAGGGTCACGGCCGCCGGCGGCCAGAAGGCCGAAGCCGATGCCGCCCGCTTCAAGGGCATCATCACGATGTATGAGGGCATGAAGCCGAAGGACGCCGCCAAGGTGTTCGACCGGCTGGAGATGTCGGTGCTCTACGAAATCGCCTCCCAGATCGCGCCGCGCAAGATGGCCGACATCCTCGGCCTGATGCAGCCGGAGGCGGCCGAGCGGCTTACGGTCGAACTGGCGCGCCGCGCCGGCGCCGACAAATCCGGCGCGGTCGCCGAACTCCCCAAGATCGAAGGCAAGATGTTGTCGCAAAGGCCCAATTAGCGCGGATATTTAACAAGTCCTTAAGCCGGCCAATTCAAGATTCGAAACGCACAAGCGAGGCGCTTCGGCTCCGGGAATCGTTGAGGCCAAGAGACGTTTTGGAATGGCGCGAAAGGGTGGAATCGGGTCGGAAGGCCGCGCATTGGCGCGGGCGGCCGGGATTTGCCCCGGCCGGCCCGCATGGCTTGGCCTTGTCCTGGCCGGCTTGCTGTTTTCGACCGCCGGCCGGGCCGAAGATCCGGTCAGGGGTGAGGCGGCGTTCCAGGCTTCGGGCGGCTACGCCCGGCTGGTCCTGAAGCTTGCCGGGGACGTCGAGTCCGAAGTGACGACGGCCGGGTCGATTATCGTGATCCGGTTCAAGCGGCCGGTCGACATTGCCGTTGATCGAGTGGCGGACGCCGTCCCCGATTACGTCGCCGCCGTGCGGCGCGATCCCGACGGCGCGGCGATCCGGCTGTCGCTGGCACGCCGGGTCAGGGTCAACACCATGACCGCCGCCGAACGGATCTTCGTCGACCTCTTGCCCGACAGCTGGACCGGCCCGCCTCCCTCGCTTCCGCCCGAGGTGATCCGCGAATTGTCGGAGCGCGCCCGCGCGGCCGAGCGCGCGCTTCGGGCGCAGCGCGCGGCGACGGAAGCCAGGCGGCGGCCGCCCGTTCGAGTCCGCGCATCGCTACAGCCGACCTTCGTCCGCTTCATATTCGAAATGCCCGACGGCGTCCGCGTCTCGTCGGCGCTGAACGATCAGAAGCTGACCCTGCTGTTCAACAGCGTGCTCACCTTCGATCTGGCCGACGCCAAGGTGGCCGCACCGCCGAATATCGCCTCGATCGATGCGCGGGCCAATGCCGACACCTCCACGATCGAAATCGTGCTGATCGGCGACGTCGACGTCCATTCGTTCCGCGAGGAAAGAAACTACGTCGTCGACGTCGCTTTCCAGCCGGCGGAAAAGCCGGCGGTCGCTGAATCGCACGGGCCGGCATCCGCCAGGCCCGTGGCAGCGGCGCCGACCGCGCATGACAAGCCGGCCAGGGAAACCGTGCAGCAGCCGGCGCAGATCGCGCCGGTCACGTCGGAGAGGATCGCCGAGCAGGCCGGGGTCGAGATCAAGCCCGAATCGGCGAAGACTCTGCTCGCAGCGGAGAAGATGCCGCCAGCGAGCGAACCATCGCCGGCTCCGCCCGAGAAGGCGGCGCCGATGGCCGAGAAGGCCTCGCCCGCGCCGGAGCAGATGGCGCCGGCGCGGGAGACGCCTCGGGCGGAACATCATTCCGAAGAACGTCAGTCCAAGGAAACCCAGGCCGCGCGCGAGGCGGCGAACCCCGCGCCTGCGGCCGTGGAAACGCGGGCTGCCGCTGCCGAGGCGCCGCAAAAGACGACGCACGCTTCGCTCGAACCAGTGCGGGAAAATCGCGCCGGCGAACAGGCCGGCTCGGTCGACGCCCGGCGCGACAGCGACGGGCTGCGCGTGGAGTTCAGGTTTGCCGCGGCGACGCCCGCGGCATTGTTTCGCCGCGCCGATACGGTGTGGCTGGTGTTCGATTCGACCGAGCCCCTCGACGTCGAGCCGATCCGCGCCAAGGGCGGGGCCATCGTCGGCGATGTCAGCCGGCTGCCGCTCGATAAAGGTCAGGCGATCCGCATTCGCCTCAACCGTCCGCAGATGCCGGCGCTCGAGGCAGACGACGGCTCAAGGGGCGTGAGCTGGACGCTCACCTTTGCCGACCGCGTGCAAAAACCGCCGCTGCCGCTGCTGGTCCTGCGCAACATCACCGATCCCGCGCTCGCCAATGTCAGCGTGCCGCTGGCCAATCCCGGCCAGTTGCATCGGCTGGTCGATCCCGACGCCGGCGATATGCTGCTGGTGGTGACGGCGCCGCCGCCGACCCGCGGTTTCATCAAGCGGCAGGATTTTGTCGAACTGTCGCTGCTGGAATCGGTCCATGGCGTGGTGGTTCGTCCGAACGCCGACGATGTCGCCGCCGAGATCGGGTCCGACAAGGTCATGCTGGGCAGGCCCGGCGGCCTGACACTGTCCTCGGCCGATTTCGCCGCCGAACGCGCGACCGCCGCGGTCCGGCCGTTGTTCGACACCGAGGAATGGCGCAAGAACCAGGGCGAAAAATTTCTGCCGCGGCTGGATGCGCTGGTCGCAGCGGTGGGTGCGGCGGTGCCCGCCCAACGCTTGCAGGCCCGGCTCGACCTCGCCGGTTTCTATATGTCGCGGGGGATGTATCCGGAAGCGAAGGGCGTCACCGATCTCATCGTCTCGGAGACCAGGCCGGGCAGCGAGGAATCCATCGTGGTGATGATGCATGCGGTCTCGAGCATATTGATCGGCCAGCCCGAGCAGGGACTGAAGGATCTCGCCAATCCGGCGGTCGGCAACAGCTACGATTCCCAATTGTGGAAGGCACTGGCGCTGGCACGGCAGGGCAAATGGGCGGAGGCGCGGGAAAAGTTCAAGAATGTCGAATTCGCCGTTGCCACGCTGCCGGTGGAATTGCAGCGCATCGTGGCGATGGATTCGATGCGGGCGTCGCTGGAAGTGAAGGACTATGCCGGCGCCGCGCGGCGCCGCAGCGAACTCGACGTGGTCGGAATCCCGAAGGAGATGCGGCCCGCGATCGCGGTGTTGCGCGGCCGGCTGGCCGAGGCGCTCGGTCACGACAAGGACGCGCTCGACGCCTACCGGTTTGCGGCCAACTCGTCCGACCGGGCAGCGGCGGCCGAAGGCAGGCTGCTCGAGCTGGCGTTGCTGGAAAAGCGCGGCGAAATGGGCCAGGCCGAGGTGTTGCGCGAGCTGGAGACGCTTTCGGTGATCTGGCGCGGCGACGGGATCGAGGTGAGGATGCTGCAGATGATGACGCGCATCTATTCCGACGCCGGGCGTTATGCGGACGCGTTCGCGGCGACGCGGAGCGCGACCCGGCTGCAGCCCAATTCCGAACTGTCGCGGCAGGCCCAGGACAGCGCGTCGGCGCTGTTCGCGCAGCTTTTTCTCGGCCCCAAGGGCGATGACCTGCCGCCGGTCGAAGCGCTCGGCATGTTCTATGAGTATCGCGAACTGACGCCGATCGGCCGCCGCGGCGACGAGATGATCCGGCGGCTCGCGGACCGGCTGGTCACCGTCGATCTGCTCGATCAGGCCGCCGAGCTCCTGCAGTATCAGATCGACAAGAGGCTGGAGGGGGCGGCGCGCGCCCAGGTGGCCGCGCGCCTCGCCATGGTCTACCTGACCAATCGCAAGCCGGATCGCGCGATCGCAGCGCTGCGCTCGACGCGCATCGCCGATCTTTCCGGCGAGCTGCGGCAGCAGCGGCTGCTGCTGGAAGCGCGGGCGCAGAGCGACGTCGGGCGCCATGAACTCGCGCTCGACATCGTCTCCAACCTCACCGGCCGCGAAGCGATCCGGCTGCGTTCCGACATCTACTGGGCGTCGCGGCGGTGGCGCGAATCCGCCGAGCAGATCGAACTGTACTACGGCGATCGCTGGCGCGATTTCAAACCGCTGAACGCGGTGGAAAAGGCCGACGTGATCCGTGCGGTGATCGGATATGCGCTCGCGGAAGACGCCATCGGCCTGTCGCGGTTCCGCGAGAAATACGCGCCGCTGATGGCCGGCGAGGCCGACAGACTAGCCTTTGAAACCGCCAGCCTGCCGGTCGCTTCAAGCAGCACCGAGTTCGCCCAGATCGCCAGGATGGCCGCGAGCGTCGACACGCTCGATGGCTTCATCCGCGAGATGAAGACCCGGTTCCCGGACGCGACCGCGCGGGTGCCGGCGGCCGACCCCGCCACGACCGGCGCCTTGCCCGATGTCGCAAGGGAGAGTTCGGTGCCTGCCGGGCCGCTGCCGGAGATCGTCGGATTGCGGCGCGTTGGCGCGGCGAGGTAGCGCGTCGTGCGCGCGTCCTCTCGACAGATGCCCGCCAAAGCGGCAACCTGCGGCGACCTGTTTGCCGGAGCAAGTCGTGACCATGAGCAGACCCGCCAGGACCGAAGCCGAACTCATTGCGATGGCGAGAGCCGAGTTGAAGGTTCATGCCGATTGTCCCGATGGAATCATCATCTCGGTGGTCCGCTTCGGCGATTCCTGGGAGTTCCGCGCCGGCGCCGATGCGGCGACGGTTGCAAAACCCGGCTTTCCCGAATGCGTCGCGATGCTGGTGCAGATCGGCGATCACCTCGGCAAGCAGTATGACGTGAAGGGGTGAGGAGCGTTATCGGCCTTGTCATCGCAAGGTGCGAGGTGTCCGACGTAGCTCAAGGCGCGAAGGCGGAAGCGACGAGGCAATTCAGATCTTTCGATCAGGAGACATCGCGGGATTGTTTCGCGGCGTCTTTCAATGGTGAATGTTGTGTTGGCACTTGGGGGATCAATCATGGCGGAAGCCGATCTGGATGCCGTCATTCGGCAGCTTGCGAAGCAACAGAACAAGGGTCTCATGGCCGCCGCCAAGAGGCGGCGTGACCGGTACGTCAGCCTCGCGACCAAGGCGAAGGATGGCGAGACCAAAGAGAGATACAGGCAGATCGCCAAACATACGATGCTGCAAGGCGCCGCCGCCGCCAGGAGGTTGCGGATTTCCGCCGATAACGCCGCCGACAGTTATGCCAGGTCGATGCGGCAGGCGGCCGAAAACCCGTCCGCCAAAAAGCCGCCGAAGAACAAAGAGGCTTGATTCGACCATCCGCGCGCCTTGCACCACAAGCGGCCGTCATCAGCACGGCCGAAGCGGGATCGCCGGCTACCGCGGGTTGGAAGGGCCGCGGGCGTTCCATCTGCTCCAGGGAGCATTCGCGAGCGTTTGATAGTCGGTCGTGAGAGGACGTCGGGCCTGTCGCTCATAGGCTGCGATGATCTGTTCGGACTCCCTGATCTTCCGTTTTAGCTCGGCTACAGCCTCTTGCGTTCGGTCGATGGTTTTTGAGCCGGCAATTTCGCCGAAGTTGAATCTGGCCGTTTCGAAATGTTTCAGGGCTTCACAGTGTTTTTTGATCTGAGCCCGATGCCACGCGATCTGGCTGTTACTGTCTGCGACCATATGGGCCTCCTCAAGCCGGACTTGAGCATAAGTGATTCGCAGACGCCGGGGTGGGGAACCATCCTCGTCATTCCGGGGCGACGCGAAGCGCCGAGGCCGGAATCCATAACCACGACTGCCTCTGATAATCC
>NZ_JBAVNZ010000358.1:0-7693 GCF_049691595.1 Bradyrhizobium sp.
GCGATGCAGATGAAAGCCGCGCACGCCCGCACCAGCGCGAGTTCGCCGAACGCCACGAGCACGCTCAGCGTGAGGCCGGCGGCGAGCAGGATGATGGCCGAATGCCGCAACCGGTCCGGCCACGGCGAAAACAGGGAGGCAGAAGCATCGTCAATGGCCATCGCACCGGCTTTCTTCCCGTCCGTCCTTGGCACGTTTTCCTGCAGGCTTTCGTCCGAAAACGCTATTGCCCGCTCCGTCCGGCGCCGCTGTCTCCGTGCTCGCGCACATAGACGGCCTCGCGGCGCGGCTCGGCGCCAGGCGTCAACCGGCGCAGGCGCTTCAGTCGCGCCCCGAGAATAACCTCCCGAAACGTCAGTAAGATTACAGATATGACAAAAGGCGCGATATAATAGAGGACGCGGAACAGCAGCATCCCGCCGAGCAGGTCTTCGCGGTCCATCTGCCAGAGGCCGACCAGCATGGCGGCATCGAACACGCCAAGCCCGCCGGGGGAGTGGCTGGCAAAGCCCAGCAGCGTCGCCGAGACGAAGATGACGGCGACCACGACGAAGCCGAGATTGGGCTCGTCCGGCACCAGCACATACATCGCCAGCGCACAGAAGCCGAGATCGACGATGCCGATGCCGATCTGCAGCAGCGTCAGCGGACCGCCCGGCAATGTCACCGTCCACGGCCCGCGGCCGACCACCCGCGGCTGGGTCCAGACCCAAACCACATAGGCCACCAGCCCGACGATGATGGCGAATGCCGCCACGCGGTTCAGCCAGGGCGGAAGTTGATCGATGGCGGCCGCGGCTTCCGGGTGAAAGGCGATGCCCAGGCCGAGCACCGCGGCATTGCCGAGCCAGAAGGTCAGCCCGGCCAGGAAGCAGATTTTGGCGACGTCGATCGCGTTCAGCCCCCAGGCCGAATATATCCGGTAGCGCACCGCGCCGCCGGTGAAAACGCTGGCGCCGACATTGTGCCCGATCGAATAGCTGGTGAAAGCGGCGAGCGCGTTGACGCGATAGGGAACATGGCCGTGGCCGATCGCGCGAACCGCGAACAGGTCATAGAAGGTCAGGGTGAAATAGCCCGCCGCCACGAACAGCGCCGCCAGCGCGATCTGGCGCGGCTCGGTACTCTTGATGGCCTCGATCACCTCGTTGGAATCGATGCCGCGCAGCATATGGTAGAGCACGTAGCATGCGATCCCGATGACCGTGATGCTGACCGCAACCCCGAGCTTGTGCAGGATTTGCCTATGGCGCAGAAACACGATCGCCCTGCGTATTGCTTCCAGCATCTAGACCTCGAATGACGATCCCGCGACGGCGGCACCCGGGCAAACCCCGCCGACGCAACGCTGCTCCCTATCCCCTCTGGTAGCGCGTTTTGGGTCGGAGTGGAATTCGACTGACGACGATAAAACGCGCTTGTTCAACATATTAGGGGACATTCGTGACGGTGGCTGCACAGATTTGCTGCATTCGCGCCAGCCGAACACGGTTTCGACAGGTCGTGACCGCGCCTGCAAAATACCGTCACGCGGCCGACCTGGCCTGGAGCCGCTGGTAGATCAGCAGATCAAGCTCCGGCGCCTTTCCGGCAAGCCCGGTCAACAGCGCGTGGACCTGGCCGCGGTGATGGGTCTGATGGTTGAACCAGTGCGCCAGCGCCGGCGCCAGCGGCTGCTCGAACTGTTCCGGTGTGGAGACGCGGCGGTATTTGATGGTCCCCGCAAGGCGGGCATCGTCCAGCCCGTCGACGAAATCGACGATGCGCCGGTCCTCGGCCTCGCGCGTCTGGCGCAGCCGGTCGAAGGTTTCGAACAGGATGGCATCGAGCCGGTCCGGCGCGTCGCCGGTTCCGGTGAAGCGCCGCATCCAGATCCGGTCGGTCGCCAGCAGATGATTGAGCGTGCCATGGACGGATTTGAAAAAGACGCCGCGATCGGCGCGGTATTGCGCATCGCTGAGTTGCGCCGCTGCGCCGTAGAGCCGCGCGTTGGCCCATGCATTGTAGTGACCGAACATCCGATAATGGGCCAATGGCGTCATGGCAGATCCTCAGGCCGAAGGCGTCGAGCGCGAAACCACCCGGTCGCGCAGCCAGGATCCGACCGCGCAGCCGCATAGATAGAATGCGAACATGATCAAAGCGAGGTCGAGCCAATAGCCGAGGCGGCCGGGAACGGCACGCGCGAGTGCGGCCGCGGCCAGCGCCGCCGCCAGGGCCGCGAGCCAGCGCGCCGCGGTTTTCGAGACTCCCGGGCCGCGATGGACCACCGATATCCAGCCCATCGCCAGGCCGAGCAGGAGCGCGGCCACCAACCAGCCCCAAAAGAATGCCGCGAGATAGGTCATCTTCACTTCACCACAAAATCGATGCGGCGGTTCTGCGCCTTGCCATCTTCGGTTTCATTGCCGGCGACCGGCTGCGTACTGCCGTAGCCGACCGGGGTGAACCGGCTTGCCGGCAATCCCGCCTTGACCAGATAATCCGTTACCGCCTGGGCGCGCCGTTCCGAGAGCGCCTGGTTGGCGCTTTCCTCACCAGCGCTATCGGTATGTCCGGCGATCTCGATATTGGCGGTCGGACAACGCAACGCGGTTTCGATCAGGCGGTCGAGCAGCCCCGCGGAATCCGGCACGATGTCGGCCTTGCCGGATTCAAACCGGATTTTGCCCTTGCCGAGCAGATCCGCGAATAATTGCTGGCAGACGGTGGCGTCGACCGGCGCCGCCGCGGGCTTGACCGAAATATCGGCCTTGTACTGCCAGCCCTGCGGAAAGTCCTTGCCGAGGCCGGCGCGGATCTGATTGCCGGCCGCATCATGGAGCGCGTCGCCCGACAGCCTGACCTCGCGGTCGGACACCACCAGCGTGCCGGTCGAAAGCCGCGACAGCGCGCCCAGTGCCGGCACCACCGCGCCGGCGAACCCTGTGGGCGCGCCGACGCTTGCCTTGAGGTTGTCGACGACCTTCTCGCTGAAGAATTTGCGTCCCGCCGCCGCCACCAGCGCCGCATGGACGTTGTTATCGGGCACATAGCCGGTCAGCGTCAGCGTCACCGCGACCGGATCCTTGTAAGCCTGGAACACATAGGGTGGCGCCTTGATGTCGTTGGCGGCGACCGCGTACCCCTCGGGCAGATTTTTTAGCGCCGCGGCGATCGCCTCCCGTCCGCCAAGTTCGCGCGCCATGCCGGCAAGGCTGACCCTGGTGTCGGTCAGCGTGATCTTGCCGTCTTTCAGCTTGCCGATCTGGTCAAGCAGCAGCAACGCGGCATTGTCGAACCGCGATGGCGCGCCGCGCGACAGATTCATCTGATCGGCGACTTCGACACCGGCCAGATTGGTGCGGGCCGCTTCCAGCAACTTGCCCTTGCTCGCCGGCAAGGGGGCGCTGCCGCCCAGCGTCACCCTGACGACATCGCGCTCCGCCGACCAGACGAACGGCTTGGCTTCCGGGACGAGACGGGTTTCATCATTGACCAGCCGCACCCCCGGCACGGATTCCACCGCCACTACCGCGCTGAGACGGCCGTCTTCCGAGAACGCTTCCGCCGAAAACGTCACGTCGCGGCCATCGACCGCGATTCGTCCTTTGTCGAGCACGATATCCTTGAGCGCGGCGGTTGACCGCGCGGCCAGGTCCGCTTCCACGGGTGGGGTGCTTGTCCAGGCCGCGATAGCCCAAAAGATGACCAGAGGAACGACGCCCGGCCACCATTTGCTGCTCCATCTGAAAAGTCCGTTCATTCGGGGTCCTGCGGCTCCGGGAACAGAGAGAAAACAAACCCTTGGCGGGCTGTCAAACCCGAAATAGTACCGACGGCCAGGGCCGCGGATATTTGCTCAAGCTAACCGTTTCTTCAGCGGTCGTTCGCTAATTTTGAGCGGTACTCCAACCGGCCAGCCGCGCTTTGATGAGACAGTTACGCAACACCGTCATCCGTGCCGGGCTGCAAGCGCTTTACTTCTCAGGCGCGCATTACCTGATGCGACCGATTTTCGCGGGCATCGGCGCCATTTTCATGCTGCACCAGGTCCGCCCGCGCCGCGACGGCGCATTCCAGCCCAATCGCCATCTCGAGGTCGAACCGGAGTTCTTGCACGCGACGCTCATGCATCTGCGCGCGCTCGACATCGACATCGTCACCATGGACGAGGCGCATCGGCGGCTGGCCGAAGGTGATTTTTCGCGGCGCTTTGCCTGCTTCACCTTCGACGACGGCTATCGCGACAACCGCGATTTCGCGCTGCCGGTGATGCGTGAATTCGGCGCACCGCTCATGGTCTATGTCGCCAGCGATTTCGCCGAGGGTGCCGGCCGGCTGTGGTGGATCGCATTGGAGATGGCGATCGCAAAAGCCTCCTCGGTCGAAATTCCCTTCGACGGCGTTTTGACGCGCTTCGATACCGGCACGCCGCCTGCCAAGCAGGCCACGTTCGGCCGGCTGCACGATTGGCTGCTGGGCTTGCCGGGCGAGCAAGACATCCAGCGCGAAGTTTCCGCACTGTGCGCGCGTCATGGGGTCGATGAGGCCGGGATCGCCCGCGACCTCTGCATGTCGTGGGATGAATTGAAGAACTTCGCGGACGATCCGCTGGTCACGATCGGCGCGCACACGGTCACGCATTGCAATCTGGCAAAGCAGTCCGAGGCGACCGCGTCGTTCGAGATGCAAACCAGCCGCACGCGGATCGAAGAGATGCTGGCGCGGCCCGCGCTGCATTTTGCCTATCCCTATGGCAACCGGATCGCCGCCGGGCCCCGCGAATTCGCCCTCGCCCGGGCGTGCGGATTCAAGACCGCGGTGACGACGCGGCCGGGAATGCTGTTCCCGGAAAGCGCCGGCCATCTGACTGCGCTGCCGCGGGTCTCGCTCAACGGCAATTACCAGGACGCGCGCATCCTCCCGGTCCTGACCTCCGGCGCCGCCACCGCGGTGTGGAACGGCTTTAGGCGCATCGACGCAGCGTGACCTCGTCGTCCCTGCGAAAGCAGGGACCCATAACCGCCGATATCCATTGTTGCGCAAAGCTGGAATGGCCCATCTATTCCAACAACAAACATCTGTGGCTATGGGTCCCTGCTTTCGCAGGGACGACGAGAGAGTGTTCCTTGACTCATCGAACCCTCACGCCCAGAACCACGGGCAGAGCAACGGAGGAACGCATGTTCAAGGACCTGTTCTCGCTTCACGGCCGCGTCGCTGTCGTGACCGGGGGATCGCGCGGCATCGGCAGGATGATCGCGGCCGGCTTTCTCGCGCAAGGCGCGGCGAAAGTCTACATCACCGCGCGCAAGGCCGCTCCCTGCGAGGCCACCGCCAAAGAGCTTTCGGCCGAATATGGCGGCGAATGCATCGCGCTGCCGATCGACATCTCGAATCTCGCCGGCATCGACCTGCTGGCGGCAGAGATCAGGAAGCGCGAGCCGAAACTCGATATTCTCGTCAACAATGCCGGCGCGGCATGGGGCGCGGATTTCGACGAATTCCCGGAGAGCGGCTGGGACAAGGTGATGAACCTCAACGTCAAGACGCCCTTCTTCCTGACCAAGGCGCTGGCCGCGCCGTTGCGCGCCGCTGCGACCGCGGACAAGCCCGCCAAGGTCATCAACATCGCCTCGATCGACGGCATCTTCGTCAATCCGATGGAGACCTATTCCTATGCCGCGAGCAAGGCCGGGCTGATCCACCTGACCCGGCGGATGGCGGTGAAGCTGATCAAGGACCATGTGGTGGTGAGCGCGATCGCGCCGGGGCCGTTCAAATCGGACATGAACAAGGCCGCGCGTGACCATGCCGACGAAGTGGCGACCCGTGTGCCGTCGGGACGCATCGGCACCGACGAGGATATGGCGGGAGCTGCGATCTATCTCGCCTCCCGCGCCGGCGATTACGTGGTCGGCGCCACCATCGCGGTCGATGGCGGCATCGTCTATGCGAATGCGGGGATCAAGGGCGACGGCTGGGATTAACTGACGCGAGCGGCGGCAGCGGTAGACTCCCTCGCCCCGCCTCTTGCGGGGCCGAGACGAGCAAAGCTCGCTCTGAAAGGGTTGGGGTGAGGGGCGGCTTCCGCAAACCGACTGACGAAGGCGTACGCGGTGACTCCCCCTCACCCGAAATTCGAGCTGTGCTCGAATTTCGACCTCTCCCCGCAGGCGGGGCGAGGTAAGGAAGAGAACCTCACGTCTCGATCTTCACATACTCGAAATCGCCGGGCTTGTTGTCGATGCCGACCTTGGGCGGCGCGATCCATGGCGCGTAGGCGCCGGCCTCGGTGACGGGCGCCATCAGCGACGCGATGAAGTCGCCATCGTCGGATGACGGCAGCCATTCGCTTCTGCGCCGGTTCCAGGTGGCCTCGTCGATCAAAACGCCCTCCGGCGTGGCGTGGACGTCTCTGAACTCGCCGATCTGGCGATGGAAGGCGACATTCGGCAAGGCCAGCCTGAAATCAAGGCCGGCGAGCGAGATGATCTTGTTCCAGCGCAGCAGGCCCTTGACGCAGTCCTGGGTATAATCGTCGCGCAGGCGCATGTTGAGCGCGGTCAGCGCCGGCTCGTCGACCCGCTTGATCTCGCCATCGACCAGCTTGAGCACCGGATAGGTCGCGTTCTGCAGGCGGTGGTCGTCGTCGATCTGGGTCTCGCGGTAGCGGCCCTTGATGCCGGCATTGAAGGCATTCGCCGCATTGGTCGAGACCTCCGAGCCGAACAAATCGAGCGACAGCGAGTAGTGCAGGTTCAGCTTCTTCTGGATGGTCGGCAGGTCGATCACGCCCAGCGCGCGCACCCTGGCGATATCGGCGGGATCGCCGATGCCGGCGGCCTGCATCGCCTCACAGGTTCGCTGCACGACGCGGCTGATGCCGGTTTCGCCGACGAACATGTGGTGGGCTTCCTCGGTCAGCATGAAGCGACAGGTGCGCGACAGCGGATCGAAGCCGGATTGCGCGAGGCTGTGCAACTGCATCTTGCCGTCGCGATCGGTGAAGTAGGTAAACATGAAGAACGACAGCCAGTCCGGCGTCGCCTCGTTGAAGGCGCCCAGCATGCGCGGTGAGTCGGCGTCGCCGGAGCGGCGGCGCAGCAACTCGTCGGCCTCCTCGCGGCCGTCGCGGCCGAAATATTTCTGCAGCAGATACACCATCGCCCAGAGATGGCGGCCTTCCTCGACATTGACCTGGAACAGATTGCGCAGATCGTAGAGCGAGGGCGCGGTCCTGCCGAGATGACGCTGCTGCTCGACCGATGCCGGCTCGGTGTCGCCCTGGATCACGATCAGGCGGCGCAAGGTGGCGCGATGCTCGCCCGGCACTTCCTGCCAGACCGGCTTGCCGAAATTCTCGCCGAACGGAATGACGCGGTTCTCTTCCTGCGGCGCCAGCAGGATGCCCCAGCGATAATCCGGCATCTTGACATAGTCGAACTTGGCCCAGCCACGCGGATCGACCGAATAGGCGGTGCGCAAATAGACCAGCGACTGCTGAAAACCGTCCGGCCCCATATCGTTCCACCAGTCGATATAGCCGGGATGCCAGCCCTCCAGTGCCTTGAGCACCTGGCGATCCTCGCTGAGATTGACGTTGTTGGGAATCTTGGTCGAGTAATCGACGTTCATGACGTTCATGGCTTCAGTCTCCCGTGTTGGGGCGATCTTGTTTGGCGAATGGCGAGTAGCGAATGGCGAATGG
>NZ_JBAVNZ010000359.1:0-9217 GCF_049691595.1 Bradyrhizobium sp.
GCCATGATGCGCCGGGTGGTGCCGGTCATGGCGTCGATCCGTCGCAGCACCCGCCGCGCCACGAAGATGCCGCCGCCAATGCCAAGCACCACCACCACCAGGATCGACCATTGCGCGGCCTTGGCGACGATCCCGAACAGCCGCCGCCGTTCCTCCAGATCGCGCCCGATCAGGAGCCGGAAGCCGTTGGTCATCTCGGTGACACGCACCAGCGCCCTATGATCCACGCTGTCCTGGTCGTCAAGCCTGCGGTAAACGATCTCGGACCAGCCCGAGGTCGCCATCACGCCCGGCGCCAGCGAGCCGACATTGCCGCCGATCGCCTGCCCGCTCGGCGTCGTCACGAGATAGAGGTTGGCGCCTGGCCGCAGCGCCCGGTTCTCGATCGTCAGGACGAGGCCGCGCAGCCCGCTCCGCGCATAGATGTCGCTGATCTCGCTGGCTTCCGCATTGACCATCGTGGTGATCTGCTCGGTGATCAGGCGGCGCGTGTTCCAGGCGAAATAGGCCAGCAGCGACGCCGCGAACAGCGCGAACAAAAGCAGATAGACCAGCGTCAGGCGGAACGCCGTGGTCCGGATCAGCTTACCGAATGCCGTCACGAATCGGTCTTCAGCAATTGGAAAGCCTCAAGGTCATTTATGGGACCTGACTCTAGTTGCTGCCGATGCCTGGCTAAAGTGACAAAATGTTCAGGTCCTTGGCGACACGAACCCTGCGGACACAGGACTGCATCGCTTGTGCTTGCTGCGCTATCTTCCATTGCTGCCCGCCGGCGTTTACGGCCGTCAACGACCGCGAAAGTACGATCCGTAGATGTAGTCGTGGTTTCCGATCGCGACCGCATCGTATTTCCATGGACCGGTTTCCCTGAGCAAGATTCGATCATGATAGTTAGCGCGGATCGAGAAATATCCTTTCTTGCTCCTTATTTGCTCGAAGTTGAGACCGGGCGACCTCGGATTCTCGATAAACCGTCCGATCGCGTCAAACACCTGCTCTTGACGGGATTCGCCGCCCAGGCGCTTCAAGTCTTTGAGGAAAGCTTTGGTCGGCGTAACCTCAGTCGTCATGCCTTCATCTGCTCGCGCAGATAGGCGACAAGGCTTCCGCGGTCCTTAAAGGAAGGCCCGCCCTTGGCGTCTGCATCGTATTCGGCGCGAAGCGCCAGAAGGAAGTAATAAAATTCAACTGTCTCGTTGTGTAGCTCGCCAGCAAGCTTAAAAAACCGATTGATCTGTTTTCGGGTTCGGCGAACGGTTTCCACCGCCTGGGGGGCTAGACGCGCCATCTCTCGATCAAAGGCCGCCTCTTGTTCCGCTATGTCGTTTCGCCCTTTTGCGATCATCTTGTCGAAATCGGAAATAATAGCGTTCAGTTGAGCGAGACCTGCCGCGACTGACCCGGGCCCTTCAGCGGCCAAGTCTCTGAATGACGTGGATATTGCTGTCTTTTGAAGAGCAGCGTGGACCTTCCGATCGCGGACCATCTGCGAGAGTTCTTCGATCTGATCCTTTGCTAAATCCATAAATTCGAGCTCGGCCTCAGGAGCTCCCGTCAAGTGAGGAGTCTGCGCCGAAAACAAATCAAAAGCCGATGTAAGCGCCTGGAGTGTCATGCTGACAGTATAGAATGAAACGCCGGCCCCCGCCAGATACAGAATGGTTCAGATACAGAATGGTTCGGCATGTTTATGCACGCGCCTCTATCCAGCTATTGAGCCAGCTTCTTACCGAATGCCGTCACGGATCATGTATCCCGCCCCGCGGATCGTGTGCAGCAAGGGCCGCTCAAAACCCTTGTCGATCTTGGAGCGCAGCCGCGAGATATGAACGTCGATCACGTTGGTCTGCGGATCGAAATGATAGTCCCAGACGTTTTCCAGCAGCATGGTGCGCGTCACCACCTGGCCGGCGTGCTTCATCAGATATTCGAGCAGCCGGAATTCGCGCGGCTGCAGCGTCAGTTCGTCCTTGCCGCGGGCGACGCGGTGCGAGAGCCGGTCCAGTTCGAGATCGCCGACGCGATAGGTGGTTTCTTCCGCCGGCCCGCCAAGGCGGCGCGACAGCACTTCGACGCGTGCCAGCAGTTCGGCGAATGAATAGGGTTTTGGCAGATAATCGTCGCCGCCGGCGCGCAGGCCCTTGATGCGGTCGTCGACCTGGCCGAGCGCCGAGAGGATCAGGACCGGCGTGCGGTTGCCGTTCTCGCGCAGCGCGCCGATCAGCGACAGGCCGTCGCGCTTTGGCAGCATGCGGTCGACCACCAGCACGTCATAGTCGCCGCTTTCGGCCATCGCCAGGCCCTCCTCGCCATCGCCGGCGAGATCGGCGACGTGGCCGACTTCGCGGAATGCCTTGACGAGATAGTCGGCCGACTCGCGGTCATCTTCGATGATCAACAGGCGCATCTGACGGGCGGTTGCAGTCACGGGATTGGCTTCCTGTCACCATGGCGCGGTCGGCATCGACATGCAAGGCGACCGGACGCTGTCTCCAATGCGTGAAAAAAGCGGGCGGTGAAGCTGGGGGGACTTCACCGCCCTTAGTCCCTTCCGACGGAGGGGGGCGTATTCCACCGGAAAGGCAGCTGAAGGGAGCGAGCTTGGGGCTCGCCCCCCGGAAAGAGCCGTCGGCGGGGGCGACTAATGCCGGCGACACCCTCCATCTCGATATTTAACCCTTGGCCAGCGGCACTGCCACGAACCGCGACGAACCGCCGCTCTTCACGCGCATGAGAACGCTGTTCTTGTTGTCGATGCGCGCGGCACTGATCGCCTCGCGCACGTCGCCGGCGGTGGCAACGCTCTTGCCGGCAACTTCGAGGATCACGTCGCCTTCCTTGAAGCCGCGCTCGGCGGCGGCGCTCTTCGGGTCGACCTCGGTCACCACGACACCCTCCTTGCCGGCGCCGGCAACGCTGTTGGCAGGCGCAACGGTCAGGCCGAGCTTCGGCACGTCGGTGCCGCGGGTCGCGCCACCCTTGTCGTTGTCATTGCCGGCCTTGGCCTCCAGCGTATTCGGCAGCTGGCCGAGGGTGAGATTGACGACCTTGTCCTGGCCCTTGTGCAGCACGTTGAGCTTCACCGCGTTGCCGGGCGGAAGCGAGCCGATGGTGCGGGCGAGTTCACGGGCGTCCTTGACCGGTTCGCCGTTGACCGCGGTAATCACGTCACCGGATTCGATGCCGGCCTTGGCCGCCGGGCCGTTGGCCTGGGGCTCCGCAACCAGCGCGCCTTCCGCCTTCTTCAAACCGAGACTGTCGGCGATGTCGGCGGTGACCGGCTGGATCTGGACGCCGATCCAGCCACGGCTGACGGTGCCCTTGTCCTTGAGCTGGGCGATCACGCTCTTCACGGTGGATGCGGGAATCGAGAACGCGATGCCGACGCTGCCGCCGGACGGCGAATAGATCGCGGTGTTGACGCCCATCACCTCACCCGAAGTATCGAACGCCGGTCCACCGGAGTTGCCCTTGTTCACGGGCGCGTCGATCTGGATGAAATCGTCGTAAGGGCCGTTGCCGATGTCGCGACCGCGGGCCGAGACGATGCCGGCGGTCACCGTGCCGCCGAGGCCAAAGGGATTACCGACCGCCAGCACCCAGTCGCCGATGCGCGGCTTGCTGTCGGAAAGCTTGGCGAAGGGGAAGTCCGATCCGCCCTCGACCTTGATCAGCGCGACGTCGGTGCGGGGATCGGTGCCGATCACCTTCGCCGTATAGGTCTTGCCGTCGTCGGTCGTGACTTCGACCTTGTCGGCGCCATCGACCACGTGATTGTTGGTCACCGCATAGCCATCGGCGGAAATGAAGAAGCCCGAACCCTGACCGGTCGCGCCACCGCGTCCGCGGGGCCCGCCACGCAGGCCGGGGGGCAAGCCATCAGGCCCGCCAAAACGGCGGAAGAAGCGCTCCATCGGCGAGCCCGGCTGGAACGGCGAGTCGTCATTGTTGGCGCTGTCGTCCCTGGACGTTTTCTCGCCGATATTGACCTTGACCGAGATCACCGACGGCTTGACGCGCTCGACGATGTCGGCAAAGCCGACCGGCTGCGCGACCTTGCGGACTTCATTGTTGACCTGGGCATGCGCCGGGCTGGTGAAGATATCAGGCGGGAGGTGCGACGGGCTGAAGCCATAGGCGGCGGCGCCGAGACCGGCAGCGACGGAGGCCATCAGCGCGAATTTGCGCGCCGAGAGCAGCGCGCGGCGCGGCGAGGAAAAAACGGTGGGGCGGTCGGTCATTTCGAAAGATCTCCAGAACCAGAATCGACGGTGCGGGCACCTGATGAATGGAAGATGGGATTTTCCGCCTTACCGCGCGCTGGCTGGGGAATTAAACTTTTGTAATGGAAATCCAACCGGTTGCGGCAGTTTAGCGCAGCCAAAGGAAGGATTTAGCCGACCCCCTGCCCCCGCGGGTCCGGCGCCGATTCGGCCGCCATCAGCTGCTTCAGGCGCGCCTCTTCCTCGGCCGACAGTCGCGGGGCGGACCCGCCGGCGGCGGCGGATTTCGCGCGGCGGCGGCTCAACCGCCACAGTGCGAAGCCTCCTCCCGCCAGCGCCAGTGGCGGGAGGAGCCACGGCACCAGGGTATGCGGACCGAAGCGCGGCCTCAGCAGCACGAATTCACCGTAGCGCGCGACCAGGAAATCGATCACCTGGGCATCGCCGTCGCCGCCCGCGATCCGCTCGCGCACCAATAGCCGAAGATCGCGCGCCAAGGGCGCGTCGGAATCGTCGATCGACTGGTTCTGGCACACCATGCAGCGCAGCTCGCGCGACAGATCGCGCGCCCGCGCCTCCTTAGCGGGATCTGCCATGATCTCGTCGGGCTGCACGGCGTAGACCGAAGAAGCCGAGCAAACCCAGCAGACGAATGCGAACAGGATACAGTTCAATGATCTCATCTGCGCCTTCTACCTCGCATCAGCGTCCCCGTCATCAAGCTTCGGCTTGACATCAATATCTCATTATGCGATATAAACGTGATGGGGCAGATTGGATTTACGCCGACCGCAACCCGCCAATTGCTCAAGCTTTCGCCGCAAGTTCGGGAACGCATCATCAAAAAACTCGATGCTTTCGCCGCGACGGGGCACGGCGACGTCAGGAAACTGAAAGGTCAGGCCGGCGCGCGGCTTCGGGTGGGCGACTGGCGCGTGATTTTTTACGAAGAAGGCCAAACGATCATTGTGGCAGCAGTTGGTCACCGGCGCGAAATCTACGATTGAGAGGGCACGATGAAGGTAAAGTTCAAGGCCACGCCAGACGGCGAAGTAGCGATTGTTCCGCGTGCGGAATATGAACGTCTCAAGGCTTTGGAACAGGAAGCCGAGGAGGACTCAGGCACCGCGCGGCTAGTTGCGCGGGCGAAGCGAGAGGTCGCCGACGGCGCATTGGTGCTCCCGAAGGATGTCGTCGATCGTCTTGCGCGTGGTGAAAATCCACTGCGGGTGCTGCGCCAATTTCGCAAAGAGACCCAGGCAGAACTCGCTATGGCGGTTGGAATCTCTCAGAATTATCTCTCCGATCTGGAAACCGGCAACCGCAAGGGTCCGATCGAGTTGCATCAGAAGATCGCACGGTATCTTGGAATTCCACTTGATCTGCTGGCGCCGGTCGCCGGGTAGGGCAAGGCAGCCGACCCGGAGAGATTTGCCAAACGCAAACAAGTCATCGCCGACATCAGGCGTCAGCGCGGACCGCGCTGACAGCCACTCTAATCATCTCTACTCCGCCGCCTGCAATCCGCGCAGTGCCCGGGCCGGCTTCGGCGCGCCGACGCGCAGCCGCCGGTCGGACAGCGACAGCAGGCCACCGAACGCCATCAGCACCGGACCGAACCAGATCAGCAGCACCAGCGGCTTGTGATAGATACGCACCGCGATGGCGCCGTCGGCCGCGGTATCGCCGAGCGAAATATAGAGCTGGCTGGCGCCGCGGGTCAGCAGCGCGGCTTCGGTGGTCGACGATCCCCGCGTGGGAAAACTGCGTTTCGACGGCGTCATCACGCTGAGCTCCCGGCCGTCCAGATTGACGGTGAACTGGGCGATCATCTCGCGAAAATTCGGCCCCTGATGCTGCGTCACGCCATCGAGTTTCAGCTCGTAGCCCGCGACCTTCGCGACATCATCCGGCTTCATCGCGCCGATATATTCGCTGTTCCAGGTGGTTTCGCAGACGATCCCGATCAGGGCGACGCCGAGGCCGGCATGGGCGAACACCGAGCCCCAGGTCGCGCGCGGCAAGCCGCCTGCGCGCCGCAGCGCGATTGCAAAGGGAACGCGGAACAGACCGCTGCGCTCGGCCAGTTCGCTCAGCGCGCCGGCAATGACGAACACCGCAAGCCCGATCGCGATCGGCGCAAACGTGCTGCCGCCCTGCGTCCACGCCCACAGCACCGCGATCGAAATCAGGGCCGCGGTGCCACCGGCCATCAGTCGCTGCATCGCACCGAGGAAATCACCGCGTTTCCACGCCAGTAACGGCCCGAACGGCACCACGATCATCAATGCAAAAAACAACGGTCCGAAGGTGAGGTTGAAATATGGCGCGCCGAATGAAATCTTGCCGCCAGTCAGGACTTCAAACGCCATCGGATACAGTGTTCCGAAGAACACCGTGGCGCAGGCTACGGAGAGGAACAGGTTGTTGAGCACCAGCGCCCCCTCGCGCGAGACCGGCGCGAACAGACCGCCCTGCTTCAGCGCCGACGCGCGCCAGGCGAACAGCGAAAGACTGCCGCCGATAAAGAGGCAGAGGATCAAAAGGATGAACACGCCGCGGGCCGGATCGGTCGCAAACGCATGCACCGATGTCAGCACGCCCGAGCGCACCAGGAAGGTGCCGAGCAGCGACAGCGAGAAGGTCAGGATCGACAGCAGGATGGTCCAGACCTTGAGCGCGTTGCGCTTTTCCATCACCAGCGCGGAATGCAACAACGCGGTACCCGCCAGCCACGGCATCAGCGAGGCGTTCTCGACCGGGTCCCAGAACCACCAGCCGCCCCAGCCGAGTTCGTAATAGGCCCAGTACGACCCCATCGCGATGCCGAGCGTGAGGCATATCCAGGCCATCAACGTCCACGGCCGCACCCAGCGCGCCCAAGCGGCGTCGATCCGGCCTTCGATCAGCGCGGCGACCGCGAAGGAAAACGAGATCGAGAAGCCGACATAGCCGAGATAGAGCATCGGCGGATGCACCGCGAGGCCAATGTCCTGCAGCACCGGATTGAGGTCGCGGCCCTCGATCGGCGGATTGGCGATGCGCAGGAAAGGATTCGAGGTGATCAGGATGAACAGGTAGAACGCGCTGGCGATCCAGGCCTGCACCGCCAGCACATGGGCGCGCAGCGACAGCGGCAGATTGCCGCCGAAGGCCGCGACGAGGCCGCCGAACAGCGCAAGGATAGAGACCCACAGCAGCATCGATCCTTCGTGATTGCCCCATACGCCGGTGATCTTGTAGATCAGCGGCTTCAGCGAGTGGGAATTCTCGAACACGTTGACCACCGAAAAATCCGAGCTGACGTGCAGCATCACCAGCGCCGTAAACGACGCCGCCACGAACAGCAATTGCGCCAGCGCCGTCGAACGCGCGACATTCATCAGGGCAGTATCGTGCCAGCGCGCGCCGGCCATCGGCACCGTCGACTGGATCAGCGCCAGCGCGAGTGCGAGCACCAGCGCGTAATGCCCGGCTTCGGCGGTCACCGCGTCACCCCCTGCATCGGCGACGGCGCGACCGAGGCGCTCGGCTTGCCGTTGTAATCGTCTTTCCAATGCCCCTGCTTCTTCAGCGCGTCCGCGACATCCCTGGGCATGTAGGTCTCGTCATGCTTGGCGAGCACGGTGTCCGCCCTGAACACGCCGGATGGGTCGAGCGCGCCCTCGGCGACGACGCCCTGCCCTTCGCGGAACAGGTCCGGCAAAATTCCCTTGTAGGTGACCTTCAGCGTGGCGCTGCCGTCGGCCACGCTGAAGCCGACCGCGAGATTATCGCCACGCACCAGCGAACCCGGCTGCACCAGTCCGCCGAGGCGGAAACGTTGGCCTGTACCGATATGCTTCTCGGCGACCATCGAGGGCGTGGAGAAGAACACGATCGAATCGCGCATGGCATTCAGCACCATCGCGACCGCGACCGCGAGCACCGCGAGCGAACCGCCAATCATGGTCAACCGTCGCTGCTTACGCGTCATCGGATCCTGCCGTCTTGTGCATTGGCATTGGCATCTTCATCCATCCAGCCCCAGATTCTTCAGGCCTTCATTGAGCTGGCGCAATCGTTGCGCATCACTGGCGACGGCCTGGCGGGCGTCGGCGAGCGCGCTCGCCGCCTTGTCGCGCTCGCCCATGACCATATAGGCCCTTATCAGCCGCAACCACCCCTCGACATCGTCGCCGTTCTGTTTCAGCCGCGTTGCAAGGCGATCGACCATGCCGCGGATCATCGCGCCGCGGTCGGCCTCATTCATGTCCCTGGCCGCGGCCATCGCGTTGTCCGGCAACGACGGCGCGGCCGGAGCGCCGACCCTCGCCAGCGCGGCCTGAACCAGCGGCCGCCATGGCGCGTCCGCCGGCGCCTTTTCCAGCATCGCCCGCCAGATCGTGGCCGCCTCGCCTTGCCGGCCGTCCTGCTCGGCGGCAACGCCGAGAAAATAGTTGGCCTTGACATCGTCGGCGGCCAACGCGACCGCGCGCTCGAACTCCGCCTTGGCCTCGGCCGTGACTACGCCGCCCGCCGCCCCCGCCAGGGCCTCGCCAAGATCGGAGCGGCGCTCGGCACCGTCGCCATTATAGGCGATCGAATTGCGATAGGCGCGAACCGCATCGTCGTAGCGGCCTAATCGCGCCAGCACCGGCGCCAGCACGTTCCAGCCGCGGCCGTCGGTCGGATTCTTTTCCAGATGCGCCTCGACCTGGGCCACCAGATTGGCGAGCGGTTGCGTCGCATCAGCTACCCTGGTGCGCTGCCCCAGCGGAAAATCACCGAGCTGCGGCGAACCGAGCGGAAGATAGAGAGCCATCGCCACAACGGGCAGGCCGACGAGCGCCAGAATGGCGGCCGCACGACGCAATCCGCGATGCGACCGCGCGGGCGGATCGCGCTGGCCGTCCACCGCCGCGAGCAGCCGGCGGCCGATTTCGACACGCGCAGCCTCCGCTTCGGAAGCACCAATCACCCCCGCGGCGACATCGCGATCGATCTCGGCG
>NZ_JBAVNZ010000360.1:0-3024 GCF_049691595.1 Bradyrhizobium sp.
GCCTGAGACGCCGCAGCGCTAGCATTCAGAAAATAGAGGGTCATGTCATGGCCGAGATGTTTTCGACATTGGGCACCTGGAACTGGCTGATCTTCGGCTTCGTCCTGATGGCGCTGGAGCTGTCCGCGCCGGGCATCTTCCTGTTCTGGCTCGGGCTTGCGGCGCTGCTGGTCGGGCTGGTGTCGTTCGCCATCCATCCGTCCTGGCAGACGCAATTGTTGATGTTCGCGGTGTTCGCGGCCGCGGCGGTGCCGCTGTGGCGGCATTTTGCCAAGAGCGCCACCTCCGTCAGCGAGAGCAATCCGTTCCTCAACCGGCGCACCGAAGCGCTGATTGGCCGGGTGTTCACGCTGGAAAAGCCGATCGTCGACGGGACAGGCACGGTGCGGATCGACGACACGATCTGGCGCGTCGCCGGCCCCGATACCCCGGCCGGCAGCCGGGTCAGGGTCGTGCAGGCCGACGGCGCCAGCCTGACGGTGACCGCGGCATAGCTCAGCTCGCCCCGCGCTTGCTCCATCGCTCGGCAAATCGATGCAGCGGCTGGAAGTTTTCGAGGAGTTCCTTGCCGATTTCGGTCAGGCGATAGCCGTCGCCGGGCAACAGTTCGACGAGGCCCGCCTGACGCAGTTCGGAAAGCCGCGTCTGCAGTACGGTAGGGGAGGCCTCGTCACAGGCCGCGCGCAGCGCGCGGGATGTCAGCGAGCGGTCGCGCAGCTCCCAGACGATCCGCAGGCTCCAGCGCCTCCCCAACAGGTCGAGCAGTGCCATGATCGGCCGGCCCGACCGGGAGCCGCGGACCCCGCGCTTTTTGATGATCGAGGCCGGTTTCGCCATCGAAAGCCCTCTTGCACACCGCTACAGATATTGTAGCGTGGTGCTACGCTTATTGTAGCACAGGAGCCAGCCATGTCACGCCTCGCGCCGCTCGAGCCGCCCTACGCCCCTGAAATCCGGGAGCAGTTCGATCGCATCATGCGTGGCGCGCCGCCGCTGATGTTGTTCCGCGTCATGGCCGGCCATGCCCGCGCCTGGGAGAAATTCCGCGGCGGCAGCCTGCTCGACCGCGGGCCGCTTTCGTTGCGGGAGCGCGAAATCGTCATCGACCGCACCTGCGCGCTGAACGCCTGCGAATATGAGTGGGGCGTGCATGTCGCGGCGTTCGCGCAGGCCGCGCACCTGACCGAGGAACAGGTCCGCGCCACCGTGCTTGATGATGCCGGTGCCGCCTGCTGGTCGGCGGCCGAGCAGGCGCTGATCGCGGCCGTCGATGCCCTGCACCAACGCGCCACGCTGGATGATGCCGAATTCAAGGCGCTGGCGGCGCATTGCGACGAGGACGGGATTCTGGAGATCATCCAGCTCTGCGGCTTCTATCGCACCGTGTCGTATCTCGCCAACACGCTGAAGCTGCCGCTGGAGCCGACGGCGGCGCGGTTTCCGGAGCGGGTAAAATAGCCTCTCCTCCGTCATTCCGGGGCGATGCGCAGCATCGAACCCGGAATCTCGAGGTTCCGGGTTCACGCTTCGCGTGCCCCGGAATGACGCCTGTAGTTTGCTAGGCCACGCCCGCGCGCAGCAGATCGTGCAGGTGCACGATGCCGACCGGCTTGCCCGCATCGGTCACGATCACCGCCGTGATCTTCGACGAATTCAGCAGTTCCAGCGCCTCGCCGGCGAGCAGGTCGCCACGTATCGTCTTCGGATTCTTCGTCATGACGTCGTCGACCACGGCCATCATCAGATCCGGCCGCAGCATGTGACGGCGCAGATCGCCGTCGGTGACGATGCCGACGATCACGCCGCGGGCATCGGTGATGCCGACGCAGCCAAAGCCTTTCGATGTCATCTCGACCAGCGCGTCGGACATTTGGGTGCCGAGCGGTTTTAGCGGCACCGCCTCGCCCGCATGCATGAGATCGCGGGCATGTTTCAACAGCGCGCCGAGCTTGCCGCCCGGATGCAGCACGCTGAAATCGACCGAGGTGAAGCCGCGGCCTTCCAGCAGCGCGATCGCCAGCGCATCGCCGAGCGCCAGCATCATCAGCGAGGAGGTGGTGGGCGCGAGATTATGCGGGCAGGCCTCGCGCGCCTTCGGCAGGGTCAGCGCGACATCGGCCGCCTTGCTCAGCGTCGATTCGCGCTCCGCCGTCATCGCGATCAGCGGAATCCGGAAACGCTTGGCATAGGTGATCAGGTTCTTCATCTCCGGCTGCTCGCCGGACCATGACAGCGCCAGGATGACATCGTCGGCGGTGATCATGCCGAGATCGCCGTGGCTCGCTTCCGCGGCGTGGACGAAAAATGCCGGCGTGCCGGTCGAGGCAAAGGTGGCCGCGATCTTGCGGCCGACATGGCCTGACTTGCCGAGCCCGGTGACGATCAGCCGGCCCTTGGCGTCGCGGATCAGCCCGGCGGCCGCCGTAAAGGGTGCGCCGAGATCGGATTGCAGCGCCGCCGCGAGGGCGACGATGCCGCTGCCCTCGGCATCGAGCGTGCGCAGCGCCGATTGAACGGCTGGGTTCGCGTGATCGGGGCCTGATGATTCTGGCATCAGCGGTTTCGAATGGGCCATGTCGGTTCCAGGAAGGAGGACGCCTTGCCTCGGCGCGCCTGCCTTAGCACGGCTGCAACCGCGAGGCGACGCGAGCGCGCCGTTCTCAACCGCCCATTAACCATAATTGCTTTAACTCCATTAACGACATTTTCCGCGGCCGTTCGCGGCCCGTCGCTTAAATTTATGATTTTGTTGGAGTATTTCGATCGTGGGGAGACGGCCGGCAGGGGGCCAGATCAGGCGCGCGACCGCCTTCCATGCGCTGTCGCCATGCCTTGCGCTGATGGTCTGGGGTGGAACCTGTGCGCAGGCCCAGATGCTGACCTCGGACATGCTGCGCCCGGTGCGCGGCGGCCTCATTGCTCCGCAGGATTCCCCGCTGCGCCGGACCAGCGAAGCCGGCGACAAGACCTTTGATGGCGCCAACGATGCGCGGCTGCGCGGGCGCGACGCCGACACGCCGGCGC
>NZ_JBAVNZ010000361.1:0-31484 GCF_049691595.1 Bradyrhizobium sp.
GCTCGCGGCCGCGGCGCGCGCCGGCCCGCGGCCCTTAAGCTCCGTCAGCAAGGTCAGGCCGAATAACGTCACTGCGCCGGCGAGCCCCAGGATTCCGAGCCAGGGATGCAGCAAGAACACCAGGGTAAGATAGAACGGCATCCACGGCAGGTCGAACAGCGCGACCGGTCCGGCTCCCGACAGAAAGCCGCGTATCTGGTCGAGGTCACGGACAGCCTGCATGCCATCGCCGCGGTTGGCGATACGGATCGGCAACAGCAAAACGATCCGGAACACGCGCTCGCGCAGTTGGCGGTCGATCGCGACGCCGATGCGGCTCATGATTCTCGTCCGCAAGACATCAAGCAGTCCGTAGACCGCGAAAAACAACAGCATGATGATGCTTAAGCCGATCAGCGTCGGGACGCTGTGCGCCGGGATCACCCGATCGTAGATCTGAAGCATGTAGAGCGAACTCGTCAACGCCAGCAGATTGATCAGGCCGGAAAATACCGCGCAACCGATCAATGCCAACCGGCAGCGCCCAAAAGCGCCAAGCAACTCCGATCGCCGTGCTTGCAATGAACTGGCAGGGTTTGACGACACCGCTCAATGACCTCTCAAGCTCATAAGGATCGCCCGCAAACTGCCACGTTGCGGGCTAAACAATGGTAGAGTCGCGAACCAGATCAAATGCGCACGTCAATTTCTTCAGCGATTGCCGGTATTTCGGTCCGCTACAATAATACCTTCATTGTCGATGGAATTGTGGTCGATGTCAACAATTTGACAAGGTTGAAAACACCGGGACCGATCAAGAACGACGCACATTAAACTGAAATTTAAATCGGTTTTTGCAATGGGGTCCGCGTTAATCATAAGCGTCGCAGGCAAATCATACGCGCTGCAACGTCGGCGCAGTTCGGGAAATGCCGGGACCAGTCGGGGAGTGCGTCAGATCACCCGGCGCATTCGGCGCCAGCACTCCGTGATTCCACAACCCGCGATCGAACAATCCTGTGTTGGTCGTCGCGCACCGACGGCCTGATCCGTCCCACCCCGGCGGGTAGGCCGGGATCGACGACGGGGATCGACACCCGGCGGATTCGCTAAACAGCCTTGGTGAGCGCACCATCGACAATGAGGTTGGTGCCGGAGATGCGGCTCGCCACCGGGCTCGCAAGGAAGACGACGCCGGCGGCGACTTCCTGTGCGGTGCCCATACGCCCGGTCGGGTTCAACGACATCGCGGTCTTGTAGAGATCGGGCATGCCGCGCTCGATATTCTGCCAGATGCCGCCTTCAAAATAGGTATTGCCGGGCGACACCGCGTTGACGCGGATACCCTTCGTGATGAGCTGGCTGCTGAGCCCCTTGGCGTAATGGATCAGCGCCGCCTTGAAGGCGCCGTAGGAGCCAGCGGCAAAATCAACCTCGAAACCCGACACGCTGGAGACAATCACGATCGAGGCGGATTTGGATTTCTCAAGATACGGAACCGCCGCCGCAACGGAATTGACCGTGTGCATCATGTCGGTGCGAAACGACTTCTCCCAGGTTTCCGGCGTATCGCCGACCGCAAGCGCGCTGACGTTGCAGACGATGGTGTCGATGCCGCCGAGTTGTTCGGCCGCGCCCTCGATCCATTGCTTCAGCGCAATGGGGTCAGCGACATCGATCGCCCTGCCCCATGACTTCACGCCTTTCGCCGCCAGCGCCTTCACGACCTTGCCGACCTCGTCGGCATTGCGCGCGCATATCGCGACGTCAGCGCCTTCAGCGGCAAACAGCTCGGCGATCGCCAGCCCAATGCCTTTACTGCCGCCGGTCACCAGCACGCGCTTGCCCTTCAATCCGAGATCCATCGTCGCCTCCGTTGATGATGCCGCCTGATCAAGCGGCTTGCCGTCGGGTACGGCAAGCCGCGTCGTTGCGTTACATTTTGGTCCAGTCGCCGGCGCCTTCGAATGCCGCGGCGGCGCGATAGATCACCGGCTCATCGTAATATTTGCCGATCAACATCAACCCGATCGGCAGGCCGTCGCTCATCCCGCAGGGAATGGTCATCGCCGGATGCCCGGTTGCGTTGAAGGGCGCCGTATTGGGAACCATTTCGAATGCACGCTGGATATAGAGTTCGCGCGGCGCATCCGGCGGCGGCAGCGGCGTCGCCTTCATCGGCAGGGTCGGCATCAGCAGCAGATCGTAGCCGTTCAGCGCCACGTCGTAGGCGGCGCGCAGCTTGCGGTTCAGGTTCTGCGCCTTGGCATAGAAACGACCGCGATAGTGCTTGGTGAAATATTGGCCGAGCAGCATCGTTATCTTGAGGCTGTCGGACAATTCGTCGGCGCGATGGTGCCAGCCGGAGTGGGCGTCCAGCAGCGTCGTATTATAGAGGCCGCGCCAGTTGGTCCCCATGCCATTGCCCTTCATCATGAACTCGGTGGCGCCTTCCGCGGCGATCGGCAGCCAGATCGCCGGGGCCACGAGATGCATCGGCACCGAGATTTCGTCGACGGTAGCGCCGAGCTTCTTGAAAACCTGCACGCCTGCCATGACCTTGGCGTCGACGTCGCGCTCGGAGCTCGGATGCCCGAAACCTTCCTTGACGATAGCGATACGCAATCCCTTGGCGCCGCCGTCGAGCGCCTGGGTGTAGTTCGCGACCTTGGGCGCGATCTGACGCGGGTCGACGCCGTCGGCGCCTGCCAGCACTTCGAGCAGAAGCGCGTTGTCGCGCACGTTGCGGGTCATCGGCCCGGTGTGATCGAGGGTGAGTTCGATCGGCATGACGCCGGTATAGGGCACGAGACCGTGTGTCCCCTTCATCCCGTAGATGCCGCAAAACGACGCGGGGATGCGGATCGATCCGCCCTGGTCGCCGCCGATCGCCATGTCGACCTCGCCGGTCGCTACCACGACGCCGCTGCCCGACGACGAGCCGCCGGACGAATAGCCCATCTTGTGAGGATTATGGACCGGGCCGGCCGCGCAGGTATGGCTGCCACCGGAAAAACAGAAATACTCGCAATGCGTCTTGCCGGTGATGATGCCGCCGGCGTCGAGGATACGCGTGACGATGGTGGCGTCGGTGTCGGGTATGTAACCTTCAAGCGTCGAGGCGCCGTTCATCATGGGGACGCCGGCCAGGCAGACATTGTCCTTGATCGCAACGGTCTTGCCGGCAAGCTTGCCGCTGGAGGCGCCCTTGATGGTCGTCTTGACGTACCAGGCGTTGTACTTGTTCTCCTCGCCCACCGGGCGGTAGCCGGGCGTTCGCGGATATGTCACGGCCGGAACATAATCCGGCATGGCATCGACGATGTCGTAGGCAGCGTAGTTTGCCTGCATCAGGGCGTCGTAGGATTTGAGTTCCTCCGCGCCCATATGCATGCCGAGGTCTTCGGCTACGCTGCGCAATTGATCGAGAGTGGGTCTTCTGACTGCCATGGTCCTTCTCCCTGTGATCGCGGCTCGCCGGTTCGAGCTTTACGTGGTGATTCCGATAAATTCTCCGACCAGACTTGGGTCTCCGAGATCGTCCGGTCGCACTTCCCGGGTGATGGTGCCTTTTTGAATGATGAGAATCCGCTTTGAGAGCGCGGCGATGAAGTCGAGGTTCTGCTCGACCAGGATCATGGTGAGGCCGCTTTTGTCGCGTAATTGCAGCAAGATCTCGACGATCTCGTCGATGATCGAAGGCTGGATGCCTTCGGTGGGTTCGTCGAGCAGGACGAGGCGCGGCATGCCGCAAAGGCAGCGCGCGATCGCCAACAATTGCTGCTCGCCGCCCGAGAGCGCGCCGCCGGGGCGATCGAGCAGCGGCCTGAGGCGGGGAAACTCTTCCAGCACGGCCGCGATGATATCCTGCTCGCTGCCCGCCTGCTTGCTGCAGCCCATCCGCAGATTTTCGTAAGCCGTGAGGCCGGGGAAAATCTCGCGTCCCTGCGGCACGTAACCGAGCCCCAGCCGCGCGCGGCGATAGGGCGCGGCCGCCGTCACGTCATTGCCGTCAAGGCGCACCTGCCCGCCGGTCGCCGGCAAAAACCCCATCAGCGCTTTCAGAAGCGTGGTCTTGCCCATGCCGTTATGGCCGAGGATACCGATGAACTCGCCTTGCCTGACCGCAAAGCTGACCCCGTTGAGGATCGGAATGCGGCCGTAGCCGGTACGCAGCCCCTGCACATTGAGCATCATGCGGCCGCCTGTTTTCCGAGATAGATATCGCGCACCAACGGGTTGCGCAGGATACTCTCCACGGCATCCTCGACCAGCACGCTGCCCTGATTGAACACCGTGACCTGCTTGGCGATCATGCGGATGAACTGCATGTCGTGCTCGACGACGATGAGAGCCTTGCTGCGATTGATCTCGCGCACGAGCTCGGCGGTCTTGAGCACTTCTTCATGCGTCATGCCGGCGGCGGGCTCATCCAGCAGGATGAGCTCGGGATCGGTCGACAACACGATACCGAGTTCGACCCATTGCCGCTGGCCGTGGGCGAGCTGTCCTACCAGGCGCTTTGTCGCGCCCGTAAGGCCGACCCGCTCCAGCATCTCGTCGACCACGGCCTCGACGCGCGCGCTCGGGTGGATGCGGCTCGCCGCCAGCCAGATATTTTCGCGCACGCTCAACCCATCGAACACGCTCGGCACCTGGGTCTTGATGCCGATGCCGAGTCGCGCGATCTGATGGGCGTGGGCGTTGGAGATATCATGGCCGCGGAACAGCACCTGGCCCCGGCTCGGCTGCAGCTGCCCGGTGAGCATCTTGAAGAACGTGCTCTTTCCGGCGCCGTTCGGACCGATCAGGCAGCGCAACTCACCTTCGGCCAGCGTGAAATTGACGCTGCGTACCGCCTGAACGCCGCCGAAATGCATGCTGAGATCGCGGGTCTGCAGAAGCGGCGCAGCCATCACCCCTCCTCCGCCTGCTTGGGTTCAAGGCTCGCGGCGATGCGCCGCGTGCGCGAGCGCAGCAGCCATTGCCCGAAATCGCCGAGCGTCGGCACCAGGCCCTTGGGCACCAGCAGCACGAACGCGACGAGGATAATCCCGAATATAAGCGGCGCATTGGCCAACAATTTGGACCACCAATCCGAACCGCTGGGCTGGTTCGCGCCCAGCGCCGTGGTGAGCCACTGGATTCCGATGCAGCCGACGATCGGTCCGATCAGCGTGCCGCGTCCGCCGACGATGACCCAAATGATGATTTGCGCGGACTGGGCCAGTCCGAAGATGGTCGGGCTTACAAAATTCCCCCAATTCGCAAACAGGCATCCGGCAAAACCGGCGAGCGCGCCGCCGATCGTGAAGGTTGCAAGCTTGTAGGCGCGGGGATCATAGCCCAACAGCTCGGCGCGCCGTTCGTTTTCGCGAATACCGACAATGATGCGGCCGAAGCGACTGGCCAGCAACAGCCGCAGTCCGAAATAGGTCGCGAGCAACGCCGCGGTCGCAAGATAGAACATGCCTTCGAGATCGATCGCCGCGGCCTTGTTGCCGGGGTAATTGAGCGGCGGGATCCCGGGAATGCCGTTGAATCCGCCAAGCCGCGCCGTGCCGATATGGAATTCCGGGCCGGCGGTGGAATTCACCGAATTGAACAGGATCAGCGTCACCGTCAGCGTGATGACGCCGAGATAGACGTCGCTGATGCGGCCGTAGAACATGAAATAGCCGAGCAACGCGGCGAAGGCTGCCGGCAGCGCGATGGCCAAAAGAAGCGGGAGCGTGCTCTCGCCGATGTTGAACATCGCGATCGCGTAAGTATAGGCGCCCAACCCGAAAAACGCCGATTGGCCGAAGCAGAGAATGCCGCCATAGCCCCAGACCAGCGCCAGGCTGAGCGCCAGGATCGCCATGATCATGTAGATCGTAAGCTCGAGTATGATATCGAGTTCGGCGAAACGCGGCGTCAGGATCAGGAAGGCGACACCGACGATACCGACCAGGGCGAGGCCGAGAAGATTGAGGGTACGGGCGTTCACAGGCCTCTCCGGAAGAAGCGGCCGGTAATGCCCTGCGGCATCAGGCGGATCAGAACGATGGCGGCGGCAAGCAATGCCACCTCGCCGAACACCGGTGTCGTGGCAAAGGTCGCGATCTGATTGATGGTGCCGAACAGGGCGGAAGCAGAAACCGTTCCGCTGAGTATCGCCGCGCCGCCCCCGATCACGGTGATGAAGGATTTCGCGACATAGGCGACGCCGATGGTGGGAAAGACGCCCGAGACCGGCGCCAGCACCGCGCCGGCAAGACCCGACAGCGCGGCGCCGATGCCGAAGGTGACGGCGTAGACCCGCGGCGGATTGACGCCAAGCGCTGCCGCCATATTGGCGTTCTGCATCGTGCCGCGGGCGATCAGGCCGAGGCGCGTCCAGCGCATCACCGCGAAGATCGCCGCAAGCACGACCGCTGCCACGGCGATGACGAACAGCGTGTAGCCGCTGCTGCGATAGGCGCCGATCTGGAAGCTGCCGAGCGGCGCCGAGATGCCGACCGTGGTGTTGCCGAAGATCGCGGTCGTCAATCCGACCAGAAACAGACTGAGGCCCCAGGTGGCAAGCATGGTGTCGATCATGCGGCCATAGAGGAAACGGATGATGGTCCGCTCGACGATGACCCCGATGATGCCGACGACGATGGGCGCCACCACCAGCATCGCGATCCAGATGCTGATGCCGTGGCTGGTAGCGACGATCGCCGCATAGCCACCGAGCATCAAAAATTCCCCGTGGGCGAGATTGATGACCCGCATCATGCCGAAAATAATCGCCAGCCCGACGCTGATCAGCGCCAGGCTGGCAACCGCGTAAAGCACCTGGATCGCCAGGAGAGCAACGAGATCCACGTTCACCTTTCCCCAGAGATCCGACGGCCGGCCGGCCTCAGATCTTGATCACATATTGCTGGTTGTCAGTGGGGTTCTTGATCAGGTCGCACACCGCGGCGGTGTCCGACGGCTTCTGCTGCGCGAAGTCTTCCAGCACATTGAGCTTCTTGTCCTTGACCTCGGCGATGTGAACGTCGAGCACGCAATGATGGGTCGGCGGGTCGATCGTGACCTTGCCCGAGGGGGCATTGATGCTGATGCCGGTTTCCAGTGCTTCGATGACTTTTATCCGGTCGATACTGCCGGCTTTCTTGACCGCCTCCGCCCACAAGCGGAATCCCTGGTAGGTTCCCATGGCGAGTTCGGTGATGTTGGGATAATCGGCGCCGAAGCGCTTGAGGAAGGCGGCAACGAAGGCTTCGTTGGTCTTGTTCTTCAGGTCCTGGAAGTAATTGTAGCAGATCAGCATGCCGTTGCATTCGTCGGGCGACAAGACGATGTGCTCGTTTCCGACGGCGAAGGTGGTCGACGCCATCGGGATGCTCTTGCGCATGCCGGCCGCGGCCCATTGACGATAGAAGGAGATATGGGCGCCGCCGACCAGCGCCGACCATACGAAGTCGGGCTTCGCCGCCTGGATCTTGGAGATGGTCGGGCCGAAATTCGTGACGTCGAGCGGGAAGAAGTCGATCGAGGGAACTTCGCCGCCGTTCTCGGTGACGTATTTCTTCACCCATTGCGAGGTGATCTGGCCGTAATTGTAGTCGGCCGCGATCACATAGACCTTCTTGCCCCACTTCTTCATGGCGTAAGGCACGAGCTTTTCCACGGTCTGCGCCGGGGTCACGCCGGTGTCGAACTGGTTGCGGTCGCAGACGCCGCCCTCATATTGCGTATTGTAGAAATACAGCGTCTTGAAGCGGTCGAGCACCGGCCGGATCACCTCGCGCGAGGCGGAGGTGATGCCGCCATGCACGACGGCAACCTTGTCCTTCAGCGCCGCCTGCTGCGCAAACTGCGTGTAGAGCTGCATGTTCGACTGGGTATCATAATTGATCAGCTTGACCTGCCGTCCAAGCAGGCCGCCGGCCGCATTGGCTTCCTCAACGGCAAGCGTCAGCGCATCGACCATCGGCTTGCCGTAGATGTCGAGCCCGCCCGAGAGATCGTGGATGCTGGCTACGTTGATCGGATCCTCCGCCCAGGCACTGGAGCCGAACATGCCAGCAGCAGCGGTAGCGGCCGTACTTTGCAAGAATCTTCTGCGATTGACCGTCATTGCAATACTCCCCATTGTTGCCGTTACGTCATGAGACCAGATATTTTTTCAGAACCGACGCGCCCATCGTGTATTTTGGATCGACCATGTTCCCGAGCCGGACGCGGCCGGCCTGACTGAGCAGCATGGCCAGGCCGCGCTTCGCCATGATCGAGGTCCTGAGCCAGGAATCGTTGCGCATCGCGGTATCCTTGAATCGTCAAAGCCTCGTTCCGTTCTGGTTCAGCTTCCAGTCGCCGCCGGCTTCGACCGCGGAAGCAAGCTGTATCAGGGTGGTTTCCTCGAAATGACGCCCGACCATCATCAAGCCGACCGGCAGACCGTTGACACCGCCGCATGGCACGGTGAAGGCAGGATGCCCGGATACGTCGAACGAGCAGGTGTTGGCTTGCATGTTCAGTGCCATATCGATCGCGGTGCCGAGCGGCGCGTCGGCCGGAGGAATTGGGGTTGCCGTGAACGGAATCGTCGGCATCGCCAGCACGTCGAATTTTTCCAGCGCCGCATCGTAGGCCCGACGCAACAGCACCCGCAGATTTTGCGCCTTCGAATGGTAACGCCCGTGATAGTTGCGATGCATGTATTCGCCGAGCATCAGCACCAGTTTCACGGTGGGCGAAACGTCGTTGATCCGCGTCCCCATGCCGCGGGCAAAGGCCTCCTGCATGGAAAGCGGATAGTAGCCCTGGATGTTGTTGCCGACGCCGTATCCCTTCAGCATCATCTCGGCCGCGCCTTCCAGAATGATTCCGCTCCAGACATGTGGCCCGTCGAGATGCCAGGGCACCGAGACTTCCTCGGCCTCGATGCCGGCCTTTTTCCAAGCAGCTATGGCTTCACGCACTTTGGCATCGACGGCGGGATCGCTTTCGGGATGACCAAATCCTTCGCGCAGGATGCCGACGCGCAATCCTGTTGCCGGCTTGCCGAGCGCTGCCATGTAGTCGCCAGTGCGAGCCGAGATCGTTCGCGTATCCCAACCATCATGGCCGGCAATCACCGTGAGCAGCCGCGCCACGTCTTCAACGGATGCGCCCATCGGACCGCAGTGATCGAGGGAGTAGCTGATCGGCATCGAACCGGTGGTGGGCACCAGCCCCCAGGTCGGCTTCAAGCCATAAATACCGCACCAGCTCGACGGCGTGCGGATCGAGCCGCCCTGGTCGCCGCCGAGCGCCATCGGCACATCGCCGGCCGCGACCAGCGCCGCGCTTCCACCCGATGAACCGCCGGCACTGTGGGCGACATTATGCGGATTGCGGATCACTCCACTTGCACAAGTGTGGCTCGCACCGGAAAAGCAGAGATCTTCGCAGGCCGCCTTGCCCGCGATGGTGCCGCCCGCCTCCAGAATGCGCGTCACTACGGTGGCATCGAACTCCGGGACATAACCTTCGAGCAACGCCGAGCCATTCATCATCGGGACGCCAGCGACGCAGATATTGTCCTTGATCGCAATCCTCTTGCCGCTCAGCAGGCCTTCGGCCCCGGTTTTGATATACGTCTTCCAATACCAGGCGCCGTAGGGATTTTCCGAAGCCGCAGGCCGGTAACCCGGCGAGCGCGGTGCAACGGGCGACAACGCAGGCGGGACCAATTCGTCAAGCCTGCCGTAGGAGGCCAAAGGTCCCTTGAAGGCCTGCTGAAAGGCGACAACCTCGTCGGCCGTAAGAACGAGCCCGAAATCGGACCCGAGCTTATCGATCTGCTCCAATGTCGGGAGGCGAACACCCATGCTTCATTCACTTCTTGTCGTTTGGAAGATAGACAAAAAAGCCATCCGCGGCCCGAAAAGGCCCCGAATGGCATCAATGCCACTGCTATCAATGGTCGCGTAGGACTATGTTGCAGAACGAGATCTTGCAGGTCGTCGCCCAGACGTCATCGGCTGCGCGAGAACGCTTTCGTCATGCATGCACTCCCGTAGCAAGTTATAGTGTCTTAGCGTCACCAGCCTTGTCAATGCGACGCTGGCCGCTTTTTTTATGCGGGCAGCGCAAATGACGCGCAGCTCCGATTGATGATACAGGATGACAGATCGGCCCTCTTGCGATGAGATAGCCGTGACGCAACTCCCGGGGTTTCCTGATGAAAAAGCCGTCCATTCCCGTCGGCCTCGTATTTTCCCAGTCGGGGCCATACGCCATGATGGCGGGCGAGATGCGCAAGAGCGCGTTGATGGCGATCGACGAAATCAATGGCAGCGAAGAGTTCGATTTCGTTTTCGCACCCCATTTGCGCGATCCCGCTGGCGTTGTCGCCGGCTATCATGTCGCATGCGCCGATTTAATTCGCGAACAACAGGTCGACCATATCGTCGGCTGCTATACGTCGGCCTCGCGCAAGCAGGTTATTCCGATTGTCGAACGCACCGAACGGCTGCTCTGGCATCCGGCGCGATATGAAGGGTTCGAAAGCAGCGACAACGTCATTTACGTCGGGGCCGCGCCCAACCAGCACGTCGTGCCGCTGGTGCGGCACATGCTGGATCACATCTCCAGCGACGTGTTCTGCATCGGATCCAATTATATCTGGACGTGGGAAATGAACCGCGTGATTCGCGAAATCGTGACCAGCGCCGGCGGCCGTATCCTGGCCGAACGTCTGCTGGAGCTCGGCGAGACCGCGGTAGACCACATCGTCAAGGAGGTCATCGACCGGAAGCCGCCGGTCGTGTTCAATACGCTGGTCGGCGAATCCAGCTACGCTTTCATGCGCGCACTCCATGCGGCAGCGACGCGCGCGGGACTGACCATTCCCACGCTGAGCTGCAGTCTGTGCGAACCGGAGCTCAAGCTGATCGGATCGGCGGCCTCGGTTGGCTGCATCACGTCATCGGCCTATTTCGAAAGCATCGAGAGGCCCGAGAACCGCGCGTTTGTCGCGCGCTGGAAGGCGCGCCACGGCGCCGACAGCAGCCTCTCCGTCGACGGCCAGTCAACTTATGTCTGCGTCACGCTGCTGGCGCGCGCCATCCGCCGCGCCGGCTCGGCGGAAGTGGGCGCGGTGCGCCGTGCGGCCGCGAACCATCGCTATGATTCTCCACAAGGTCCGGTCTGGGTCGATCCCGACAATAATCACTGCTTCCTGACGCCCCGCCTGGCACGCTCGGTGCCTGGATGCCAGTTCAAGATTTTCTGGGAGGCGGCTGCCCCTGAACGCCCCGATCCCTATCTTTCGAACCTCGACCTGACAGCGATTGGCACAAGACCTGACAAGAGTATTGATGCGATGACGAAGCGCTCGAACCATCTGCGTATCGTGAAATGACCAGGCCATCGCCTTTCTCGGTCCGAGGCCGTCACGCTCTCATGGTGATGCGGGATGAGCGCGAGCTCTCGATCGTGCGCCGCCAGCTCAACCGCCTCGGCATGACGATTTCAGACCACGATCCGGCCGAGGCGCCGCCAGCGGAGCAGACCGTCGACGTCGTCGTGATGGACGCCGATGCGATTGCCATCAAGTCCGATCTGGCTGCTGCGTGGAAGGCCGGGGCGCCGATCATCGCGCTGATCGGAACCGAGACGCCGAGCCGGTTGAAGTGGCTGCTCGACCTGCAGCCGGCCTCCTTTCTCATCAAGCCGCTGCGCTCGGCCGGACTTTATACCGCCTTGGTGGTTGCATTCGATTCCGCGCAGCGAAGAATTGATGAAGCTGCCCATATCGAAAGGCTGGAGGACCGCATTCGTTCCCGGCGAGTTGTTTTCGCCGCGGTTCTGCAGATCATGCGCGCTCATGGCCTCTCCGAGCCGGACGCGTTTACTCTGATCCGGCAGACGGCGATGCGGCACCGCACGACCATCGAACAATTGAGTGCGGAAATTATCGCAGCCGGCGGAATGCCGAACCGGACAACGCGGATCGCGTAATAGCGGAATACGCGCTAACCAAGATCGTTGACACGCTGCACGCCTTCCGCAGCCATACCGGCCCAGGCGGTGGCGAGCGAGCCCGCCAGATCGATGGCCCTGCACCCGGCCTCGATCAGCACAGCGTCGAATCCGAGCCGGCCCGCGTCCACGGCGGAGTAATAGACGCAATAGTCGGTCGCGAGACCCACCAGGAAGACTCGCCGCAAGCCGCGCTCGCGCAAATAGCCGGCCAAACCCGTGGGCGTGCGCCGATCGTTCTCATAGAATGCGGAGTAGGAATCGATTTCGGGTCGAAAGCCCTTGCGGATCACCAGTTCCGCCCGTTTTGTCTCCAATCGCGGATGAAACGCCGCCCCCGTGCTGCCCTGGACGCAATGGTCGGGCCAAAGGGTTTGACGGCCATAGGGCATGCTGATGGTTTCGAAGGGCGCAGAACCCGGATGCGATGTCGCGAACGAGCTATGACCTTGCGGATGCCAATCCTGGGTCAGCACGACATGAGCAAAGCGTTCGGCGAGGCGATTGATGACCGGCACCACCGCATCCCCGTCGGCAACGGCGAGCGCGCCGCCGGGGCAGAAATCGTTCTGCACGTCGATAATCAGCAGCAAATCATTGTCGCCGGGCCGAATCTGCATTTTGGACCTGCTATTGTCGATCGCCGGACCCTAGCAAAAAGCAAAGGCGCGAGCAGCAGGGAAATGCTTGAGCGATGCCCAGTCTGAAGTCCCCTGAACCTCCAGAGACGGCAATCGATCCTAGGCCACGGAACGGCCTTCGAGGCGCACCTCCGTGACAACGCGATTCCGTCCGGTCCGCTTTGCCAAATAGAGCGCGCCGTCGCATCGTTCGATCAATTGGGCCGTGGATTCTCCCGGTCGAAACTGAGCGACGCCGATCGATACCGTAATCGAGGGAAGCCGCTCACCCGTCGAGCGGCGGGTGATCCGGCATTCCGAAATCGAACTGCGGATACGTTCGGCCGCGGCTTCACAAACGGCGAGGTCCGCACCGGGAAGCACCGCGATCAGTTCCTCTCCACCATATCGGGCCGGAAGATCCTGCGCGCGTACGCGCTCCCGCAGCGCGCTTGCCATCAACCGGAGCACCTCATCCCCGACCCCGTGCCCAAAACTGTCATTGAATTGCTTGAAGCGATCGATATCGATCAGCAAAATACTGAAGGGCTCTCCGGTCTCCATTGCCGAGATTTGGGTGGTGCGCAGAAATTCGTCGAAAGCCCGACGGTTGGGAAGACCGGTGAGCATGTCGGTATTGGCGCGCTGCTCCGCCCTGTTCAGTGACTCGCGGATGACGTCCAGCTCGCGTGAGGTCTCGCCGAGATTCATCTCGAGCTCCGACGCACGCGTCGCGGCCTTGGTGAGCTCCTCCACCAAACGCTCAACCAGCGATGTCGGGTCGAGCCCGCTTTCAGCCTGCTCGGCGACGTCGCCGATCGCCTCAATCTGGCTGCGGTTGTCGGCGATCGCGATCGTCACGAACCGCTTCGCCTCGGTCAAAATGGATTTCAACTGTTCCGGCAAATTGCCAACCGTCGTGCCGGCGGAGTTCGGGGCCAAATAGGTCGAAAACAGCTGGCGGTTGGTAGCCGAATCAAATCGCTTGTTGCCGGCAATCAAAATATCGATCGTGCGCTTCAACTCCGGCAACGTACCGCGCGAATAGTTGAACCATACGGCGAAATTGCCCGGCGTGGGAGCGATTCCGAGCTGCAACATGTGCCGGTTGGCCTGATCGGCCAGCGCGGTCGCATGGTTGGGGTCGATCTCTTCGACAGCCGCGTCAGTCATGATTTCAGTGCCCAAAATCCGCGAGCCGGCTGTCAGTCGGCCAAACCCCATGCGCGACCCGAGAGCGAACGGCCATCATCGCCATTTGAAGCTCTCGTGCCCAATTGCTATGCGCTCGGATACAACCCTCGGCCCGCCAGGCTGTCGAGAAGCCGGACGATCTCGCCGGCTGGCACGGGTCTGCTGTACAGATATCCCTGAACTTCGATGCAACCTTCGCGATTCAAACACTGCATTTGTTCCTCGGTTTCGACGCCTTCGGCGGTCGTGGTCATGCCGAAGCTTACGCCAAGCCCGGCGATGGCGCGGACAATGGCAAGGCTTCCCTCGTCAACGAGCAAATCCCGGACAAACGATTGATCGATCTTGATCTTGTCGAACGGAAAACTGCGAAGATATCCGATACTCGAATAACCCGTTCCGAAATCGTCCATCGATATTCGAACGCCAAGGTCGCGCAACTGATTGAGGATCGCGATGTTGCGTTCCGACTTCTCCAGCAGCACCGACTCGGTAATTTCGAGTTCGAGACGGGTCGCCGGCAATCCTGTCGAGGCCAGGGCATGCAACACCGTCGAAACAAGATTGCCCTTGGCGAATTGCAGCGGCGACAGGTTCACCGAAACGCAGATTCCATCGGGCCATTGCATCGCTTCCGCACATGCCTGCCGCAACGCCCATTCGCCAAGCTGAACGATCAGGCCCATCTCTTCCGCCACCGGGATGAACTCCGAGGGAGGCACGACGCCGCGCTCGGGATGCTGCCATCGCATCAACGCCTCGAAAGCGGTGACTTGCTTGGTCTGCACATTGATGAGCGGCTGGTAGAACAGCCTGAATCCGTCCTGCGCGAGTGCCGTCCGCATATCTCGCTCGAGCGCGCGTCTGGCCTGAACGGCCATATCCATCTCCGGATCGAACATCCGATAGGTGCCGCGGCCATCGGATTTCGCACCGTACATCGCCAGATCCGCGCTCTTCAGAAAATTTTCGGTGTTCATTTCACCGGCGCGCGCAATAGCGATGCCGACGCTGGCCCCTACCGTTACCTCGTGCCCGTCGATGCTGCACGGCAGCCCGACAACCTCGATGATCTTTTCCGCCAGCGCGATCGACGAGCTCGGCTGGGATGCCGACATCTGCAAGATCGCGAATTCATCGCCGCCAAGTCGCGCGATACGATCCGTTTGCCGAAGAAGATCGCGCAGCTTGGTCGCGACGGATTTCAGAAGCTGATCGCCGATCGAATGACCCAGGGTGTCATTGATCGCCTTGAAGCCATCGAGGTCCAGAAACAAGACCGACAGCGGGTGCGGCATTACCGCGACGTCGTTGAGCGCCTCTTCAAGCTGTTCCTTGAACAAGAGACGATTGCCAAGCCCGGTGAGAGAATCGTGATAGGCGAGATATTGTGATCTGGCCTGCGACTCCTCGCGGTCGGCTATCTCGACCTTGAGCCGCTGGTTGGCGTCGATCAGCCGCTTGGTCCGCTCTTCTACCCGACGTTCCAAATCTTCATTGGCCCGGCGCAGCTCGTCGTTCATCGCCAATACGTGCTGTTCGGCGCGCTTGCGGCTGATCTGGGTGTTGACGCGGGCCAACGCGACCGCAAAATCGACGGGCTTTGTGACATAATCATTTGCCCCAAGATCAAGCGCATCGACGATGTTGTCGCTCTCGGACTTGGCCGTAACCATGATCACCGGAAGCGCCGACGGGGATTTCTGACTGCGAATTCGTCTGAGGGTCTCGATCCCGTCTATCCCGGGCATCATGACGTCAAGCAGGACAAGGTCGAACGGCTCCTTGTTGATAAGCTCGATGGCTGCAAGTCCACTCTCCGCTTCGACCACTTCGAACCCGCGGCGCTGGAAGCGCCGGGTCAGAACCGAGCGGTTATCACCGATGTCGTCCACGATGAGCAAACGGGGCCGGATCCCGGCGTTGCCGTCGACGGCCTCGGACTGGCCAACTTCATGCCGTAGCATTGTGACGCGCGACGTTGGGGCGTTCGATGCTGACATCGGATTATCTTTCAGGCGACGTGTACATTCGCAGGTTGCGAAACAGTGTTGAAATAGTCATGGTTGGTGCTTCGCTGTTCGCTCATCGAGGCGGGCACGCGGATTGTAAAACACGACCCGCGACCGAATTCGCTCGTCACCGAAATTCCGCCGCCCATCAGCGCGCACAGCTTTTGGCTCAACGCAAGGCCGAGACCTGTCCCGCCGTATTTGCTGGAAGTCGCACTATTGACCTGGCCAAAATTCCGGAACAGTCGTCCGATGTCCGATTGAGCTATGCCGATTCCGGAATCCTGCACCTGAATTTCGATCCAATCCCCACCCTGACTCCTGCGGCGCTGCACCGATAACGTGATCGTTCCGTGCTCGGTGAACTTGGCGGCATTGCTCATCAGATTCAGGGCTGCCTGCCGCAACTTGGTCGGATCGGTCGAGACGATTCCGAGATTGGCGGGACATTTGACCACCAGCTTGTTGCCTTTCTCGGCAACCATCGGCTGGACATTGGCGACCACCTCGCGCACCATCTCGTTGAGGTCGAACTCCTCAATCTTCAATTCAATGAAATTCGACTCTATTTTCGACAGATCGAGCACATCGGTCACCAACGATAACAGATGCTTTCCGGCGGAATTGATCCGTTCAAGATCAGCTTTTTTGCGGGCGCTCTTGCCCTCTGCGCCGACGTCTTCGAGCAGAATCTCGCTGAATCCGATCACGGCGTTCAACGGCGTCCGCAGCTCATGGCTCATCTTGGCCAGGAAGATCGACTTTGCCCGATTGGCAATGTCGGCCATATCCTTCGCCTGACGCAGACGAACCGCGGTTTCGCGGTGCCGCTCCGCCTCGCGCTCGAGTTCGGACCGCATCGTAATCATATTGGCGTAATAGATCGCCATCCAGGCCATGTAGATGGTCGCCGACATAATGGATATCCAACCGACGGTCGAGAGCTGCTGTTGCGGAACAAGTTCGGGAAATCCCCACCCGAGGTAGGCGGCGCAGAAACCGAGGATATTGAAGAAGAACAATCCGACGACGAGGATCGGACGCTCGGACAGGTAAAAGAAGCCGAGCAGGAGAGCAATAATCAACCATGGCAGGAATGGCGAACTTACGCCGCCGTAGAAATAGGCCCCGAACAGCGAGGTGAAGGCGAGCAACTCGACGGAGATCAGCGCCGAAAATTGCAGATTGCCGGTGAACTTGTAAACGAACGGCAGCGCCCAGAATGACCATATGCAGATGATCACCGTCCAGCACGCAAAACCCGGATGCGGGTCGCTGAGATAGAGGAACAGAGCGATCGATTGCGACAGCAGCGGGCCAAAGAGATGCGTGAAAACGAAGTTCTGCGCGAGGCCGTGTTCGGAGCGTTCGGCCTTCGCCGCGGCCGGGATAAACCAATCGATCAATCCGACGAGTTGGTTCCAGATCAGCATTTGCGCGCCGCCCCCGATGACTTCTGTCGAGGGTGAAACCTAGCGTAAGTGCCTTTAAGAATTGGTTTAAGGGGAAGTTCGGTTGATTAACGTGACTTTAAGCGGAACCTGAAAATCTGCAGCCGGGACAGCTTGTTTTCGCAACCGCCATGCGGTGGCATAAGAACTGACCCGGGCATGTATATCAAAGCCAGTGCAGAAGGCGGCGCAAACTCCATGAAAGCCAAGCTAGCAACAGCAATCGCGGCCCTCGATCGCCTGGTTAATTATTTTATTCCACCCAGAATCGCGGCGGACCGCGACGCCCGAAATCGCGCGCACGTTTTTCTGGTCAGCCATATTCTCGGGCCCTTCATTGGAAACGTGGTTCCGATCGCGCTCTATGTGCTTGATCCGGCGCCGGGATACGAAGAAGCCGTGTTGGCGATTTCGATCACATCGTTCTGGATTTTCCCGTTCGTGCTGCGGGCCGGCGCGCCCTACAGTCCGCTGGCCCTGGTTTCGATCCAGAACCTGATCTTTTGCATTCTCTGGAGCTGCTACTTCTATGGCGGCGTGACTTCCCCGACACTGGCCTGGGTGCTTGTCATCCCGCTGCTCGCATTCTTCTACCTCGGTTCGTCGAAGAAGCTCCGCTTGATCGTGATGATCATGTTCGCGGCGAACGTGGCAATCTTCAGCAGCTTTTATCTGTTCGGTTACTCGATCAAGAACGATCTGCCGATCGCGGCAATGCAGGGTCTCGGGCTCGTTTCAACGGTCGCCGCGTCGCTCTACGTGACGATGATGGCGCTTTATTATGCGAAGATACAGGCTTCACAGACCGAGCTTGAAGGCGAAATGCGCCAGCATATGTCGACCGCATCTGCGTTGCGCGAAGCTACCGAGGAAGCCGAGCGGGCGAGCGCCGCCAAGGCCGAATTCCTGGCCAAGATGAGCCACGAGCTGCGGACGCCGCTTAACGCAGTGATAGGCTACAGCCAGATTCTTCTGGAAGATGCCGCGGATGAAGGCGACAGCCAAAGTCTTGCCGACCTCAACAAGATTCACAGCGCCGGCCAGCATCTGCTCAAGCTCGTCAACGAGGTATTGGACCTGTCGAAGATCGAGGCGGGCAAAATGCAACTTGATCTGGAACCGACGGATCTGGCCACATTGCTCGGCGAATTGGTCGATGCGGCGAGACCGGCCGCCAGCAACAACGGAAACGAGATTCGCTGTACGATCGCGGCGAATCTTGGAACAACCCTGTGTGATGCCGGCAAGTTCCGCAACATGGCCGGGCAGTTGCTCGATAACGCCATCAAGTTCACCCAGAATGGCCTGGTAGAGGTTGTCGCGGAGCGTCAGCCGGTTCAGTCAGGCGATTGCCTTGTCGTCCATGTCATTGATAACGGCATCGGTATCGCCTCGGACCGGATCACCAACCTGTTCGAAAAGTTCTCGGTCGCCGACGATTCCAGCACCAGCAAATATGGCGGCACTGGATTGGGATTGGCGCTCAGCCAGAAACTCTGCAGGCTGATGGGCGGCGAGATTCTGGTCGAGAGCGACGTAGGAACAGGAAGCCGCTTTACCATTCGCATACCGCTGCCAACCGGCCGGCGGCACGGCGATGGTTTCGCTTCCGCCACGCTCGTCCCCGAGGCTCCGGATCCTGCTTTGCAGGCGGCCGCGGAAACCACCAATGCATAAGATTCTGCTTGTTGAAGACAACGAGATCAACCGGGACATGTTGACGCGGCGCCTGGAGCGTCACGGTTTCTCGGTCTGTTGCGCCCACGATGGCGCGGCGGGCGTTGCGATGGCGGCCAGCGAGATGCCGGATCTGATCCTGATGGACGTAGCGCTCGGCGAAATGGACGGCTGGGAAGCTACCCAGTTGATCAAGGCAAACCCGCTGACGTCGGCAATCCCGATCATTGCGTTGACGGCCCACGCTCTCGCCAGCGATCGCGACAAGAGCGTCGAGGTTGGATGCTCCGATTTTGATACCAAACCCGTCGATATGCAGCGTTTATTGGGAAAGATTCGGGCATTTCTGCCCACCGGGAGCAGCGAAAGCGCCGTCGCCTGACCTGAGGCAACGACGCTCGAATCCCGCAAAAGCTGCCGAGAAGACAGTCCGTCAGAATTTGTAGGCGGCGCCTACCCGCACGGTGCTGAAGGTAGGCTCCTGCTGGCCCGTCAAGCCAGGGAACGTCACCAGCGAGTCGTAACGATAGCGACCGAAATCGCTGTAACGATATTCGGCGCGCAGCAGGAAATTTTGGGTGACCGCCATCTCGACGCCGGCGCCCGCGGTCCAGCCGGTCCGAATACCTGACGTCGCCTCCGTGCTCCCCACCACGAGGTTCTTGAAGGTGTGGCCTATGCTGGCATAGGCCAATCCGCCGGTGCCATAGAACAGCACCTTGTCGGCGGCGAATCCGAGTCGGCCCCGCGCCGATCCCTGCCAGTCGATCCTGGTGTCACCGGCGCCGCCCAGAGCGGGATCGTTGAACCCGCCCTTGATGTCAGCGAGTTCAATATCCGTTTCAAAGCCCAGTACCATCGGCCCGGTCTGGTAATTGTAGCCGGCGAACAGGCCGCCAAGCACCCCTTTCGGCTTGTATTCCCATCGCAGACCGGTCAGCGTGTTGGTGCCGGTAAAGTATTCAGTCGTTGAATCACGGCCCCAGCCATATCCGATGTCGGCGCCCACGTAGAATCCGGTCCAGGAGAAAATCGGGAGCGGCGGCGGCGCCCTGACCGGCAACCCGAGATCCGCGGCGTCTGCCGAGCCACCCAGTGCGAGCGCCAGCGCAGCGGCGGTCGCGGCGACGGTGAAATTCGGACCAAAGCCGATTTGTGCGGCAAAGCCGCGCAGCGTGCCCAACAGCATCGAAATCCTCGAGAGCTTTCTGACGGGAAATCCGACAATCCGTTCCCCCGCCGCAAGAATGCAGCGAACATGGTTAAAATCTTGCTAACCCGAGCTGCGCGCGGTTAACGGCCGCAGTCGAGTCGACTGGCCGGGAACCAGGGATTCACCTTCGCAAATCAATCCTTCAAGAGCGACCGGTTTCGAACTCAAAAATACCGGATTTTAAATTTTGCCCGCGTATCGTTCTCCGGACGGCAACAAATCCATTCAAAAAAAGCCGAACTGGGAAAGCGATGTCAAACATTACCAACGCCTGCATTCCGCCCGCGGCCTTGACCGGCAGCATGAGGGACTTTCGCGTGCCTGGCGGGGCGGACCTGCTCGGACGAACCGAAGGCTTTTTCAAGTGGCAGGACCTGCGACGCCAAAACGGCCTCTGGCCGTTTTCTCGCGCGACCGAAGACGGGCCCAACACGGTCTGCTGGGCGCAGGACGATCGGGGCAACAAGGCCCGCGGCGTCAATTTTGCTTCGCAGGATTATCTGAGCCTGTCGTCACATTCCGGAATCAAGGAAACCGCCAAGCAAACGATCGAACGCTGTGGCGTGCACAGCGCCGGTTCGCCCGCGCTGGTCGGCAACACGTCCTATTCCGTTGCGCTCGAGCGCAAGATCGCCGACTTCCTGCAAATGGAGGAAGTCGTGCTGTATCCGACCGGCTGGGCAGCAGGTTTCGGCGTCATCAAGGGCCTGGTGCGCTCGGCCGACCATGTGGTGATGGACATGCTCTCGCATTCCTGTCTTCAGGAAGGCGCCAACGCCGCCACCAACAACGTTCATCTGTTCCGTCACCTCGATAACGAATACTGCCGGAACATTCTGACCAAGATCAGGGCAAAGGACAGGGACAACGGCATTCTGGTCGTGACCGAGGGGCTGTTTTCGATGGACTCCGATACCCCGGACATGGCCGCCCTTCAGGCGCTCTGCCACGAGTTCAACGCTACTCTGGTCGTCGACGTCGCGCACGATCTGGGTAACCTCGGCCGCGATGGCCGCGGACATATCGGTGTCCAGAACATGCTGGGCAAGATCGATATCGTGATGGGAAGTTTCTCCAAGACCTTTGCATCAAATGGCGGCTTCGTCGCCTGCAAGAGCCGCGCCGTCAAGGAATATCTCCGCTTCTACAGCGCGCCCGCGACCTTCTCCAACGCGCTGTCGCCGGTACAGGCGGCGACCATTCTGAAAGCGTTCGAGCTCGTGGAATCGGTTGAAGGACGCGTGCTGCGTCTGGAATTGATGACCAACATCCTGGCCCTCCGCGATCAGCTGCGCGAAGCCGGTCTGGATTATTACGGCGATCCGTCCGCAATCGTCTGCGTCAAGATGGGAACCGAAGGCGTCGCCCGGCTGGTGAGCAGGCGCTTGCCCGAACTTGGACTGGTTGCCAATCTGGTTGAATTCCCCGCCGTTCCGAAAGGCGCCGCGCGAATCCGAATGCAGGTGATGGCCAATCACTCGGAGAAGAATATCGCCGACGCCGTCCGAATTCTCAAGACCGCCAAGGCGGAGGCCGAACTGGAACTGCGGGGTATCCAGCAGCCGAACCAGCTGGCCGAGCCCGTCGCGGCCTGACACAAAAGACCCGCTCAAAGCAGATATCTTCGGGCGGGTCCCGATCCTCGAACTCATTACATTCCGCCAATTCTCGCGCACGAGCCTCGCGGCCCGACGGCCTCGGGCAAGGGCTCAATCCCGGTCGCGCGCCATTCCGAGAAACCGCCTCAGCGCTGCGACCACTTCATCGCGCCTGTCATGATGAAGCCAATGTCCGGCGCCGGCGATCTTCCTCAGTTCCGCCTGCCGGAAATGGGCGAGCAGGCCGGCGGCTTCCGGGTCCGGAACAAAGCTTTCGCTGCCCCACATCAACAACGTCGGGCAGGCGATGCGCGCCCATAACGCGATATGGTCGTCCGGCGACAGCCGATACGGCGCCCTCGCCCGCTGATAATGATCGAATTTCCAGCGGTAGCTGCCGTCGGCGTTCCGCCTGAGGCCGTGGCTCGCGAGATGCAGCGCCTGCTCTGCCGTCAGCCTCTTGTTGCGCGTCGAAAGCCGCTGTGCCGCTTCCTGCACCGTCCGGAAACTGCGCGGCTCGCTCTGCGCGATGCGGTCGAGCTGGTCGATCCATTTCGACATCCGCTCATTGATCGGCATCGGTTGCGACCGCGGCAGAAACGCCCCGTCAAGCACGGCAAGACGCGACACCCGATCCGGATAGGTTCCGGCATAGGCCAGCGCGATCATGCCGCCCAGCGAATGACCGACGATGGCGGCGTCCCGAAGCGCCGCGAACCGCGTCAGCCGGGCCAGGTCGTAGACGTTCTCGGAAAGACCGTAGCTGCTTCCGCTCGCCCATTCGGAGTCGCCATGGCCGCGCAGATCGGGCGCCATGATGTGGAAATGCGGCTGCAATTCCCGCGCGATCGCATCCCAGTTGCGGCAGTGATCGAGACCGCCATGGATCAGGATCAGCGGCGGCGCGGTCGCATTGCCCCAGTCGGCATAATGCAGCCGCAGCCCCTGGGATTGGTAAAAGCGGTCTGCCGGTTCGCCCATGCTAACGATCATCTCGCGGTTCGCATCGGAATCCCGCAGCGATGGCAGACAATTGCGCCGGCGCGCAATAGCCTTATCCAGCCGCCGCGCGCCGATGAATGCGCTCGGACCGCGACTGATAGAGGGCGGCTTCGGCGGCCGGCACCCGCGACAGGCGAACCGCGACGTGCTTGTGATAGGGCGTCTTCGCGATCGGATCGCGGTTGCCGCTCGCGGTCAAGAGATTGATCCGCGGCCCGTTGATGAGGCGCTCGCCATCGGCCGCGGGATAGGATTGGCCATAGCCATGCGGCAGCGCAAGCTGGCCTTGCCGCATCGAATCATCGCGCTTGCAGCGGGCGATCAGCCGTCCGGCCGCCGACTCGACCGCGATCCAGTCGCCGTCGGCCGCGCCCAGTTCGACGAGGTCGGCGGAATTGATCAACAAGGCCCCGTCCGGATCGTCGCGACGCCAGGCTGGATCGCGAAAAATCTGATTGGCGTTGAACATGCGCCGCTGCCCGGCCGCCAGCATGAACGGAAATTCTTTCGGCGCGCCCGCGGTCTTGGGATCGAGCCGTGCGAGCCATTCGAGCATGCCGGGGACCGCGAGCCGGATCTTGCGATCGGGATGTCCGATCAGCGACCATACCTCATCATATTCGTGACGGGTAATGGCGGCGCCTTGCCGCGCCGCGACGATCCGGTCGAACAGGAGATCGCCAAGCTCGGCGTCCGGAACATCATCCGACGCGCCGATCGCGCGCCGCACCGCGAGCGGCGATCGCCTGGCGCACAGCAGCGCCGCGTTCCACAACGGCGCGGCGGCGGCGGTGCCGTCGGGCAGCGTCTGCCCGAGCGTATGATAGAGGACGAGCGGGGCCACCGCCGCGGCCGACGGATTGTCGCCGATGAACGCGCGAAACGCGGCGGCGAATTCCGGCCTCGAGCGCCGGGCCGCGTCGCGCAGCGGCGCGAGCACATTGTCGCCCGGCAGAAAACCCATGGCGCGGGCGAGCCGCGTATAGATCTCGGGCTCCGGCAGGGTTCCTTCGAGCTGCGGCAGCACGCCGGCGCGAACGTGAAAATAATTGGTCGGGAACTCGAAATTGAACAGCGTGAATTCGGTCTTCTCGTATTGGGAAGACGCCGGGAGCACGTAATGCGCGAGATGCGCGGTCTCGGTCATCGCCACATCGACCACCACGCACAGCTCGAGCGAACCCAGCGCGCGTTCGACCGCCGCGGTATTGGCCGCGGTGTTGGCGGGATTGGAACTGTCGATCCAGACCCCGCGCAGCGGGTCGGGATGGTCGCCGAGCACGGCATCGGCAAAGATGTTCGGCGGCAGAAGACCGCCGATCACTTCATCGCCGGTTGGCGCGAATGTCTGGCCTGGCGAATTCCCCCACAGCGGTTGCAGCCAGCTGTGCAACTGGTTGGTGCCCTTGCGGCCGAAGCTGCCGGAAAGCATGATCAGGAGTTTTTCAAGGTAGGAATTGAGCGTCGAGTTGATCCCCTGCTGAATGCCGAGTTCGACGCGAACCACCATGGCCTTGGCCGCCGAGATCATGGCGGCGCAGCGCTCGAGATCGGCGATCGAAATCTCCGCGGCCGCGGCCCACTCCGCGACAGGGATCGCCAGCAGGCTCTGCTCGACCTCTTCGAAACCCACCGTGTGCTCTTTGATGAAGTCGTGATCGACGGCATCGGACCGCACCAGCGTCGCCAACAGCGCGCCCAGCAGAAAGGCATCGGTGCCGGGACGAACGGCGAGGTGCAGGTCGGCCATGTCAGCGGTTTCCGACCGCCGCGGATCGACGACGATGAGTTTGCGCGCGGGGTCCTTGCGGATCTGGTTGAGGTGATCGCGGGCATTGGGGAAGCCATGCGCGACCCACGGGTTCGCGCCGATCACGAACAGCAAATCGCAGTGATGGACGTCCTCGGCGGTGTGACAGGTCTGACTGCCGAACATGTGGCCGTTGACCCAGAAGTCGCCGGTTTTCTCCTGCGACAATGCGTTGAAGACATGGCGCGAACCGATCGCGCGCAGAAACGCATTGGCATAGGCGCCGCCGGCATGGTTGCCCTGCCCGCCGCCGCCATAAAGCGCGATGCTCTTGCCGCCATGCCGGTCGACGAGATTTCGCACCCGCCCGGCGATCTCGGCGATCGCCACATCCCACTCGATTTCGTCGAACCCGCCGTCGGCGCGGCGGCGCAGCGGCGTGCGGAGCCGGTCCTTGTGATCGGCGTAAAACGGAATGCGCGCCGCCTTGTTGCAAAGATAGCCCTGCGATTTCGGGCTGGAGCGATCGCCGCGGACTTTTTCGATACGCCCGCCGTCGACCAGGACCTCGATCCCGCAATTGACATAACAGAGGTTGCAGGCCGTCTTGTGCCATGTTCCAGATGTCATGATAGCTCCTCCAGCGATCGAAGGCCCGGTTCGCCGGTCTGGTACACTTTACATGTTATCCATCATATAAATCAAGCACGCTTCGACGCTCCGCAGACAGGGCTGCGCCTAGGCGACCGCCAGCGACGTCGGCTTGCCGCCGTCCAGCGCCCCCACCAGCCGGCCCCGGATGATGCGTTCGGCGTCGGCCATGATGCGATCGATCAATTCCTTCACCGTCGGAATATCGTGGATCAGGCCCGCCACCATGCCGCAGCTCCAGGCTCCCGCATCCATCTGCCCGTCAATCATGATCTTGGGATAGGCGCCCGCGACCTCGTCATGGATGTCGGAGATTTGCAGCTTGCTGCCCTTCTCGCGCTCGATTTCCAGCAGCCGCTTGACGCTGTCGTTCATCAATACCCGCTCGGTGTTTCGCAGTGCGCGCATGATGAGCCGGGTGTCGAGCTCGGTGGCCGCGACCAGCGCCTTCTTGACGTTGTCATGCACCGGCGCTTCCCTGGTGGCGATAAACCGCGTGCCCATGTTCATCCCGGCCGCTCCCATCGCCAGTGCGGCGACCAGGCTGCGGGCGTCGGCCATGCCGCCCGACGCCACGAACGGGATCTTCAGTTCCTCGGCGGCGCGCGGCAGCAGGATCATGTTGGGGACGTCGTCTTCACCCGGATGGCCGCCGCATTCGAACCCGTCGACGCTGACGGCATCGCAACCGATCCGCTCGGCCTTCAGCGAATGCCGGACCGAGGTGCATTTATGGATGACCTTGATGCCGGCGGCCTTGAGCGCCGGCATGTATTGCTCCGGGCTGCGACCGGCGGTTTCGACGATCTTGATTCCTCCTTCCCGGATGGCGGCGATGTATTCCGGATAGGGCGGCGCCGTGAACGCCGGAAGGAATGTCAGGTTCACGCCGAACGGCTTGTCGGTCATCTCGCGACAGCGCGCGATTTCCTTCGCGAGCAATTCCGGGGTCTTCTGGGTCAAGCCGGTGATGATTCCAAGGCCGCCCGCGTTCGATACCGCGGCTGCGAGTTCGGCAAAGCCGACGTAATGCATCCCGCCCTGGATGATGGGGTGCTCGATCTGGAAAAGATCAGTGATGGCCGTTCTCATCTGGACCTCCGGTTTTTCCCGTTCAGACGTTGTTCGGATACCGGATATAGCGTCCCAGCCGACCCCCTAGCAATGACCGCCGCCGAAGTAACCCGCGCCGTCGGCTGCCGCTTTTCCCTCGCTGCAACAGGCGTGGCCTGCGGAAGCCGACGCCGCGCCCTCCGCCGACAGCCCACACAAAAATGCAGAACGAGGGATGTGGTTACGCCCCGGCCACCGGCAGGCTGGCGGCGGCGATGGCGACGATCTGGGCGAGGCGGCGTCCGATCCGGGACGGCGCGGCGCGCAGCAATGAAGCTACCTGTCGCATCTCACATTTCCTTTGGCGCCAGGGAAACACGGCGCAACCTCGAAAATGGTCTCACGCGGCCACCTCGTCGAGACCGCGGGGAAAATAGCAACAGCCGCTTCGCCCGGCCGACCATTCGCAGTGGATTTATTGCCTTGATCGACCGTCCGGCGGACAAAATCTTCTCTCGCGACTTGAGCCGCCCACGCCGCTATTTCGGCGCAAAGCCGAACGTCCGTTCGAAACGCATGGCGTAAGCCGGCCACACTTCGGGATTGACGATGCGCGGCGGCCGCTTGCCATCGAGCGCGTCGAGAATCTGCTCGGCGGCGATCTTGCCCATGTTGATCCGCGCCTCCCTGGTCACGCCCGCCGTATGCGGACTGGCGAGCACATTGTCGAACCGCAGCAGCGGATGGTCCGGCGGCGGCGGCTCCTTTGCCCAGACGTCGAGGCCGGCGCCGGCGATGCGCTTGTTGCTGAGCGCCTCCTCCAGCGCCGCCTCGTCGTGAATGAAGCCCCGCGCGGTGGTGATGAAGAACGCGTGCGGCGGCATCAGCGAAAATTCGCGCGCGCCGATCATGCCGCGACTGTCCCTGGTCAGCGGGCAGGAGATCGAGACGAAGTCCGCGCGGCGCAGCAACTCATCGAGCTCGACCTTCTCGCCGCCCCGCGCCGCCATCTCCTGCGCGGTGAGATAGGGATCGCAGGCTATCACCTTCATGTGCAGCAGGCCCTTGCACAGCTCGGCGATGCGGCGACCGACATTGCCGAGGCCAACGATGCCGATGGTCTTGCCCTGCGCCTCGTTGCCGATCAGCGCATTGCGGTTGACGTCGCGGCCGCGGCGCAGCGCGCGGTCGGCCTCGAGGATGCGTTTGGACAGCGTCAGCAGCATCCCCAGCGCATGCTCGGCCACCGAATTGGCATTGCCGCCGGACTGGTTCACCACCAGCACGCCGGCCGCCGTGCAGGCATCGACATCGACGGGATCAAAGCCTGCGCCATTGCTGGAGACGATCAGGAGATTGGGAGCCCGCCGCAGCAGTTCCGGGTCGACATGGAAATGTCTGGCCAGTTCGTCGCGCGCGGCTCCAACCTGATAGGCGTGCGCGGCCGACAGGATCGGCGCGGCGACTTCGTCGGGGCTCTCATTCTCGAGCCGGTCGAGCCGGACATCGGGCCGGCGCTTGAGGATATCGGCATAAATCTCGTGGGCGAGATATTTGACATAGAACACGCGCTTGTTGTTGACAGTCATTGTCTTCTGTAACTTTCAGTTCGGGAAGCCATAGAGTGCTGCGGGATTGGTGACGAGAATGCGCTGCTGCGCCGCCCGATCCGGCGTCCATGCCTGGAACAGCTCGAGCAGGTGGCCGGCGTCGGGCATCTCGCCCTCGACGCGCGGATGCGGCCAGTCGCCGCCCCAGACCAGCCGCTCCGGGTTCGCCTTCACCAGCGCTTCGTGAAACGGCTGCGCGTCCGGATAATCGGGCGCTCCAAGGCTGAGGCGATGCGCGCCCGACAGCTTGGCCCAGCACCAGCCGTCGCCGACCGCGCGCAGCAGGCTCTGGAATCCCTCCGTCCCCGTGCCGGCGCGGGCATCGGTGCGGCCCATGTGATCGATCACGACTGGCAGCCGCAGCGCTTTCAGCACAGGAATCGCCTGCGGCAAATCCTTCACGTCGATCCAGAGCTGGAGGTGCCAGCCGAGTTCGGCCATCACCGGCGCGAGTTTTTCGGCCGCGGCGAGCGGCACGCCGCCGCGATAGTGCAGCTGGCCATCGCGAAAGAAATGATTGAAGCGCAAGCCGCGGACACCGAGCGCGTTCCATTCGCGCAAGACCGCCGGCGCAACATCGGCATCGGCCACCGCGACGCCGCGCAACCGGCCGCGCTGGCGTCCCAACGCATCCAGCATCGCGGAATTGTCGCGGCCATGGGCGCTGCCCTGCACCAGCACGCCGCGGGCAAAGCCGATGGTGTCGAGCATATCAAGGTATTTTTCCAGCGGCGCGTCCGGCGGCGTGTAGCTGCGATCGTCCGCGTAAGGAAAACGATTCGCCGGCCCGAACACATGCGCATGGCTATCGCAGGCATTTTTCGGCAGCGGCACGCTGGGGCGGCTGACCTCGCGCGGCGGCAGGCAGACGGGAATCATGGCAACGGCCACCGCATCACTCGGCCGTCATCCCGGCGGCCTTGATGATCGGGCCCCACTTCGTGTGGTCGGCGCGAATCCTGGCGTCGAATTGTTCCGGCGAACTGCCGATCGGCGCCGCGCCGAGCTTGCTCAGGCGCTCCTTCACCGCATCGCTGTTCAGGGCCGCCACGAAATCACGCGATAGTTTGGCCACGAGATCGGGCGCCATGCCGCCCGGCCCCAGCAGACCCCACCACACTTCGGTGTCATAACCCGGCACCGTCTCGGACATGCCGGGCACGTCGGGCAGAAACGGCGCACGTGACGCGGTGGTCACTGCCAGCGCACGCACCGTGCCGGCCTGAAGCTGTCCGACCGATTCCGGGCCGTTGTTGAACGACATCGGAATTTGCCCGCCCAGGAGATCGTTGATGGCGGGCGCGCCGCCCTTGTAGGGCATATTTGATCTACACATGGGTCCAAAGCCCTCCAAGTGATCGCACGAAACACCTTATTTCACAGTGTTTCGCTTCACAAGGGTCTAAGGTCCTCCATACCTCTCCAGCGACTGGCCGGGACATGGCCGGGACACGGGGACACAAAGGAAAGACGCTTCGCCATGGGAATCCTCGACAAGAAACCGCGCTTGAAACTGCCGCCGCGCGGCAAGCCTTACTGGCAGGAGATCACTGAAGGGCTGTCGCTCGGCTACCGTCGCCCGGCCACTGGCGCGGGCACATGGTCGTTCCGCTTGGCCGATGGCAAAGGCGGCAACCGCATCACGAAGTTCGCGAGCACCGACGATATCGCAGCGTCGAACGGCACCACTGTGCTGGCATTCAAAGAGGCATGGGACGAAGCCCGCAAGCTCGCGGGCGCGGGCGCAGCGTCGGTAGCGGACGGTCACCCGGTCACGGTGTTCGAAGCGCTCGATCTCTATGAGGCCGATCTGATCCGCCGCAAGGCGAATAAGGCTAACGCCACCCACGTTCGCTACAACATGACCGACAAGCTCGGGCGCAAGGCGGTCGCGCTGTGCGTCGAAAACGACTTCACCGTCTGGCGAAATGGCCTGATCACCGACAGCAAATTATCCATCGGAAGTGCGGATCGGCTCGGGCGCATTCTCAAAGCTGTGTTGAACCTCGCGGCGAAGGCCGACAAGCGCATCATCAACGGCGCGGAATGGCGCAACGCGCTCGTCAAGTTGAACGACAGCGAGAGCGTGCGTAACGTGATCCTGACGAACGACATCGAGCGCGCGATCATCGACACCGCTTATGAAATCGATCACCGGTTAGGTCTGTGGTGTCATCTGCTTTCCGACACCGGCAACCGCGAAAGCCAGTGCCAGAAACTTGAAGTGATCGACCTGCAAGGTGATCGGCTCATGATGCCGTCGAGCCAGAAAGGCAAAGGGCGCAAACGATCACGCAAGCCGTTGCCAATCTCGCCCGAGCTGGCAGCGAACCTGAAACAGCACGTCGCAGGCAAGCCGCGCAACGCGCCGCTGCTTCTGCCGTTCCGCAAGCTGGCCGAGGAATTTCGCAAGGTCACCAAGCGGCTCGGTCTCGATACCGAATCCGCACGCGAAAAAGTCGGGCTGATCGATGAAGCGACGCCGTATGCGTTGCGGCATTCCTCAATCGTGCGGCATCTGATGCGCGGCACACCGACGCGGCTTGTCGCCAGTGCGCACGATACGTCGGTCGCTGAGATCGAGCGAACCTATTCGCGATACATTGTCAGTGATCAGACGGAAGCGATGTTGCGGGCTGCACTGTTGCCGGTGGCGGTACCAGCGGCGAACGTCTTACGGTTTGGCGTCAACCATCGGTGATCTTCATTCGCCACTCAAGGGCCGCTTCCTTGGTGATCAGGACGCGGCCCAAAACATGCCCTTCGCGCGGCCCAATGCCTTTTTCTTTCAGGTTATAGTACGTCCCGTGCGAAATGCTGTGACGCCGACAGAACACCTCAATTGAATAGGCGTCCAGTTCCATCTGCGCCAGCTTTTCAACCTTAGCCTTGGCGGCCTCGTTGTCGGTGTCGGTCTTTTTGGGTTTCTGGCTCATGCCCCGATACTTCAAATGCACGATGATGGAAGGGAAGCCGTGGCAGCGATTTGTTTCCGGCCCCGCGCCACCAAAGCACGGGACCGGAAACCCGCGCTGCCGGGGAGAGGAGTCACCCCAAGGCTGCGCTTCATGGGCCGGGGGAAAAGGAAAAAAACCCCCGGCCTATTTGTCCCCGCGCCTGCCAAGAACGGGGACGATGCCGCTATCCCCACCCTGTCGAGCGGGGATAGATGTTGCGCGCGGGCGTCGTGCCCGTCGCATTCGCGATCTCGGCTTCGATTGCGATGATCGCAGCCTGCATGCCCGCCGTGTCGCGATATGAAATTTGCTTGCCCTCGTAGGATATCGACGTTGCGCCCGTGCGATATGCCGAGCGCAGTGCCTCGAGCTGTTCTGTGAGTGCTGCAACATCAGCCATCGCATCACACTCCCGGATTTTTCCAAGCACCGCGCCAGTCGATTGGCCCGGCACCGCAATGCCAGTGCGTGCGGTACGCAGTGCCGAGCTGGCTGAACATCTGATCGGTTTCGAAGCGCGGACCTTCGAAGCCGGCGAGCGTCAGGAAGCGGATTACCGGATAGGTGCCGGGCGCGCAGAACAGGAACCATTGCGTCGCGTTCGGCAATCTCGGCTCGATGGCGACTTGCAGCTTGCCTGCGAACACGTTCACGTCCGTAGAAACGGTCGGGTTGATCGTGGTCACCAATTTTTCGACTACGGTCTGCAGCTCG
>NZ_JBAVNZ010000362.1:0-12178 GCF_049691595.1 Bradyrhizobium sp.
ACCCGCGAAGCCGGGTCGGCATAGGCCAGCGCCTGCGAGGACGACGCGGCCGCGACACTCGACGCCGGCAACACGCCGAGCAAGCCATTGCCGGTGCCGAAATTGGCCGGTTGCGGCGGCATCTCCGCCCTCGCAGCTTCGACCTTGTTGATTTCGGCCTTGTGGGTTTCCGCCTTGTTGGTTTCCGCCTTGGCCACCACGGCGCTGGAGGTCTCGGCGACATCGGCACGTGCGGGGATCGCATTGGTGACAGCCGGCGCCGGCTGCGCGGGGCCGGCTGCGGCAAGCTTCGTTTGCCCGGCCTTAACCTGCACCGTCTTCACCTTGACCGGCTTCATCGGCTCGGCCGAGCCCGGGATTGCCGCGATCGGCGGGGTCTGGATCACGCCATTGGTCAGCGGCGCCGGTTCAGGCCTGGCCTGTTGTTCGACCTTGGCGGGCGCGGCGGGCAAGGCCGCCGCGGCCGCGGCCATCAGCGACGGTTTTGCAGGTGCAGCCGTCCGCATTGGGGGCGGGGCGGCCAATGCCGACTCCGTGGAAGCGGCCGCGACGGCGCCTTTGACCTGAACCGTCTCGGTCGGCCGCGAACTGGCATCGGCCACATCGGCATTGGCATCCGACGCATTACGTTCGGCGATCGCGGCAACCGTGCGCTTGGTCGCGGCTTTCTCCAGATTCTCGGCGAGCAAATTGCGCATGATCGCGTCGCGCGAACCGCCGCTACGGCCACCCAGCACCACGCCGACCAGATGACGGTTGCCGCGCCGCATCGAACTTACGAGATTGAAGCCGGACACATGGGTGTAGCCGGTCTTGATGCCGTCAATGCCTTCGACCTTGCCGAGCAGGCGATTGTGATTGCGGATCGACTGGCCGCGATAGTTGAACACCGTGGTCGAGAAATAACGGTAATAGCGCGGGAAGCGCTCCTGGATCGCGCGGCCGAGCGTCGCCTGATCGCGTGCCGTGGTCACCTGGTCGTCGTCGGGCAGGCCGGAGGCGTTGCGATAGACCGTCTTGGTCATGCCAAGCGCGCGCGCCTTGCGCGTCATCATCCTGGCGAAATCGCTCTCATCACCCCCGATCGCTTCCGCGATCACGACGGCGGCGTCGTTGGCCGAGCGCGTCACCAGTCCCTTGATGGCGTCTTCGACCTTGATGGTCTGGCCCGGGCGCAGGCCGAGCTTGGTCGGCGCCTGGTCGGAGGCGCGCGCGGATACTTCCATCTCGGTATCGAGCTTCATCTTGCCGGACTCGAGGCGCTCGAACAGCATATAAAGCGTCATGATCTTGGTCAGCGAGGCCGGGTGCCGGATGCCGTCGGGATTGTTGGAGGCAAGCACCGCGCCGGAATTGCCATCGACGACAATGGAGGAGAATTGCGGGCTGTAGCGCGCCACATGGCTGGTGTGGTGGCGAACGTGGTGGCGATGCCGGTAGCGGCGCGCCTCGGCACTGTCGCTCGTGATGATGATCGCGGTGGCGAAGGTCGCCAGCCCGATCGCGCAAACGCGCAATGCACGCGAGGAAGCCAAGGTTGTACGAAGCATTTACTTGCCCGTCCCAATTTCTATCTTGATCACCGCTTCGTGAGGCAAAATTGTGCCCGACGGATGGTGACGTTTCCCTGCTCGTCGCACCGATCCGGACTGGATTTCGGGCCCGGATCGCCGACCAGGTCGCTGTTCTAGCCAAGGTGCTGTTCACAAACAGTTTTCAGGCTGTCTGTCGGAAGTGAACAAGTCCGGGATCAAGGTTAGGCGGCGCGAGTTTCCAAAAGATTAAACAACCTTTGCGGAACCCTGCCGGTTTTGCCGCTAATCCCACATATTTGTGCGTCGCACAAGGATTGCTTGACTTCATTGTGCAGTGCACTACCATGGAAATGGTGTCAGGGCGCCGGGGTTTCCCGGCAATCCGTTTGCACGCTTAGGTCCGGGAAAGGACTCCACGATGGTCAAAGTTGAAGACATTCAGAACTACGGCAAGGAGCATCTCGAAACGGTCGCGGCTTCGGCGAGCAACCTGCAGAACGGCGTTCGCGCGATCACGACGGCCTATGGCGACTATACCAAGAAGTCGTTCGAAGACACCAAGTCGTTTGTGGAAAAGCTCTCCGGCGTGAAGTCGCTGGACAAGGCGCTGGAAGCGCAGACCGAATATGCGCGCGCCGCCTATGAGACCTTCGTCGCCGAGTCGCAGAAGATTGCGGGGCTCTATTCCGATCTCGCCAAGCAGACCTTCAAGCCGTACGAGGGCATGGTCGCGAAGTTCACCCCGCTTGCTTGAACCAGTAATTCGCGCCCGATACTGAGTTGCCGAATGCAAAAAGCCCGGCCGCAATGGCCGGGCTTTTCTCCTGTTCGCGGACTTGCGAATTACCGCGCAACGTGCAGCTTCGAGAGCGAGGTTCCGATCGAGTTGAACACCGACAGGGTCTGGGAGGCGGAGGTGATCAGGAAGAACTTGTCCGGGCCGCTGGCGCAATATTGCAGCACCGCTGAGGTCGGATCGCCGCCGGTGTTGACCTGGACCGTGTAGATGGTGATTTGGGCGGCCTTGGCGTTGTCACACAGGATCCTTTGACGCGCATCGATGCTTGCGGCATCGACATACCATCGATCCTGCGTGTTCAGACCGTCCGATAGAATTACGATCGCGTCCCTGTAGGTATAGTTGGGGTCTTTCGCGGGCGCGTTAAGCGGCGCCGTCTGGGCCAGGGACTGCCAGCCCCAGGCCAGGCCGATCGCCTGGTTGGTGTTGCCGTTCGGAGTCATGGTATCGACCAGGTTCTTCAGTGCGGTCCAGTCATAGGAAAGCGGCATCAACGCCACCGGGCACGCACTCCACTGCTCGGCCGGGAACAATGTCGACGCGTTCGCCAAGGTGGGCGCCGTGTTCAGCGTGTCGTAGTTCTGGTCGCGATCCCACACGCACCCGTTCCAGGTGTTGTGGTTGTGGGGCGTCCAGATCCTGCCATTGGACAAGCAGGAGCTTTGGGTCGTGAACCTGGTACGGCTGCAAGTGCCGTTTGCTGCATCCCAGGCGGTCCAGTCGATCCAGCTCTGGTTGTAGTTGCTGGGACCGACATTGACGTCCTTGGCGAACGGAATGATGGAGACGTAGACGTCGCCGGGGTTCCTGGCGAGCCCGCTCAACTGGTCGATCAGGGTTTTCGCGGCTGGCTGCAACGCGGCCATCTTGCCGGCATCGGCCATCGAGCCGGTGTTGTCGAGCACCAGGGCCACGCGCATCCGCGCGTAGCCCCATGCGGAGGTGGAACTGGTGCTGAAGTCGAGGTGCGGGAAGCCCGCGACCCGCATGAACTGGGTGTTCACCGAGCCGGATCCACTGACCTGGATGGTCGAGCCCAGAGAACCGTTCGATTGCGCATAGGTCGCGTTGACCGAAACCGACTGGGCCTCGGTATCGGTGTAGAGCGCGTTGAAATAGGTCTGCGCCTTCGTGCTGATTTGCGCGGCCGAAATGATGCCGTCGGTCAGATCCTTCGACAGCATCAGAGCGGTGGAGTCGAGCGCGGTCTGCATCGAGGAGCGGGCCTTGGCGGCGCGTGAATAGTCGACCGCCGCGCCCACGAAGCTGATGATCGGCACCGCCGCGATGGCGAAGATAACCGCGACATTGCCCCGTCTGGCGCCGCCGAAACGGCCGGCGGCGGTGCGTACGCGATTGAAAATGGCTGTACCGTGCATGGCTCTCACCGAAATCTGGTTGTCTGACGGCCATTTCGGTCCGCGCGGCTAAACGGGCGGTAAACCGGATCGGATAAAACTGGGTCAATAGCTGTGCAGCGGCAAATCAGCCCCTGAAAGCAGCTTCTAGCGTCAACGTTGGCTAAACGGCCGCCAGCCTTCCTTTGTCAAATCCGGCAGAAAAGATTAACCTTGCCCGGATTGCCGAGCCCTGGGAATCGGGGCCCGGTCGCGCGCCGTGCCGGCCGGCGTTTCTGCGCTTGCGGCGAGCCGAAACCGGACCCATATTCTGCGGGCCGATCCAGCCGCCGGGTCGGACCGGGAGCGGCGATCTGGAAGGCGTTGCTCGGAGTTCCGCGAACAGGCGTTGGGCTGTCGCGGGGCGACCGCTGTGCGCTGTCCGGTTTCCCCCTGGAGATTTCGAACGCCTGTGCCATGTTGCAGTTGACTTCCAAAGCTCACTCGGCTGTTCCGGCTGCCGCCGCTTCCGCTCCCCGGATGAGCAATGACGAGAGCCGGACCGGCGGGACCGGCGGTCCGTCGACCTCGGTCATCACCAAGGTCAAGCCGAAGACCAAGCGCCCGAACCTCTATCGCGTCCTGATCCTGAACGACGACTACACGCCGATGGAATTCGTCGTTCACGTGCTCGAGAAGTTCTTCCAGAAGGACGCGGCAGCGGCGACCAAGATCATGCTGCACGTCCATCACCACGGCATCGGGGAGTGCGGCGTGTTCACCTACGAGATCGCCGAGACCAAGGTTACGCAGGTGATGGATTTCGCGCGCAAGCACCAGCACCCCCTGCAATGCGTGATGGAAAAGAAGTAGACGCGCCAGAAACGGTGGACCCGCCAAAAATCGGAACGGGTCTTGCCTTGCCTGATCCCGACGGCAGCGGACGGCATCCCCGTCGATTCGCGGGGGCGGCCGCCTGTCGCAGCGGCACGAAAATTTAAAGCCCAGCCACCGTTGTGGAACCGGCCTTTCGCCACGATCCTGCATAACTATATGACAAGGGATGACGAAGGTTGTTGTTGCCTGACCGGATAATGGCGATCATGATAGCCTGGGCCACAGAGGACGCGAATGCCAACTTTTTCTCAAAGCCTTGAACAATCCCTGCACCGCGCGCTGGCGATCGCAAACGAGCGTCATCATCAATACGCGACGCTTGAACATCTTCTGCTGTCGCTGATCGACGACTCGGACGCGGCCGCCGTGATGCGTGCCTGCAGCGTCGACCTCGACAAGCTGCGGACCAGTCTCGTCAACTACCTCGAGACCGAATTCGAAAATCTGGTGACCGACGGCGGCGACGACGCCAAGCCGACCGCGGGCTTCCAGCGCGTGATCCAGCGCGCGGTGATTCACGTCCAGTCCTCCGGCCGCGAAGAGGTCACCGGCGCCAATGTGCTGATCGCGATCTTCGCCGAGCGCGAAAGTCATGCCGCGTATTTCCTGCAGGAGCAGGACATGACGCGCTACGACGCCGTCAACTACATCAGCCACGGCATCGCCAAGCGGCCCGGCGTCTCCGAAGCGCGGCCGGTGCGCGGTGTCGATGAAGAGACCGAGACCAAGGGCAACGACGACTCCAAGAAGAAGGGCGAGGCGCTCGAGACCTATTGCGTCAACCTCAACAAGAAGGCGCGCGACGGCAAGATCGATCCGGTGATCGGACGCAATTCCGAGATCAACCGCGCGATCCAGGTGCTGTGCCGCCGGCAGAAGAACAATCCGCTGTTCGTCGGCGAGGCCGGCGTCGGCAAGACCGCGATCGCCGAAGGGCTCGCCAAGCGCATCGTCGACAGCGAAGTGCCGGAAGTGCTGGCCGCGGCCACCGTGTTCTCGCTCGACATGGGCACGCTGCTCGCGGGCACGCGCTATCGCGGCGATTTCGAGGAGCGGCTGAAGCAGGTGCTCAAGGAACTGGAGGCGCATCCCAGTGCCATCCTGTTCATCGACGAGATCCATACCGTGATCGGCGCCGGCGCGACCTCGGGCGGCGCGATGGATGCGTCGAATTTGCTCAAGCCTGCGCTGGCATCGGGCACTATCCGCTGCATGGGCTCGACGACCTACAAGGAATACCGCCAGCATTTCGAGAAGGACCGCGCGCTGGTGCGCCGGTTCCAGAAGATCGACGTCAACGAGCCGACGGTGGAGGACGCGATCGCGATCCTCAAGGGCCTGAAACCCTATTTCGAGGATTACCACCGGCTGAAATACACCAACGAGGCGATCGAGGCCGCGGTGCAGCTCTCGTCGCGCTACATTCACGACCGCAAGCTGCCGGACAAGGCGATCGACGTGATCGATGAGTCCGGCGCGGCGCAGATGCTGGTCGCCGAGAACAAGCGCAAGAAGACCATCGGCATCAAGGAAATCGAGACCACGATCGCGACCATGGCGCGGATCCCGCCCAAGAGCGTGTCGAAGGACGATGCCGAGGTCTTGAAGCATCTCGAGCAGACCCTGAAGCGCGTGGTGTTCGGCCAGGACAAGGCGATCGAGGCGCTCGCGGCGTCGATCAAGCTGTCGCGGGCCGGCTTGCGCGAGCCGGAAAAGCCGATCGGCTCGTATCTGTTCTCGGGCCCGACCGGCGTCGGCAAGACCGAAGTGGCAAAGCAGCTCGCGGCCTCGCTCGGCGTCGAGCTGATTCGCTTCGACATGTCGGAATATATGGAGCGGCATACGGTGTCGCGCCTGATCGGCGCGCCGCCGGGTTATGTCGGCTTCGACCAGGGCGGTCTCTTGACCGATGGCGTGGACCAGCATCCGCATTGCGTGGTGCTGCTCGACGAAATCGAGAAGGCGCATCCCGATCTCTACAACGTGCTGCTGCAGATCATGGACCACGGCCGGCTCACCGACCATAACGGCAAGCAGGTCAATTTCCGCAACGTGATCCTGATCATGACCACCAACGCGGGCGCCGCCGACCTTGCGCGTCAGGCCTTTGGCTTCACGCGCAACCGGCGGGAAGGCGACGACCACGAAGCGATCAATCGCCAGTTCGCGCCGGAATTCCGCAACCGGCTGGACGCCATCGTCTCATTCGCGCATCTCAATGTCGACGTGATCGGCATGGTGGTGGAGAAGTTCGTGCTGCAGCTCGAGGCTCAGCTCGCCGACCGCGACGTCACCATCGAACTGTCGGAGCCTGCCAAGGCCTGGCTGATCGAGCGTGGTTACGACGAGCAGATGGGCGCCCGCCCGATGGCCCGCGTCATCCAGGAGCACATCAAGAAGCCGCTGGCGGACGAAGTGCTGTTCGGCCAGCTCAAGGGCGGCGGTCACGTCCGTGTCGTGCTGGTCAAGGACGAGGCCGACGCGGCCAGGGAAAAGATCGGTTTCGAGTTCGTCGAAGGGCCGGTGACGCCGAAACCCGAAAAGCTGCCCGGCGCGCGCAAGCGCACCTCGCCGCGGAAGCCGAAATCCGGTGGGCCGGGCGGTGGCGGCTCCAGGGGCCCGGCCTCGCGAGGGCCGCTGGTCAAGGTCTGAGAACGTCACATTGCAAAACGAAAAGCCGGCGCGTCGCAGGACCGCCGGCTTTTTCCATGGCGATATCCGCGCCGGCTGCCAGGGTCGCGGTGCCCTGCGCCGGCAAAGGCGCAGCTCGGACAATCGATTCGAGCCGAACGCCGGCCTCAAGCCATTCGCTAATTCGCCAGCGGATCGGGACGTATCTGGATATGGACGGCGCGCGGCCTTGAGCCTTTGCCGCCCTCCATCAACCATGGCACGCGATCGCCGCTCGAACTCCATAGACCGCGGCCCTTCCAGCCGGCATTCGGATCGTCAATGCGTCCGTCGAGGCCTTTGGCGAAGAAGCCGAGCGGATAGGGGATGCGCAGCATCACCATCTGCCCGTCCTTGAAGGCGACGAAGCCGTCATTGAGGTTGGCGGTGGAGATCGGGATATTCTCGCCGAGGCCGACCGTGTTGTGATGGTCGACCCAGGTGTAGTAGCTCGCCTCGGCGCTGGCGTTTTCAAGACCCTCAAAACCGGGGCCCGGATATTTGTAATAGGCAAAACCCTCCGGGCAGTGATTGCCGGTCGCATTCGGCCCGTTCAGCGGGTTCTTGCATTTGCCGCGGTCGAAGCTGATCAGGGTGCCGTTCGAGCCCGAGCCCCAGAGCACGCCGTTCCTGTCGATGTCGCCGCCGCGGACGCCGATGCCTTGCTTCGGAATGGCGTAGAACTCGGACAGCCTGGTCTTGGGATCGAACCGCATGAAGCCGGGCGTGCCGGCGAACACGTTGACGGTGTACCAGACCGAGCCGTCGGTCGGGTGCGGCATCACCGCGTAGGGGCCGGAGCCCGCGACCCGCATGTCCTTGCCCGGTTCGCCGGGCTTGCCGGGATCGGTGTATTCGTCGACCTTGCCGTTGCCGTTGGTATCGAGCACGAACGGCGCCCAGCCTTGTGCCTTCACCACGTCGCCGGTCTCGTCCCAAACCCTGGTGTTGATCCAGCCGGCCACCGGGCCGGAACCCGAGAGCCACAGCGTGTCGTCGGCGTCGTAGCCGAACTGCGGATGATGGGTGCCGAAGCAGGTATCGAGGAAGCTGTACTTCATGGTCCTGGGATCGAGCATCGAGACCTGCCGTCCCGAGCGCTCAAGCGGAAACGCCTTGGCGGAAGGGTGGTCGGAACCCTTCTTGCAGAAATCGGGATTATCGATACCGCGCACCGCGGCGGCGAACCAAACGCGTCCCTTTTTGTCGAACATGCCGTTGTGATTGTTGGTCCGCTGGCTCCAGATTTTTTCATCGCCCCAATAGGCCGATGCGCCGATCGGCTTGACGGTGGCATTGGGATGAAGCGGGGGCCCAAGCGATTCCGGCGCGTTCGGATCGGCGACCGGCATTTTGAAGAATGTCACTTTGTGGGTCTTCGGGTCGAGGATCGGCATGTCGTCAGACGAGTATTCGTTCGAGCCGTACAAGGGTCCGTAGGCGTTGACGGTCGGGTTGCGCCGGTCCGAGGAAATCAGGTCGTGCACGAAATGCTTCTCGGTGGCCCATTCCCACGAGGAGATCACAACGTTGCGCTCGATCCCGGCCGGCCGCTGCGGCTTGTTTTTGGGCAGTTCGCCGCTGGCGATACGGTCGGTCCAGTCGCCGAAATATTTGAACGGCACCCCGGCCATCTGTCCGGCGATCCGGTTGACCATCCATTCGCCGGTCTGACCCGAGGCGATGCGGCGCATCCAGGCTTCCTCGCCCGACCTGAATTCCCCGAACGCCGCCGGGATCGTGCGGGTGGATTCCTGACCGAGCTGATGGCAGCCGATGCAATCGACATTGTTCATCCGCTGGCGCCAGATGTCCTGCGTGATCTCTTTCGGGATATCGGTGCTGCCGCCGAAATCCCTGGCCGGCGGAAGCTTCATCATCGTGAACCAGTAGATCGCCGAGTAATAATGCGCCGCCGCCGCCTCGTTCGGCGCCGGCACCGCCGCAAGATTGACCTGCTGGCCGGGCTTGGCGCGCATCTTGGGCGAGTCCACCAGTCCGTAGCCGCGCACCCAGATCTGGTAGTTCACATTCGGCGGCAGGTCGGGGATCACGTAGCGGCCCTGGTCGTCGGTGACGACGATCTTGGCGAATTTTGTCGGCAGTTCGGTGGTCTCGGCGATGACCCAGACGCCGGCTTCCGGCCCGGCCGGGCCGCGCACCACGCCGCCGATGTCGTCATTGTCGATGGCGACCGCAGCTTGTTGCGCATCGGCGCGCAGCGGCACAAGGGCGATTGCGCCTGCCAGCGCGATGCAGCCGATCGTCGCCAGCGCACCATTGGAAACCTGCTTCAGTTTCATGTTCGCTCCCCTTCAGGGCCCGAGCTTGCCACTCGTTGTGGGCGGCGATGGTACACCAAAAGCGGGCTATCGCCAGAGCCAGCGCGGGAGCGGGCTGTGCGTTGGCCTCGGAGTTTCGGAATTTTGCAATCGGAACCGGAAAGGCCCTAGTTCATTGCCACGACGCCGGCGTTGATGGTGGTCGCGTAGGTAACCCAGGCCAGGTAGGGCGCCAGCAGCCAGGCCGCGAGGCGATCGACGCGTGACGCTGTCAGCACGGTCATGGCGATCGCGATCAACAGGCTCACGATCACGGCGAGGGCTGTTTGAATGCCGTGCCAGCCGAAAAACACCGGCGACCAGAGCGCGTTGAGGGCAAGCTGGATCAGGAACCAGATGATCGCCGCCTTGCGTGCCGCCGAAGGCGATACCCGGTCCCACAGGCGCCAGAGGCTCACGGCCATCAGAACGTAGAGCAGCGTCCAGGCAATCGGAAAAACCAGGGCGGGCGGAGTCCAGGCGGGTTTGTTCAATTCGGCATACCAGGTCGGAATCTCACTTCGCGTCACCAGCGATCCCAGCATACCGACGCCGAGGCACAGCAACAGACAAAGCGCCAGCCGCCCAATTGAAACTCGTCCCATTTGCCAATCCTTGCTGTCATGCGCAGGGCAGACCTGATGTGAGCCGAGCCCGCTTTCGGATCAGGCAAAACTGCGCCCGCCCGGCGGACAATTCAACATCACGTCAACTGCCAATATGTCGAGTGGATCGTTCGGACGACGAGCGTGCAGCCGGCGCCGGCGTGGAACCGGAAATCAGCCTTCGCCCAATAGTTGCTTCACGCGGCGCTCGAGCTGGCGCTTCTTGATCTCGCTCTTGCGCAGCCGCTCGTCGAGATCGGACACCGGCAGTTCGAACGGCGTCTCCGCGCTGAAGGCGACGCCGACGAAATTGTCGCGCCACCAGATGACCCTGGCGAGGAAGGAGCGGCCCCTTCGCGCGATCCGCAGCGACATCTGCTCGCGCGGGGGCTTGACGACATTGTCGAACTCGAGCCTGGCGCCGCTGTCGGAGATGTTGCGGACGACGCAATCCCTGGTCGTGCCGCCTTCGCCGATCCCGGCGACGCCGCCATACATCACCTTGTCACGCGCGCTCTGGCGTCGGTCCAGCATGGGTCAATCCTCCCGATCAAGCGGGGCGAACTCTTACGCCGCTTTGGCGCGGGTGAAAGGATGTGGCTGGCTAATTGCGGCGTTAACGTAAACCGGTGATCGCGGACAAAATGCGATTTTTCGGCATGGAAAGCGCTTACGCCGCGGTTTCGCGAAGCCCGCGCGCGATTTCCTTTTGCGCGTCGAACTCGCGGCGGCGGCGCGCCAGCTCCTCGCGGCTCAAGGCGGCGGCGTTGCTGTAATCGCGCTTCCAGGCGGCGTCGGCGCTCCAGCGCAGCGGCGATTGCACCGTGGTCCGCGGGGCAGGCGCCGATTCCAGCACGCGCAGGGCAAGCTCGAGCGTGAACGCCTGGGAGGCCGGATCGTGCGGCTTGCCCGCGGAATTGCCGAGCGGGAAGTCAGAGAACAGAAACCTCGGCGCCGCGGCATGCTCGACGATGTCCTTGGCGCAGCCCATCACGACCGTGGAAATGCCGTTCGCCTCCAGATGCCGCGCCACCAGACTGACGGTCTGGTGGCAGACCGGGCAATTCGGCACCAGCACCGCGGCGTCGACCTGATCGGCGCGGCAACGCGCCAGAATCTCCGGCGCATCGGTCTCGATGGTAACCCTGTGGCTGCGATTGGTTGGCGCGCCGAAGAAGCGCGGCGCGACGTCGCCGATCTTTCCCTCGCGCGCCAACCGCTGCAATTGCGGCAGCGGGAACCAGGTGCCGCTGTCGTCGGCCGTGGTGTGCACGCGATCATAGGCGATGTGGGAGATCCGCAAGTCGTGCACCTTCGAGGTGTCGCCGTCATAGACCGAATAGAATTTGGCGCCGCCATTATATTTCGAGCCCGGTCCCTGATCGCCCTTGCCGGGATCGAACGGCGCTGCCGTGGTGATGATGGCGATACGGGATTGGTCGAGCGGCTTGCGCATGGGCTGGAACGGCGCATCGACATAATGCGCCCAGCGATAGGGCGTGTCATAGCCGATCGCCGCATAATATTCGCGGGTGCGCGCCATATAGCCGATCGGCGCGTCGTCGTCCGGCGCGAAACCAGGCTGGTCGTCGGTCGGTGCCGTCATCTTGCGCCCCCGCATGCGCGCCATCATATTCGTCAATAGCTAGACCACGGGTTCCCGGAGTCAAGCAGGGTTTGGCGGAAACAGAATGGCCATGCCAAAGGGTCTCGGTCTGCGCGCCGGTTCGTGCCTTGCCGTGATGCTGCTGTCGTTCATCCGGGCTTCCAGCGGCCGGGAATTCGAAGCTGGTGCATGACAGCCCTCAGGCCGGCCGCGCTTGACGCCGCGGCCTTTCGCCAGCCCTATGCCGCCGACGACTTGAACCCAGATCCGGTCACCCGTGGCGCTACCTCCGCTCGACTCTCCGCAATGGAAAAATCCCGTTCGCGCGTTCGCATGGGGCATGCGCTCGGTCGCCTCGACCGTCCTGACCCTGGTGCTGTTTGCGACCTATCTCGGCATCGGCGCGCT
>NZ_JBAVNZ010000363.1:0-3022 GCF_049691595.1 Bradyrhizobium sp.
CGGCGCGGATCGCCGCGGGGCGCAAGGCGCGCGAGATCGACCCCGCCGTCGATGCGCTGCGCGCCTGCGTCTCCGATGCCGCGGATGATCCCACCATCAGCCCGGTGGCGAGCAAGCGGCTGAAGGAGATGCTGGCTTTCACCGAGCTGGTCGACCGCTGGTACATCCAGATGCTCAACGTGCCGCGGCCGAGGCTGGTCGCCCTGATCAAGCTCGGCGAGAAGATCGTCAGCTTGCTGCCGGCGGGAAAAGCCAAATAGGAGCCGGGAGCAAAGGGTGCGTGTGATGGCGTCAGCAAGCAGGATCTCGCGATTTCCAGCGCCGGCGCCATCCCACGCAAGACTGCTCGACGATCCCCGTTTCCGCGCGCTGTTATCCGGCGAGGATTGGGGCCGTCTGCCGGTCGCAATCTGGCGACGATTCTCCAAACGCCTCGCCGATGGCAGGACCATCGTCTATGTCGGCGAGGTCGATGAGGTCTGGCACAGCCGGATCGGCTGGTGGCTCGCGCAGCTCGCGCGCGTGATCGGCGGACCGCTGCCGACCGGCACCGAGACCGGCGTTCCCATGATCGTGACGGTGACGGAAGACGCGGCGACCGGCGGACAAGCCTGGACCCGGATCTGCGCGCGCAGGGACCGATTTCCGCAGGTCATCCATTCCTCGAAGCGCTTTGCCGGCCCGAGCGGCCTTGAGGAATATGTCGGCTTTGGCCTCCGCATGGCGTTGCGCCTTGAAGCCGAGAACGAAGCGCTGCGGTTTCGCAGCGTCGGCTACACCCTGCAGCTCGGACGCCTGAGGTTGCCGCTGCCCGAATGGCTGACGCCCGGCGATGTGACCGTGACCCATTCCGACCTCGGCGGCGGCGCGTTCCGCTTCACGCTCGAAATCATCCATCCCCGTTTCGGCAGGCTGATCCGTCAGTCCGCCGTGTTCAGGGAGGCCGCGTCATGACGTCGTTGCTCTGGACCCTGATCGCCATTCAGATCGTGATGGGGATGTTCGACACCTTCTATCATCACGAGCTGACCGAGCGGCTGGCGTGGCGTCCTTCGCAGCGCTACGAGCTCAGGCTGCACGGCGTGCGCAACCTGCTCTATGCCTGTCTGTTTCTGGTGCTCGGCTGGCTTGAAGTCCACGGCGTTCTGGCGATGATCGTGATCGCGGTGCTGGCTGCGGAAATCGTCATCACGCTGATGGATTTCGTCGAGGAGGATATCAGCCGGAAACTGCCGGCAAGCGAGCGCATCAACCACACGCTGCTGGCGATCAACTACGGCGCCATTCTGGTGCTGCTGATGCCGGTCTTGATCGGCTGGGCGATGCAGCCGACCGGGATCACATCCGCCTATGCCGGCCTTCTCAGCGTCGTTGCCGCGGCGTCAGCCGTGGGCGCCGGCCTTTGCGGATGGCGGGATTTTTCGGCGTCCAGCCGCCTGGCGCGATTGACCAGCCCGCCCGCGCGCGATCTCGTCGCACAATTGCCGGGGCGGCAGACGGTCCTGATCACCGGCGCCACCGGTTTCATCGGCAGCCGGCTCGCCGCAGGCCTGAGCCATGCGGGTCACCAGGTCATCGCGCTGGTTCGCAATCCCGCGAAAGTGGATGGGTTGCCACCGCCGCTCACGCTGGTCACCAGCCTCGACCAGCTAGCCGCCGATGCCAAGATCGATGTGATCGTCAATCTGGCCGGCGAGCCGATCGGCAACGGGTTTTGGACCGACGCCAGGCGCCGCAAAATTCTCGAGTCCCGCATCAACATGACCGGTGATGTCATCGGGTTGATCGCGCGGATGCAGCGCAAGCCGGCGGTGCTGGTCAGCGGCTCCGCGATCGGCTGGTACGGGCTTTGGCAGGATCAGGTGCTGACCGAGTCGGCCAGGTCACACGGCTGTTTCAGCCATGAATTGTGCGAGGCCTGGGAGAACGCGGCGCGGCCGGCGGCCGATCATGGCGTCAGGGTCGTGAGCTTGCGGATCGGCCTCGTCCTCGGAACCGACGGCGGCTTCATCACGCGGATGCTGACGCCATTTGAATTTGGCCTCGGCGGGCCGCTGGGATCGGGCAGGCAGTGGATGTCCTGGATCGAGCGCGATGATCTTGTGCGACTGATCGCCCATGTCATCGCAAAGCCCGATCTGTCCGGTCCGGTCAACGCCACCGCGCCGATCCCGGTCACCAACGCAAGATTCACCGAAGAGCTCGGCCGGCGGCTTCGCCGCCCCGCGGTGTTTCGCATTCCCGCGGCGCTGCTACGCCGCGTCGGCGGCGACTTCGCCAACGAGCTTCTTTTGGGCGGCCAGCGCGTGCTGCCCAACAAGGCGCTGAGCCACGGATTCGTATTCCGGCACGAGACCCTGCGCAGCGCGTTCGAGGCGATCCTGTAGAGTGGCCGGCGCGAGGCGCCGCAGAGGAAGCGTCTATCTGTGCAGAACCGTCGCTTCCGGCAGGCGCGCCTGCGCCGCGCCGAACACGTCCGCAAAAGCCTGCCGGAGCGCGACGTCGACATCTTCCATGGTCACGGGAAGGCCGAGATCGACCAGCGAGGTCACGCCGTAGCGCGGATCGGCGACGCCGCAGGGCACGATCGCCGAGAAATGCGACAGGTCCGGCTCGACATTGATAGCGATGCCGTGGAACGAGACCCAGCGTCTCAAGCGCACGCCGATCGCGGCGATCTTGTCCTCGAAACCCGGGCCCTTGTCCGGGCGGCTGACCCAGACCCCGACGCGATCCTCGCGCCGCTCGCCGCGGACATTGAACGCGGCAAGGGTGCGGATGATCCATTGCTCGAGACCGGCGACGTAGGCGCGCACATCCGGCCGTCGCCGCTTCAGGTCCAGCATCACATAGGCCACGCGCTGGCCGGGGCCATGATAGGTGAGTTGCCCGCCGCGTCCGGTCTCAAACAGCGGGAATCGCGCCTCGAGCAGGTCGCCGGCCTTGCCGCTGGTGCCGGACGTGTAGAGCGGCGGGTGCTCCAGGAGCCACACGAGCTCCGCCGCCCGCTGCGCCGCGATGT
>NZ_JBAVNZ010000364.1:0-9795 GCF_049691595.1 Bradyrhizobium sp.
TGCGATAGGAGTAGCCGATCAGATTGGCGACATTCGGATGATCGTCGTGGCCGAGCGCTTTTAGCTGCCCGATGGCGTCAGCATAGGCGTTGCGGTCATAGATCGCCGCATAGGCGGCGCGGTAGCCCTGGACAAAACCGGCATCGTCGAGGCTGGACTGCTTGGTGGCTTTCTTCTTGCTCTTGTGGGTGGTCTTGTTGGCGGGCGTCGATCTTGTGCCAGGCGCCGGCGAGGTGACCGAATCAGAATCGCCACCACCGCCACCACCGGCGGCAAGAGCCGACATGAGCGAGGGCGCTGCGACCAGCGCCATCAGGAATATTGCCAATGCTGCCAACCTGATTGCGGTCTTGATCATGAATGCCTCCTGCTGTCGCGCGAGGATTATGTCTCCAGCCATATCGATAAACCCCGCTCTGCCCGGCACATTCCCGGTTCCGCCAGGCTAGTACCTATGTGAAACCCGTGAATCAGGCCTGATACCAAATCTGAAATATTCAGAGTCGATCAGCATCGTGTATCACACCTCCGGCGCGCATCGCGACGCGATGAGCGTGTTTCGCACCATCGCGACCGGCCGGACCCCTGGGGTTAGCTGCGGACCAGCCCGCGGATTGGAAGACGTGCCTGCGACGATGGGCGTCAGAAGCGCGGGAAACCAGATCGCCAATTCCCGCCAGGCCATTCGATCAGCGGGAGACGGTCATTTTCCTTCATTTTCGGGACTTTTCAGCATAATGCCGGTGCGGACGGTGCTAAAGACCGCGCCCGGCTTGATATGCGGCGCTGGAGTAGCCACCTAACACCTAGCGCAAGATCGCTCGAAGCGTTTGTCCGTAAAGGCGACGCCCTAGCCACACAGCTCCTATGGACGATATCGGCCAACGGCCCGTCACTCCGACGTGCGCGTCACGGGTCAGGACAACCTATGCCCATCGAACATGCCTCCGTACGGGTCGTGCACAAGCCCTGGGGGGTCAGCGATCTCCAACCCTGGAGCAGTATCGACGGCACAGGTGACGCCGTCGGTGAGCTGTGGTTCGAGCGGGCCGACAGAACTGCTCCGGTGCCGACCTTGCTGCTCAAGCTGCTGTTCACCAGCGAGCCGTTGTCGATCCAGGTTCATCCCGACGATACTTTCGCGCGTGCGATGGGGATGCCGAACGGCAAGAGCGAGGCATGGTACATTCTCTCGGCAAGCGCGGATGCGCGGATCGGCGTTGGATTGACGCACCGGGTAACGCCACAGCAATTACGGGCGTCGATCAGGAACGGCTCGATCGCCGAACTGGTTCACTGGCGTCCGGTTGCGAAAGGCGATGTCATCTTCGTCCCGGCCGGCACGATCCACGCCATCGGCGCCGGCATCGTGCTGGCCGAAATTCAGCAGCATAGCGACGCGACATTCCGCCTGTTCGACTACGGCAGCCAGCGCGAATTGCACGAGGACAATGGCGTGGCAGTTGCCAATCCATGGCCGCTTCGAACGCCGTGCCATCCGACGCGCCTCACCGAGGCCCGAACGGTTCTGGTGGCGAGCCGACATTTCGTTCTTGAGCGACTTGACCTGTCCGGGGGTTCAAGCTGGGCGATGCTCGCCGAGCCGGAGACCTGGTTTCTCGTTCTCGACGGCCACGCGGCGCTTGGATTGGAGGCGGCATCCATCGGACAGGCGATCTTCGTTGGTGGCGGTCGCACGAGCATCGAGGTCGGCCCCAACGGGTTGAGCGCCCTGATCGCGTATCCGGCTGCCGCTCCAGTCGCCACGCTGCTGCGGCGGCTCGATGAGCCGTCGACCAAACCTGTTCCGCCTGCCGCTCCCGCCGTTTTGCAATTGACCGGCCTTGCCGAGGCACGAACGTGACGCCGCTCCGCAAGATCGCGGTGATCGGCAATTCGCTGCCCCGCCGCTGCGGAATCGCAACCTTCACGACCGACCTGCAACGCGCGATATCAACTTCACGGCCAAGCCTGGAGACCTGTATCGTGGCGATGACCGACCACGGTCAGGCCTATGACTATCCCCGTTCGGTCGCGTTGCAGATCAACGATGGCGCCATCGAGGAATATGTGCGCGCCGCGGCGTTTCTCAACGCCGGCCGTTTCGACGTCGTCTGCCTGCAGCACGAATTCGGAATTTTCGGCGGCGAAGCCGGCGCCAACATCCTGGAACTGCTGTCGCGCCTCACCATGCCGGTCGTGACGACGCTGCACACGGTGCTGGCCAATCCGACGGCAACCCAGCGCGCGGTGACGGCGCGCATCGTCGAGGCCTCCTCGAAGGTCGTGGTGATGGCCGACAAGGCCCGCGAACTGCTGCGCAGCGTCTATCGGGCACCGGACGACAAGGTCGAAGTGATCGCCCATGGCATTCCCGACTTTCCGTTTGTGGAGCCTGACGCGGCAAAGGCCAAATTCGGCTTCAGCGGCCGTTCCGTCATCCTGACATTCGGCCTGCTATCCCCAAGCAAGGGCATCGAAGTCATGATCGACGCCATGCCCTCGATCCTGAAACGTCGTGCGGATGCGGTCTATGTCGTGCTCGGTGCGACCCACCCCAATCTGGTTCGCGATCAGGGCGAAGCCTACCGCGAGAGCCTGACGACGCGCGTGCGGGAACTCGGCGTCGAGAACCACGTCGTATTCCTCGACCAGTTCGTTGATCAGGCCACGCTGCTCGAATTCATTTCGATGTGCGACGTCTACGTTACGCCCTATCTCAACGAGGCGCAGATGACGTCGGGTACGCTGGCCTACAGTTTCGGCCTCGGAAAACCGGTCGTCTCGACGCCCTATTGGCACGCGCTCGAGCTTTTGGCCGATGGCCGCGGCGTTCTGGTTCCCTTTGGCGACCCGGCGGCGATCGGCGACGAAATCGCGCAATTGCTCACCGATGGCCCGCGCCGGCGAGCGATGCGGGAACGTGCCTACGCGACCAGCCGGTCGATGACGTGGGAGCGCACCGGCGAGCGTTACATGGCGACCTTCGAGAATGCGCGGCAGGGTCACTGGTTGAAGGTCATCGCGCGCACCGCTCCGGACGCGATCGCGTCGCGCGGTCCCGCCGCGCCGGAGATGCACATTAGTCATTTTCTGGCGATGTGCGACGATACCGGGCTGTTCCAGCACGCCGTGCATTCGGTGCCCGATCGCTCGCACGGCTATTGCGTGGACGATAACGCCCGCGCGCTGCTGTTGGCCTGTGCGCTCAATGCTCCGGGCGAAGACCCCCTTTCGGAAGTCCTGACCGCCCGGTTTGCCGCTTTCGTGCAGCACGCGTGGAATCCCGGCACCGGACGATTTCGCAACTTCATGGGCTTCAACCGGACCTGGCTCGAAGACAGTGGCTCCGAAGACAGTCACGGGCGAACCTTGTGGGCCCTGGGTGAGTGCGCGCGCAAGGATGCCAGCCCGTCACGGCGTCGATGGGCCGCCGCCTTGTTTGCCCAGGCATTACCGACCGTAAAGTCCTTTCGTTCGCCGCGCGCATCGGCCTTCACACTGCTGGGGCTGGATGGCTATTGCGCGGTGGCTCCCGATGACCTCCGCGCCCGGGAAATACGTCGTGGTCTCGCAGACCGGTTGATGTCCGGCCTGGCTTCGGTCGAGACGCCGGACTGGCCGTGGTTCGAGGAAGGCCTTGCGTATGACAATGCGCGGCTGCCGCAGGCCTTGATGGTGACAGGCATGGCGACGCAAACGCCCGGCTATGTCGATGCCGGGTTGAGGTCGCTACGCTGGCTGATGACCCAGCAAACGACATCGACGGGTCAATTCCGGCCGGTCGGTACCGCCGGTTTCGGCGAACTGCGAAAACCTCCGCGCAATTTCGATCAGCAGCCGGTGGAAGCCACGGCGACGATTGCCGCCTGCCTGACGGCGTGGCGCGCGGACGGCGATGCCGAATGGAAGGCTGTCGCAGCGAACGTCTTCGCCTGGTTTCTCGGCAGCAACGATCTGTCGATCGCGCTCGTCGATCCCGAGAGCGGCAGTTGCCGCGACGGACTGCATCCCGACCGCGCCAACGAAAATCGCGGCGGCGAGTCGGTGGTGTCCTATCTGCTCGGTCTTGCGGAGATTCGTCAGCTCGAGCGCGTTCATGTCAGCCCGGCAAATTCCGTGGCGCTTCGCGCCGTCGGCGCTTGATGTCACTCCCACTCCGGCAAACCGAGGGCACCTTGTTGCAAGCGACTTTCCTGCATCGGCAGGCGCTCTATCTGCGCCCCGACCCCGCGCGCGTGATCGTGCGTCCGTTCAAGCCGGCGACTGAACCGCGCGATCTGAACCCCACCGACAAGACACGCGCCAACCATATCGTCGAACGGGTTCTCGCGCTCGATCCGAAGGCCGCGGCCAGCCAGCTGGCGGAGGTGCTGGACAACTTCCAGGGCCGGCATCGCAACCTGCTGGAGACCTTCGAGCTCCGTGCCGACGAAATGGAGGAGGCGCTCGCGGCGCATGGCAGCTTTTCCGAAGTCCAGCGCCAGTTGATCGGCGCCTATTTTCTCAACGAGTACTCGTTCGAGGCGTCGGCGCTGTTCAATCCCAGCATCGTGCCCCACCCCGACCAGTCAGGGACACCGCAAGGCGGCTTGCGCTTTATTCTCAGCCTCCGCGCCGTCGGCGAAGGACATGTGTCGTCGTTGACGTTTCGCGCCGGCACCATCGCCGCCGACGGCAGCCTTGAAGTCGATCCCACAGCCCGGCTCGCTTCAAGTCCGCGGATTGGATATCGGGTATCCGGACCGATCGGCGACGAGGTTGAGGTGGTCTTCAAGCCGGACGAAGATATCAGTGAACGCGTCATCTTTCCGGTAACGGAATCCCAGTCACACGGCATCGAAGACGCCCGCTTCGTCGAATTCACCGATGGCGGCCGGAAGACCTATTACGCAACCTATACCGCCTACCAGGGCACCGCGATCCGGTCGGAGCTGATCGAGACCAGCGACTTCCTGTCATTTCGGATGTCGCCCCTGCACGGCGCGGCCACGCGCAACAAGGGCATGGCGTTATTCCCGCGCAGGATTGACGGCAAGTACGCCATGATCGCTCGACAAGACAACGAGAACCTCTATCTGGTCTATTCGGACGACCTGTACAAATGGGACGGTGGTCAGGCGATCCTGAAGCCGCAATTTCCCTGGGAGTTCGTGCAGATCGGCAACTGCGGATCGCCGATCGAGCTGGACGAGGGCTGGCTGCTGTTGACCCATGGCGTCGGCCCGGTGCGAAAATATTCGATCGGCGCGGCGCTGCTCGACAAGCGCGACCCCTCCAGGGTGCTGGCGCGTTCCAGCGAACCGCTGTTGCGGCCGGAACCGTCCGAGCGCGAGGGCTACGTTCCGAACGTGGTCTATACCTGCGGGGCGATGCGGCACAACGATCAGATCATTTTGCCCTACGCCGTATCGGACACCTACTCCAACTTTGCGACCATCAGGATTTCCGCCCTGATGCAAGCGATGTCCTGAATCCGAAGTCGCGCGATACGGCCTTGTGTACTCAAAGGAGAGCCCGATGCCTCGCGAGACCAGCTACTTCGTTCAGGCCTTCAACACCGGCCGAGGGGGAAACCTCAAGGCCGATGCTCCGATCGCCTGCAAAACGGCAGTCGGCGCGCTGCGAACGGCAGAGCGACTGGCGCTGAGCAAGCTCGGCGTGGTCGCCTTCTCATCCACCGGCGATGCCGAGATGGGCGACTATGACGACGAGCCGACGGTCATCTTCCGGAAGGGCGAACTTCCATCGGCCTTCGACTGAGGCGGTTCGCCGAATTGATGCGGGCGACGCCGGAGAGCCGACCAACCATCTCGATCCCGCATCGATCGAAGCGCCGCAGCACCCGCTGCACGGGAACTCGCGAAGCAATTGCCCTTTCAAAACGCCGGTCGCGACGGCGGATTGGCGACCTGCGGTGTCAATGCGAGCGGCGGCCGCGGCCTCGGCTTGATGGCGCCGGGCACAGGTTTGACGTCGATCGGCGGCGGCAGCGGCGCCACCTGCAGCTGGCTGGCGACGGGCGCGGGCGAATTCGGTGCAGGCGCATTGGCAACGGGCGGCGCAAGCGGCGGCCGCGGCGCGCCGACCCTGGGCTTTTGCCGCAACCTGCGCGGATCGCGGCCTGCCGGCGTCACGTCGGAAAGCGGGTCGGCCGGATTCAGATCCGGTGCTTCCAGCGCGGGCAGCGCCTCTGCCGGCGGCGGGATCGAGGCCGGGGTCGGCTTCGGTATCGCCGGCGGCGGCTCGCCGCGCTCGATCGCATCCAGCCGCCTTGTTTCGCGATCAATCACCCTCACCGCGAGCCAGGACGACAATGCGGTCACATCGAGCGTGCGATTGAGCGCATCGGCCGTGCCCGCCGCGAACAGCTGGATTTCCGGATGGCTGGTCGCCGTCCCCGCGGCGGTCGACGCCAGCGCCACGCGGATGTCGGCCTGATCGGCCGGAATATCATAGCCGCCGGAGACGATGACGCGGGCGCCATTGGCATCGAGCGCGGTTGCGCCGACGCGAAGCCGGCCATCCCTGATGTTGAACGGAATTTGCGCGGAGGCAATCGACAGCGCGCCGGCGGCCAGTACCGGCTCGACGATCCGCTTCAGCCGCGCATCATCGATCGCCTGGCCGCTGTCGATGGCGCGGATCGCCACGTCGAACGCGCGCGGATCGAGGCCGGCGATCCTTGCCTGCTCCAGCGTCACCGTTCCGCTGCCGGACAGCGCCCCCGTCAATGCCGACGCGCTGCGCCCCTGGCTCATCAGCGTCATCTGCATCGACGCACGCCCCTTCGGCATCGCCAGACTCCGGTAGCGCAGCGCCGCGCCATCGACGCCGCGGAGATCAAGGCTTGCATTCAAGATCGTTCCATTGATGCTTTGCCTGACGTCGATATTGGCGGCCGCTTCGCCACCGCCGATCCTGCCCGTGAGGGCATCGAGCGTCAGCGACTGACCGTCGCCCTTGATCGTGCCGCTCACCGGCTGCAATTCACCGCCGCCGGGAAGTAAACCGCGCAGCGCCTGAAAGGCGATACGGCCGCGCCAGCCCGTGGTGAATCCCAGGCCGAGCGGCTCGGCGGCATCATGTCCGGCGGCGCCGATCGCCAGCGCGAACGCCGGCGCCAGCGCGATCTGGTCGAGCCCGATTTCGCCGTCGATGTTCTTCTCGTCGCCAAGGGTGAGCGCCAGGCGGCCGCGCAGCCGCGAACCGGCAATGGTGCTGTCGAGATCGTCGAAGGTAAGCTTGTTGCCCGAAAGCAAGACGCGCGACGACAGGCCGATGTTTTGCGCCAACGTGTCGGACGGCTTGAGATCGAGCAGCGGCCCGAGATCGACACGCCGTACTCTCAAATTGACGCTGGCCCTGGCCTCCTGCGCCCAGGGCTCGGCAGAACCTTCGGCGGCCGCATCGAGCCCCGCCCCCGAAATCCTCGCCTTCAGCCGCAGCGGCGCACGAAAGGCGCCGGCGAGCGAACCTTCGAATTGCGCCGCGCCTTCGCCCGCCGCGATCGCATGATCGAGACCGAGCAAGGCGAGCAGCGCGCGCCCCTGCGCCGACGACAGTTTTGCCTCGATGCCGATCTCGCCGCGGCCGAGCGCATCGAGATCGAAGCCGCGGATCGCCGCGACATTTGGCGTCGCGGTGACGGCGACGACGCCCTTGAGCTGCGGCGCATCGAGATCGAGCACGGCGCGCGCGGCGACCCGATCGGCCTGGCCTGCGTTGCGGTCGAGATCGAGCGCCAATTTTGCGCGCACCGGGCCTGGACCCGTTGCCAACGCCGTGAGCCGCGCCGCAACGGACGGCGCGAACGGCGCCATCAGCCCGGCAAGCTGGCCGAGCGACGCCGCGCCGGAAGTGAGCGCCAGTTTTCCGGTCGCATTGACGCGGTCGAAACGGCCCGCGCCTTCCAGCGTCGCGCCGTCAGGCTGGCCGATCTTCAATCGCTCCAGCGCAAGCGTCTTCGCATCATAGCCGAATCTCGCGACCAGCGGACGCAGTTCCTGACCGGGCAAGATCGCGCGGCCGATATCGAGCGAAAGCTTTGCCTCGTCCGGCCACTCCGCCGGCGGTACCGCCAGCGAACCCAGCAAGGCGCTGGCGGCTTCGACATCAACGCGCTCCGCCTTCAGGTCCGCCTCGATCCGCGAGCCGGTGTTGACCTGCCTGCCGGAGAACGCCACCCGCCCCACGACCGCGCTGCCATCGACCTCGGCCTTCATGGCATCGATGGCGAAGCCGTCGGGCGCTATCGTGACATCGCCGCGCAGCCGCAGCGGCTTCTGGCTGCGATAAATGATGTCGCCGCGGCCCTGCGACCAATTGATCAGCGCACCGGGATCGGAGGATTCGACATCGAGCGCCGCCTTGAAACGGTCGGGCGATGCGTTTGGCGCGCTCACTCCGCTCAGCGACACCCGCGTCGCGCCGGGTGCGCGAAACTCCGCCCGGCGCACGGTCCAGGATTTCGCGTCTCCCCGCAGTTCGGCGGCGATGTCCTGCAACGGCCGCCCGCCGAGCATGACCTGCTCGGCGGTGAGTTCGACTTGCGAGGGGATCGGAGCTGGCGGAATTGCCGAGATCAGCGCGCGCAGCGCCACCATCATGCCAATTGGCTCGGCAATCATGTTGTCCCTGGCGACAAACCGGTCGGCATCGAGCTGTCGCGCCGACAGCGTCGCCCGCAGCAGCGGCGAGGCGCCGAAGCGAATCTCGCCACTGCCTGCGAGCTTCAGCGCGCGCTCTTCCGCGCCGTAACTCACCTCGACCTGATCGAGCCGCGCGGCCGAGGGATCGGCCTTGACCCGGGCCGCGATGCGCCAGGGCGATTGCAATCCTTGGTCGCCCTTTGGCTTTGGCTCGGCCGCTGCGGCCAGCGTCACCGCGCCGTCGAAGCGCGGCGCGCGCGTCTCGAAGCTGAGCATGCCTTCGAGGTCGACCGCGAGCGTGCGCTGTCCGGGATCGATATTGAGGTGGACGCGGGTGCCATTGCCGTCAGGGCCCTGTCCGGAGGAAACCCGAAACGGGTAACGCGTCCCCTCCAGCATGAAATGGCCGTCGCCGCGCACCGATCCGGCCAGCGAACGCACATCGCCGGCAAAGGCGATGTCGCTCAGTTCGATGGTGCCGCGGCTCGCCGCATCATGCAGGGCGAGGCGGCCGGTGAGATTGAGCCGGTCGATCGCCAGCGATCCCAGATTGAAGGTTCCACTCGAGGCCGGCCAGTCGATCCGGCCCTTCGGATCGAGGCCGAGATCGAGCGACATGCCGCTGACCGTCAGCTCGGTGGCGCGCCACTCGCCGCGCATCAGTGAGCCCAGGCTGAACTCGACGTCGAGCTTGTCAGCCCGGACCTTGCCGAGATCATTGGCGCCGCCGACCGCGACGGAACGCAGCCTCAGCGACGGCGCCGGCAACAGACGCGCATCGAGTTCGCCGCCGACGCGGACCGGCGCGCCGATGATCCGCGTCGCCTCGGCCTCGAATTGCGGCCGGAACTGATTCCAGTCGACGAAATACGGCCCGACCAGCGCGGCCAGCAGCGCAATGATAAAGGCGATCGCCAGGCCGAGCAGCGTCGTCTGCACGGTGTCTCCCCATGGATCCGCTCCGGCTGCCGGCCGTGCAACGCCGGGCTCAGCGCCGAAGCTGGCTATTATATAGGAGCAAGTGTGGCGAAGTCACAGCGGCATCGCTGCCGGAGCCCGTCCGGTTTTGATTAATCAGAACCGGGGCTTGGCGCGGGCGAGCAGCGCGGCAAAACGGCGCGTCTCGAACCACGAGGCCGTGGGC
>NZ_JBAVNZ010000365.1:0-7724 GCF_049691595.1 Bradyrhizobium sp.
ATCCATGGATGCCTGCAGGTGTTCGCCAGCGAACTGTCAGTCGAAGCCCGCGCCACCGCGCTATCGCTGCATTCATTCTTCTTTTTCATGGGCCAGACCATCGGCCCGATCGCCTATGGCTTTGGCATTCAGCATGCTGGCAAGGTGCCGACCTTGCTTACCGCCGCCGCCGCGATGATTGCGCTGGGCTTCGTCTGCGCGCGGCTGCTGCGGCTGACGCGCCCCGCCGATGCAGGCGCCGCATAGCCGCGCTTTCGTCATCGAGCCCGGCTAGCCGCCGCCATCAGCTATTCGATGGGGTTGCGTGGGTCGCGTCAGGATGGCGCACGGCGAGATCACCCCCGCCCGCGATAGGGCGCCACGCCCTGGTCCGGGACCCACATGCCCTTCGGCAATCTGCCGGTCTGCCAGAACACGTCGATCGGGATGCCGCCACGCGGATACCAGTAGCCGCCGATGCGCAAGAATTTGGGCTTGATCTCGCCAGCTATCCGTTTGCCGATCATCACCGTGCAGTCCTCGTGGAAAGCGCCGTGATTGCGGAAACTCGCGACATAGAGCTTCAGCGACTTCGATTCCAGCAGCCACTGGCCCGGCACATAGTCGATCACCAGATGCGCGAAATCCGGTTGTCCCGTGACCGGACAGAGCGAGGTGAATTCCGGCGCGGTAAACCGCACCAGGTAATTGGTATCTTTTTGCGGGTTGGGCACGCGGTCGAGCGTCGCCTTTTCCGGGGAGCCGGGCCATTCCACGGCGCGGCCGAGTTGCAATGATTTTCGAGCCATCTTCCTATCCTGTGCGCGCGCTGACTTGGACGCAACCGGGCGTCGTCGTCAACCTTCAGCGCGACCGTGGGTCCGCCAGAAACCGCACCAGCGACTGGCGTTCCGCGGCGTCCTCGATGCCGCGCATCGACATCCAAAGGCCCGGAAACATCCCGGCGGGATCGGCGAGGAAAGTTTCCAGGCGTTTGGTGTCCCAGCGCAGCCCTTGATCGCGCGCCTTGCGCAGCACCGGCGAGTAATCAAAAGTCGCATCGCCGCCGATCTGGCGCCCGATCAGGCCGGCGAGATTGGGGCCGGGCAGGCCGCGCGCGGCCGGATCGAGGCTGTGGCAGGCGCGGCAGGTTGCGAACAGCCGCTCGCCGTCAGCTTCGGCGGCAACCGGAGCCATCGCCAGGAGAGGGAGCAGCAGGACAACGAAAAATCTCACGCCGGCGTGACGGTCTGAATCATGACCAGTCGGTTGGTGCCGGATTCACCGCCCCACGCCTCGCCGGGCCGGCCGGCCATCTGCCGGACATTGGCGCCCGGCCTGTCGCTTGCGAACGTATTGAATTTCTCCGTCTTGGGATCGAAACGCACGATCGCATTGGCCGAGAAGTCGGTGAGCCAGACCTTGTCCTTGTCGTCGACATAGACCGAATAGGTGCGGGGATTGTCGCCCGGCAGCTTCCAGGCCTTCCAGGAGCCGTCGGCCGGATCGTGCATCGAGACGTTGCCGCTGTTCCATTCGCTGACCCAAAGCCGGCTCCTCGAATCCGACCATATCCGGCGCGCGCCCTGATTGGGCGTGGGCGGTTCGACGATGCTGGCATTGCCAGTCGCCAGATCGATTTGGGCGATGTGATTGCCGGCCAGCGAAGCATACCAGACCTCGCCCTTTGGCGTGATCGTCATGCCGTAAGCCCCGCGGCCGCGGGGCGCCTTGAACACCGTGATGTCAGCCGATTTCGGGTCGAGCCGCCCGTAGATGCCGGACTGGCCGGTAAACCAGAAAATTCCGCTTCGGTCGAAGACGCCGGTGTTGAGGTTGGCATGGGCTTCCTTTTCCGGCAGGCGGAACAGCGTGACCTTGTGATCGGCCGGATCGACCCGGGCAATGGCATTCTGCCCGCCCTCGGTCACCCATGGCGCGCCGTCAGGTCCGATGGTCACCCCATGCGGGGCCGCGTCCTTGCCGAGATCAATCAGCTTGAACGCGCCGTCCCGCGGATCGAGCCGCCCCAGCGTGCCGTTGCGCTGGCCGCAGAACCAGACGGTGCCGTCGGCGGCGGGGGCGACGTCGCGCGAGCCCATGCCGTCGGCGACCGGATAATACTTCACCTTGAACGGGCCTTCCTGCGCGCCGGCACCGCGAAGCAGGGCCGGGGCGGCAACGAGAGCGATGACCGTCGAGGAGAGAAACTGGCGGCGGTTCATTGCGTTACCCCGGCTCTGTGGGAAGGAAGGTTCGGACGCGAAGATCAACCTCGGATGAGCATAACCTTAACCGTGTGCGACCGTCAGGCCAGAGCCCCCGGGCAAGCGTTCACATTTGCTTGCGCGCCGTGTAAGACGCGCCTCAACCAGGCAGCACCATTTAAGGAAAGCGCAAGATCATGACAGCCATCGTCGACATCATCGGCCGCGAAATTCTCGACAGCCGCGGCAATCCCACGGTCGAGGTCGATGTGGTGCTGGAAGACGGCTCGGTCGGCCGCGCCGCGGTGCCATCCGGTGCCTCCACCGGCGCCCATGAGGCGGTCGAACTGCGCGACGGCGACACGGCGCGCTATCTCGGCAAGGGCGTGCGGAAGGCGGTCGACGCCGTCAACGGCGAGATCTTCGAGGCGCTGAGCGACCGGTCGGTCGAGGAGCAGGTCCAGATCGACCAGATCATGATCGATCTCGACGGCACGGCGAACAAGAGCCGGTTAGGGGCCAACGCCATTCTGGGCGTGTCGCTGGCCTGCGCCAAGGCCGCCGCCGAATCCTTCGACATGCCGCTTTATCGTTACGTCGGCGGCACCTCGGCGCGAACCCTGCCGGTGCCGATGATGAACATCATCAATGGCGGCGTGCATGCCGACAATCCGATCGATTTCCAGGAGTTCATGATCCTGCCGGTCGGCGCCAGGACGTTCGCCGACGCGCTGCGCTGCGGTTTGGAAATTTTTCACACGCTGCGGGGCGAACTGAAGAAGGCCGGTCACAGCACCAATGTCGGTGACGAGGGCGGCTTTGCGCCGAACCTGCCGTCGGCGGACGCCGCGCTCGATTTCGTCATGAATGCGATCGGCAAGGCCGGCTACAAGGCCGGCCACGACGTGATGCTGGGGCTGGACTGCGCCGCCACCGAATTCTTCAAGGACGGCAAATACGTCTATGGCGGCGAGAACAAGACGCGCTCGCGTTCCGAGCAGGCGAAATACCTCGCCGACCTGGCCTCGCGCTATCCGATCGTCACGATCGAGGACGGCATGTCCGAGGATGACATGGACGGCTGGAAGGAACTGACCGATCTGATCGGCAGCAAGTGCCAGCTCGTCGGCGACGATCTGTTCGTCACCAATGTCACGCGCCTTGCCGACGGCATCAGATACGGCCGCGCCAATTCGATCCTGATCAAGGTCAACCAGATCGGCACGCTGACGGAAACGCTTGCCGCGGTCGAGATGGCCTACAAGGCCGGCTACACCGCCGTGATGTCGCACCGCTCCGGCGAGACCGAGGATTCCACCATCGCCGACCTCGCGGTCGCCACCAATTGCGGGCAGATCAAGACCGGCTCGCTGGCGCGCTCGGACCGCACCGCCAAGTACAACCAGTTGCTGCGCATCGAGCAGCAATTGGGCGCGCAGGCGAAATACGCCGGCAAGGCGGCGCTGAAGGCGCTGGCGTGAAGGGACGCGGCGTCAGGAATTCACAAGAAATGCAAAAGGGAGGTTCACGATGAGCGCCGACACCAGGACCGGGCTGCAGCTTCGCTCGCTGATCAAGACGAGCGGCGAACTCGAGCTGTCGCTGGTCAGCCTGCCCACGCCCGAACCCGGCCCCGACGAAGTTGTGGTCCGCGTCGAGGCCGCGCCGATCAATCCGTCGGACCTCGGTCTTCTGGTCGGCGCCGCCGACATGACGACCGCCAAGGCGTCCGGGACCAGGGAAATGCCGGTGATCACCGCCAAAATTCCGGAAGCCGCGATGAAGGCGATGGCCGGGCGGCTCGATGAATCCATGCCGGTCGGCAATGAGGGCGCGGGCGTGGTGGTCAGGACCGGATCCTCGGACACGGCCAAGGCGCTGATGGGCAAGACCGTCGCCCTGATTGGCGGCGCGATGTACTCGCAATACCGCACCGTGCGGGTTGCGGACTGCCTCGTCCTGCCGGAGGGGACCACGCCGGCCGAAGGCGCGTCCTGCTTCGTCAATCCGCTGACGGCGCTGGGCATGACCGAAACCATGCGGCGCGAGGGCCACAAGGCGCTGGTGCATACCGCGGCCGCCTCCAACCTCGGGCAGATGCTCAACAAGATCTGCATCAAGGACGGCATCGACCTCGTCAACATCGTTCGCAGCCAGGAGCAGGCCGATATCCTGCGCAAGATCGGCGCCAAATATATCTGCGATTCCACCGCGCCGACCTTCATGGATGACCTGACAGCCGCGCTGGTGCAAACCGGCGCGACCATCGCATTCGACGCCATTGGCGGCGGCAAGCTCGCGGGACAAATCCTCACCTGCATGGAGATCGCTGCCAACAAGAATGCCAAGGTCTACAGCCGCTACGGATCGAGCGTTCACAAGCAGGTCTATGTCTATGGCGCGCTCGATCCCCGGCCGATCGAGCTGAACCGGGCATTCGGCATGATGTGGGGCGTCGGGGGCTGGCTCTTGTTCCCGTTCCTGCAGAAGATCGGACCGGCTGACGGCGCAAGGTTGCGCCAGCGCGTGCTTGCCGAACTCAAGACCACCTTTGCCAGCCATTACACCCAGGTGGTGTCGCTGCAGGAAGCGCTGCAGCTTTCCAACATCGCCGTCTACAACAAGCGCGCCACCGGCGAGAAATTCCTGATCAATCCGAGCAAGGGCTGACGAGCCGGCAACCGCCAATGACGGCGCTGCGGCGATTTGATCGCCGCGGGGAAAGTTGGCGCAGCAGGCCGTCCCGGTCCGGCGACCTGCCTGCTTCTTTCATGCACCTTTGAAAAACGCAGCGTTTCCGGAATTGAGCGTTTCATGCACTTGCATCTTTCTGCCGATGTGGCGTAATTGGATGCAGCGTAATTGAAAGCAGCCGGTCCGGCTTCAAGAAGGAAAATCCATGGCCACGCACACCATCGTCGCGATCGTCGGCAGCCTCCGCAAGGAGAGCTTTTCGCTCAAGATCGCCAACGCCCTCGCCAGGCTGGCGCCGGCTTCGCTGAAGCTCGACGTCACCATCCTGCACGGCCTTTCATTCTTCAACCAGGACCTCGAAGCGGCGCCGCCGGCGGATTGGCTGTCGTTCCGCGAAAAACTGCAGAAGTCGAATGGCGTGCTGTTCGTGACGCCCGAATACAACCGCTCGATCCCCGGCGTGCTGAAGAACGCGATCGACGTCGGATCGCGCCCTTTCGGCAAGAGCTCGTTCCTCGGCAAGCCGATCGGCATCGTCAGCAACTCGCCCGGCCCGCTCGGCGGCGTCAGCGCGGCCATGAACCTGAAGCAGCTCCTGCCGGGTATCGTGGGCCCGATCATGGGGCAGCCGGAGGCGTATCTGAACGCGGTAGGCGATGCCTTCGACGACAAGGGCCAGCTCATCAAGGAATCGCTGCAAAAAGTGTTGCAGCAATACATCGACGCCTTCGCGGCCTTTATCGAGCTGCACAACAAATAGGCGGCGCAGGCGGGATTTAGCATTCCCTTAACCGGATCGTCGCATGCTGGCTGCATGGTCTCACGCAGCCGACTGAAATCGATCCTGACCGGGCTCGCCCTCTACACGATGGCGGCGCTGATGGTCGGCTATTTCGGCGTCAACGCCTACACCGGCAAATATGGGCTGAACGCGCGGCAGGAACTCGACCAGGAGATCGTCGCGCTGACGTCGGAGCTGGCACGGCTGAAGCGGGAGCGCGCCGAAGGTGAGCTGCGCGTCTCGCTGCTGAGGTCGGACCGGGTTGACCCGGACATGCTGGACGAGCGCGCGCGCTTCCAGCTCGACTACGCCAATCCGCGAGATTTGGTTCGGAAGATCAAACCGAACTGATATCGATCGTGAGCCAGCACGATTGGGTCGAAAAACCGGTATCCACTTTTCCGGATTGCGCTCAAATTTCAAAAATCGGCGATTGCGATCTCGAAAATGTCGCCGCATTGCACTGCGGCATGGCAATCGTTCGGCCGTATCACGCAATGCCTTCACGGCGCTTTCACGGCGGTTTGAGTTGGGATAGAGAGAACCTAATTCACTCTCGCATCCGGAATCGCCATGGCCGCACCCAAGAAGAGCGTCGCAAAGGAAACAGCGCAGGAAAACGCCTACTTGTCTCCTCCGGAATTCAGCAGGCAACAGGAGCTGGCTGCGCTGCGCGACATGCTGCTGATCCGCCGCTTTGAGGAAAAGGCCGGCCAGCTCTACGGCATGGGTGCGATCGGCGGCTTCTGCCATCTCTATATCGGCCAGGAAGCCGTCGTCGTCGGCATGCAGATGGCCTTGAAGCAGGGCGACCAGGTCATAACCGGATACCGTGACCACGGCCACATGCTGGCCTGTGGCATGGACGCCAAGGGCGTGATGGCCGAACTGACCGGTCGGCATGGCGGCTATTCCAAGGGCAAGGGCGGCTCCATGCACATGTTCAGCAAGGAGAAGAATTTCTATGGCGGCCACGGCATCGTCGGCGCGCAGGTCTCGCTTGGGACCGGCCTTGCCTTCGCCAACCGCTACCGTGGCAACGATTTCGTCAGCCTGGCCTATTTCGGCGACGGCGCGTCCAATCAGGGCCAGGTCTACGAAAGCTTCAACATGGCGGAGCTGTGGAAGCTTCCGGTGGTCTACGTCATCGAGAACAACCGCTACGCTATGGGAACCTCGGTGACGCGGTCATCCGCGCAGACCGATTTCTCCAGGCGCGGCATTTCCTTCAACATTCCCGGCAAGCAGGTTGACGGCATGGACGTGCGCGCGGTGAAAGCCGCGGGCGACGAGGCGGTCGCCTGGTGCCGCGCGGGCAACGGGCCCTATATCCTGGAGATGCAGACCTATCGCTATCGCGGCCATTCGATGTCCGATCCTGCGAAGTATCGCACGCGCGAAGAGGTCGAAAAGGTGCGCCACGATCAGGATCCGATCGAGCAGGTCCGCAACCGTCTGCTCGCGGCCAGGGTGAGCGAGCAGGAATTGAAGGCCATCGACGCCGAGGTGCGCGAGATCGTCAACAACGCGGCGGACTTCGCCCAGCGCGATCCCGAGCCGGATGCGTCCGAACTTTATACCGATGTCTATCGCTAACGCGCGCGCAAGCCTATTTCGGAGTTCCCATGCCCATTCAAGTGCTGATGCCCGCGCTGTCGCCCACCATGGAAAAGGGCAACCTCGCCAAATGGCTGAAAAAGGAAGGCGAGACGATCAAGTCGGGCGATGTGATCGCCGAGATCGAAACCGACAAGGCGACGATGGAGGTCGAGGCGACGGATGAGGGCACGCTCGGCAGGATCTTGATCCCGGAAGGCACCGCCGACGTCGCCGTCAACACGCCGATCGCGACCATTCTGGCTGACGGCGAGAGCGCCGCCGATCTCGGCAAGGCAAGCGCGCCGCCAAAACCGTCCGGACCTGCTCCGAACGTCGCGCATGAGGTCGCGGAGTCTCGTTCGCCGGTCGGCGAAGGCAGGCCGATGATCCATGCGCCGAAGACGGCGCCCGGACCGGCGCCCGCCGCCGAACCCGATCCGGAAGTGCCCGCGGGTACCGAAATG
>NZ_JBAVNZ010000366.1:0-12082 GCF_049691595.1 Bradyrhizobium sp.
GCGGAGCAGGGCAGGACGCCGGGCCAGCGGCGGGGTTACGCCGGGACCTGGCCACCGCGCGCGGCTCCGCAGGCGGGCGGGTTCCCCGTGGGCCTCAGCGCCTGGCAGCCCCTCATCGAGACCTTGCGCCAATGGGTGCGCGCCGAGGCGGGTGCCGGGCGGCTGCTGCCGTGGGTGCCGGTGGCGTTCGGCAGCGGGATCGCCTGCTACTTTGCCGCCGATCATGAGCCGGTGTTGCCGGTGGCCGCCGTCACCGCCGCTGTGCTGTGCGCCGTGGCGTTTGCCTTGCGCCGGCAAAAGGCATTTCCCGTAGCGGTCATGGTGGCCGCCGCCGCGGCAGGTTTTGCCGCCGCCACCTGGAAGACCGCGCGGGTGGCGCATGGCGTGCTGGCGCGGCCGATGTTTTCGGTATCGCTGTCGGGCTTCGTCGAGACCCGCGACATCCGCGAACGCACCGACCGCTTCGTGCTGCGCGTTGTGACCATGGAAAGTCCGCGCGGCGAGATGAAACTGGAGCGGGTGCGGCTGTCGGTAAAAAAGGGGACCGCGCCCGCGGTCGGCGGCTTCGTCGAATTGAAGGCACGGCTGCAGCCGCCGCTCGCCCCGTTGCGCCCAGGCAGTTATGATTTCGGCCGCGACATGTATTTCCAGAAGATCGGCGCGTCGGGCTTCGTGATGGGCGCGATCAGGACCGTGGCGTCGCCGGCCAGCGGCGGACTGTCGCTGCGCTACGCCGCGTTCATGCAGGGGTTACGCGATGCGATCGACGCGCGGATTCGCACCACACTCGATGGCGACCGGCGCGCCATCGCCACTGCGCTGCTCACCGGCCGGCGCGATGCGATCTCCGAGCCCGTCAACGACGCGATGTTCATTTCAGGCCTCGGCCACGTGCTGTCGATCTCCGGCTATCACATGGCGGTGGTCGCGGGCGTGGTGTTCTTCGCGGTCCGCGCGCTGCTGGCGCTGTTTCCCGTGCTCACTGTGAGCTACCCGATCAAGAAATGGTCGGCGGTCGCGGCGCTGCTTGCCGCCGCGTTCTATCTTCTGCTGTCAGGCGCGGAGGTCGCGACCCAGCGCTCGTTCTTCATGACGGCGGTGGTGCTGATCGCCGTCATGGTCGACCGTCGCGCCATCACGTTCCGGACGCTGGCGGTGGCTGCGATGATCGTGCTGGCGATCGCGCCGGAGGCGCTGGTGCATCCGAGCTTTCAGATGTCGTTCGCCGCGACCTTGGGGCTGGTGGCGCTGGTGCAGATCGGCATGCCGCGCCTGTTGGCCGCGCCCGATCATTCGGCTACCGCGCGCGTCGCGCTATGGGGCGGCCGCGAGATCATGATGCTGGTGCTGGCCTCGCTGGTGGCGGGACTGGCGACCACGCCCTATGCCGCCTTTCACTTCCATCGGGTGACGCCCTATGGCCTCCTCGCCAACCTCGCGGCGATGCCGGTGGTCTCCGCGCTGGTGATGCCGGCGGGCCTGCTCGGCCTTGTCGCCATGCCGTTTGGCTTCGACGGCGTGTTCTGGGCGATCATGGGCACCGGCATCGACTGGATGATCCTGGTGACGCGATGGGTCGCGGCATTGCCCGGCGCGGTCGGCCGCATGGCGGCGTTCGGCATTGGCCCGCTGATCGCAGCGAGCGGTGGAATCATCCTGCTCGGCCTGTTGCGGACGCCGCTGCGCTGGTGCGGCGCCGCCCTGCTGTTGTTCGCCGTGGTGTGGGCGGTGCGGGTGCCGCAGCCGGATATCCTGATTTCCGCCGACGGCCGCAATGTCGGCGTCCGAGGCGGGGATGGGCGGCTGCATTTGATGCGCTCGGCCAGGGACGCGTTTTTGGTCAGGGAATGGCTGGCGGCGGACGCCGATCCGCGGACCGCCGGCGATGCTTCGCTCGCGGACGGTGTCTCCTGCGACGAGGCCGGTTGCGTGACGCCGATGGCCGGGGGCGCGTTCGTCGCCCTGACGCTGCGGCCGGAGGCGCTGGCGGATGATTGCGCGCGCGCGGCGTTGGTGGTGACGGCAAGGCAGGCGCCGGCAGCGTGCGGCGCTTCCGTGATCGATACCGACCGCCTGCGGCGGCAGGGCGCGCTGGCGCTGCGGCGAAGCCGCGAAGGATTTGCCATCGATGCGGTCAAGCCCGCAGCTGTCGATCGTCCGTGGTCGCCACGGATCGCTGGCGATGGCGAAGCCGAGACCTCGATCCTCGCGCCGCGCGTCGCCCCGCCGCGCGCCGTCGACGCGACGCCGTCCGAAGCCGATGTACAGGCGGATGACTGAGGCGGCTTCTGACCGAGGCGAACGTCACCGTTCGCCGCACGAAGGTTTCGCCGGCAGTTCGAATGCGCCGAGATGATATTCCGCCGCGTCGGTCTCCACCGGCAAGTCGACCAGCGTGAACGCCGCGTCCGGGAACTGCCGCCAGATGGCCAGATCTTCCGCGGTGACGGTGAGCCAGCCGAACCTGAACATATATCGGCCGGGCTCGGTCAGGCGTCCGGCTTCTTGCCATGTGACCTTGGCGACCACCGGTCACTCGCTTTCAGCGCCGCCGGCTGCCGCCGGCGGCTTCCGATTGGAGTATTCAATCGATGAAGATCGACGCTGCCGAAGGCGCCGCGACAGCCCTGGACGCGCGTTCGGCGACGGTATGAACCGCCGGCAATTGCAGCACCGTCACCCGCTGCCCCTCGCAGAGCTGCGTCACCAGCACGTGGCTTCCGTCCGGAAATTCGATCGCGTCATGGTGACGATCGCGTACATCCGGATCCACCTCATTGAACTTGCCGACGCGGAAACCCGTGGCTTTGGTCCAGATCCACCGGTTGTCGTATTTGACCTCTTCGGCGAAGGCGACTTCGGTTCCAGGAAGCATGCAGACCGCGACCGCGGGATCGCTTTCTGACGCGAAACCGCGGGTCGACGTGCCGCGGAAGGTCGTGGTGATCAGCGTCTCTCCGACCCGCGCGGGCCGCGATGCCACAGCATGCAGACTATAGTCACACATCGGATGCTCCTCGTTCGAGATAGCTACCCGCACCTCCGCGAGGCACAGGCCTCTATCAGAGTGGACAAGCTTGCAAGTGTTGGCCCGGTTCTGGGCAATTGTGCGACTCGCGGCAGCGCGTCCGATCACAAATGCGCTAACACGCTCCCGGGTCGCGCCTGTCAGTACTTCCGGTAGAGCCCGATCAGCTTGCCCTGAATCCTGACCCGGTTCGGCGGCAGGATGCGGACTTCGTAGGAGGTATTGGCGGGCTCCAGCGCGATCGAGGCGCCGCGGCGGCGGAACCGCTTCAGCGTCGCTTCCTCCTCGTCGATCAGCGCCACCACGATATCGCCGGTGTCGGCGGCCTCGTTGCGCTGGATCAGCGCGATGTCGCCGTCGAGAATGCCGGCATCCACCATGGAGTCGCCGCGAACTTCGAGCGCGTAATGTTCGCCGGATCCGAGCATGTCGGGCGGCACGCTGATGGTGTGGCTGCGGGTCTGCAGCGCCTCGATCGGCGTACCGGCGGCGATCCGGCCCATGACCGGCACCGCGACCGGGCGGTTGCTGTCGTCCTCGGTCAGGGCTGCGCCGCTGGAGCGCCTGCCGAGCGTGCCTTCGATGACGCTCGGCGTGAAGCCGCGGCGGCTATTGCCGTTGCCAGCCGAAAGCTCCGGCAGCTTGATGACCTCGATGGCGCGGGCGCGATTGGGCAGGCGGCGGATGAAGCCGCGCTCTTCCAGCGCGGTGATGAGGCGGTGGATACCGGACTTCGAGCGCAGGTCCAGCGCATCCTTCATCTCGTCGAAGGAGGGCGGCACGCCGGCCTCCTTCAGCCGTTCATTGATGAAACGCAGAAGTTCGTACTGTTTGCGCGTAAGCATCTCGAGCATTCCCCCGGTTGGTCGCGTCGTTCGATTTCGAGATAACAGAAGTTCTCAAACTCTCGCCTGTAGACACTAATTCTCGAAACAAATCATGAACAGACACTATATGTTCGATATGTGTTCCGCAACCACTTAATTTCAAGTGAACGCAGTCGGGGTTTTGCCAGGATACGCCGTCAAACGGCGTCATTCGGGGAGGCGCAGGATCTCGCAAGCAGAGCTTTTGGGCGCCGCCGGCGCCAATGGCGGGCGTATCACAAGCGCCCGTGCCGCAGCGAGATTCCCCAATAGCGAGCTGTCCTGGTGGCTGACCGGGGTTGCGATCAGCGCGCCGTCGCTGCGTACCTCCAGACGGGCGCGCAGATAGTCCTCGCGCTGGTCATTGGCGGCGACATCGCAGCCGAGCAGGGCCGTCTGCCTGACGTGATGAATGGCCGCGCGGCCCGATAGCGCGCGAATCAGCGGCACCAGGAACAGCAATGCGCAGACATAGGACGAGACCGGATTGCCGGGCAGGCCGATCACCCGCATCGCCCCGAGCCGGCCATGCATCATGGGCTTGCCCGGCCGCATCGCGATCCGCCAGAACGCCATGGTGACGCCCTCGGCCTCCAGCGACGGCCTGACGAGGTCGTGGTCGCCGACCGAGGCGCCGCCGGTCGTGACCAGGATATCGGCATTGGCGTCGCGGGCGCGGCGGATGCCCGCGGTGGTGGCGGCGATGGTGTCGGCGGCAATGCCGAGATCGACCGTCTCGGCGCCCTCGGCCCGCGCCAGCGCGCGCAGCGCGTAGCCGTTGGAATAGACGATCTGGCCGGGACCCGGGAGCGACCCCGGCATCACCAGCTCGTCGCCGGTGGCGAGCACCGCGAGTTTGGGCCGGCGGCACACGGCGAGTTCGGGATAGTTCATGCCGGCGGCGAGCGAGAGGTCGCGGTCGGTGAGGCGGCTTCCGCCTGCAAGCAGCACATCGCCCGCGCGGAAATCGACGCCGGCGGGGCGGATATGCCGTCCGGCCACGGCCGCCTCGGTAATCGTGACGTGGTCGCCATCGACCACCGTGTCCTCCTGGATGATGACGGCGTCGGCGCCGTCGGGGATCACCCCGCCGGTGAAGATCCGCACCGCTTCGTTGGCGCCGATTTTCCGCTCGAACGGCCGGCCCGCGGCGACTTCGCCGATCACTTTCAGCCGCGCCTTGAGATTCGACGCGTCAGCCGCGCGCACGGCATAGCCGTCCATCGCCGACATCGCCTGCGGCGGCTGGGTGCGCCGTGCGGCAACGTCGCGCGCCAGCACGCGATGATGGGCGGTATCGAGTGCGACCATCTCCTCGGGCAACGGTTCGGCGCCAGCGAGGATCGCGGCAAGCGCATCGGCAACCGGCATCAGGGCCACGGCGAAAACTCCTAAATCCCGAGCGCTGCGAGCGCCTTTACCACGTCATCGGTCGATGTCACGTGAACGGCGGCCATTCCGCGCGCCCGTGCAGCCTCGACATTGGCCGCGAGGTCATCGAAGAACACGATCCGCGCGGCGGGCACGCCAATCGCCTTCACTACATGATCATAGGCCGCGGCATCCGGCTTTCGAAGCCCGATCGTCGAGGACAGGAAAATTTCCCGGAAATGGCTGAGCAGATCCACGTAGGTTTTGCAGAAATATTCGGCGTGCGGACGATTGGTGTTGGAGAATGCGTAGAGCGGCATCCGCTTCGCGGCGCGTTTCAGCAGCGGCGCGATATCAGGCATTTCGCCGACGAAGATCGCGTTCCACCCCTCCAGAAGCTGGGCTTGTGACAATCCGAAGCCGAGGGAGGTTCGCAGGCTCTCGAAATAGACGGCGTCCTCCACCTTGCCGGTCTCGTGCAGATGGTAAATTTCATCACGGACAAAGCGCGCGACGATTTCAGCAGGCTGGCAGCCGGCGTGAGCGGCCCAGCAGGCCACCGTCCTGTTGAAATCGATATCGAGCACGACGCGGCCAAGATCGAACAGCAGCGCATCGACCGGGCCGGGGGAGAGGGAGTCAAGGGTCATCCGGTTGCTGTACGAAAAACCGGCGGCGCAGGCAATGATCCGGCTTTGCCGCCACGCTCCGTCGCGTATATCGTTCGCGCCAGCAGAATGCCGACCCGGCAAGCCGCCGGGACTACGATGTTCGCGATGCGAGGAAAACCATCCATGTCCGAATTGCTGCTGTTTACGCCGATGACGATCCGCGGCGTCGAGCTGAAGAACCGCATCGTGGTGCCGCCGATGCATCAATATTCGGCGGTGAAGGGTTTTCCGACCGACTGGCATCTGATGAATGCCGGAAAATTCGCGGCCGGCGGCGCCGGTCTCGTCGTCGTCGAATCGACCAAGGTCGAGCGGCGCGGCTGCGGCACGGTCGGCGATCTCGGCATCTGGGATGACGCCTTCGTCGGGCCGCTCGGCCGCCTCGTGAAATTCATCCAGCAGCAGAATTCGGTGGCCGGCATCCAGCTCGGCCATTCCGGCCGCAAGGCGCGCGCCACCCGTCCATGGGAGGGCGACCGACCGTTGCAACGCACGCCCGACATCGACGACTGGGACGCCTGGTCGCCGGTGGCGCCGAGCGCGATCGCCCATAGCGAGAAATGGCCGGTGCCGAGAGCGCTTGAACGGGGCGAGGTGAAAGACCTCGTGCAGGCCTGGGGCAACGCGGCGCGGCGCGCGCATGAGGCGGGTTTTGACGTGCTGGAGCTGCACGGCGCGCACGGCTATCTCGTCCATGAGTTCCTGTCGGAGAAATCCAACCAGCGCAGCGACGAGTATGGCGGGTCCGAATTGAACCGGATGCGCTTCATTACCGAGATCACCGAGGCGGTGCGGATGCACTGGCCGGACGACAAGCCGTTGTTCGTGCGGCTGTCGGTGGAAGACAACGCCGGCTGGGGGCCGGAGCAGAGCGCGCGGCTGGCCAGAATCCTCAAGGGCAAGGGCGTCGATGTCATCGACTGCTCGTCCGGCGGCATCAGCGAAATGGCGCCGATCCTCGGCAAGGAAATCAAATACAGTTATCAGGTGCCGCTGTCGGAATATGTCAAGCGCCACGCCGATATCATGACCATGGCGGTCGGCTTGATCATTCACGGCGACCAGGCCGAGCAGATTTTGCGCGACAAGCAGGCCGATCTGATCGCGGTCGGCCGCGAGATCCTCAACAATCCGAACTGGCCGATGGACGCCGCGTTGAAACTCGGCGTCGAAGGCCCGTTCCGCAACGTGCCGCCGCAATTCGGCTATTGGCTCGGCACCCGCGCCAAACGCGGATTCGGCACGCAGCCTTCGACGTGGCAGAACGGGCTGCGCGAGGCGGGGAAGGTTTCCAATACGTAGGGTAGGCGAGCCCTTCGCGAAACCCATCAATCTTTCATCGGGCCGCGCTTCGCGCGAACCCGTTGGGTTCTAATCCGCCCTGTGGACTCTATCGCCGAAAGCAGCACTGCGTTGTATATACTTCGTATCTACCCTTGAGGAGAGCAGGCATGATTGTCGAATTTTGCAGGTGGGGAAATAGCCTTGCCGTGCGCATACCGAAGACGGTCGCCGATGCTCTCAAAGTCAGCAACGGCAAGCGAGCTGAAATAGAGGTCGAAAACGGGACATTAGTGTTGCGTCCGATCGTCAAGCCAGCACGAAAGCCACGTTACACACTCGATGATTTGCTGAGCGGAATGACCAAGGACAACGTTCCGCAGGAAGTCGATTGGGGGTCTCCGCGCGGCAATGAGGCATGGTGAGGTGACCGCCTACTGCCCTGATGCGGGCGACATTATCTGGCTGGATTTCCTGCAAGCGGTCGCCAAGCGCAGGCCGGACGGCGGCCTGCGCCTGTGCTTTCACCAATTGTCTTCAATGAACTGACGGGTCGGTGCATTGCTTGCCCGATAACACGGCGCGATCGTGATTGGAGTTTTCACGTGGCAATACCGGACAGCGACGACGTCAGCGGCGTTGTACAAGCCGATCAATTGCGCAGTGCTTGCTGGGCGCAACGCGGATCGCGCTTCATATGCAAGGCTCCGGCATGCGTGCTGGACGAAGTACGCGCCAGACTGAAACCGTTGCTCTCCCTTTGATTGGTTGACTATTTTCGAAGACTTTCTTTCCCAAGCTTTCGAAGTTGAACCGTCGCGAAATGATCCAAGCCGTCGGGCTCGAATTGATCGGCCGTGGCTTCTGTCGGGCCTTCGGATGCGCTCTCCTTGATCGCCGCCGTTCTCGTCGATGAATTCGACGTCGGCGGCCCGCGCAGAGCACGTACGGCGGATTGGCTGGGTCCGCACTTCGACGCCAAGCTCTCTCCGATTGTGCCATGCGCGGTGGGTAATAGTCGTGCGAGCAGGTTGAACCGTGGCTGTCGTTATGCCGCTCATGCCGCGGGCGTGCCAAGCCGCTTCTCGAAGCAATCCGTTCTTTCTTGACGCTGCTCGATGGATTGCTTCGCGTGCGCTCGCAATGACGGTGTCAATAGGGCGCGCATTCGCGCGACCGAGGCTCGCCATGACGAAAGCGCCCCCAGGGGCCTCATCGACCGCGGGGACGGCCAGGCACTTCCCGGCAGTTTGTATTGGCTCGGTCATAAACGGCCTTGATCCGACCAAAAAGCCGTAGTGTGTTCGGCGTTCCCGGGTCAGGCCGCCGATTCCCGTGAATCGGAACTGCAGTTAGCGAGAAGGATCGCGAGTGATGCGCAAGAATGTCAGCTTTTTCCTCGGCACGGTTGCAGGCGCGTGTCTGACCCTTCTGGTTACCGCGCCCCAGGGTGCGCATCTCGTCGCGGCGGCAAAGGCCGCCGTGCGGTCCGATACCTATTCGCAGCTCAACCTGTTCGGCGACGTGTTCGAGCGGATCAGGATCGACTATGTCGAGAAGCCCGATGACGCCAAGCTCGTCGAAGGCGCGATCAACGGCATGCTCGCATCGCTCGATCCGCATTCGCGATACATGAATGCGAAGGGCTGGAGCGACATGCAGGAGACCACCCACGGCGAATTCGGCGGGCTTGGTATCGAGGTCACGATGGAAGACGGTTTCGTCAAGGTCGTGGCGCCGATCGACGACACGCCGGCCGCCAAGGCCGGCATCATGTCGGGCGACGTGATCACCCAGATCGACGATGAAGCGATCCAGGGGCTGACCCTCGATCAGGCCGTCAACAGGATGAAGGGACCGCCTCACAGCAAGATCCGGCTCAAGATCATCCGCAAGGCTTCCGACAAGCCGATCGAGATCGCGATCGTGCGCGAGATCATCCGGATCCGGCCGGTCCGTTACCACACCGACGGCGGCGATATCGGCTACATCCGCATCACCTCGTTCAACGAGCAGACTACCGACGGCCTGCGCAAGGCGATTGCCGAAATCACCAGGGAAATCCCGCCGGAGAAGCTCGCGGGCTATGTGATCGATCTTCGCAACAATCCGGGCGGGCTGCTCGACCAGGCGGTGTCGGTGACCAGCAGCTTGATGCCACGCGGCGAGGTCGTCTCGACGCGGGGCCGCGCGGCGGAGGAAACCCAGCGCTTCACCGCGCGAGGCGGCGACCTCACCCGGGGCAAGCCGCTCGTGGTGCTGATCAATGGCGGCTCGGCGTCCGCGTCCGAGATCGTTGCCGGCGCCTTGCACGACCACAAGCGCGCAACGCTGATCGGGACGCGCTCGTTCGGCAAGGGCTCGGTGCAGACCATCATTCCGCTCGGCACCGGCAATGGGGCGCTGGCGCTGACCACGGCGCGGTATTTCACGCCTTCCGGCCGGTCGATTCAGGCCAAGGGCGTCACGCCCGACATCGAAGTGCTTCAGGATGTGCCGGACGAGTTGAAGACCCGCGCCGAGACCAAGGGCGAGGCGTCGATGCGCGGGCATCTCGCGGCCGAAGGCGCCGAGCAGGCGGGCTCGCAGTCCTATGTTCCGCCGGCGGAGAAGGACGACAAGGCGCTGATCGCGGCCTTCAAACAGCTCCGTGGCGTCACCGTCAACGCCGACGCGCCGGCGTCCCAGAAGCGGCCGGTTCCGAACTGAGCAGGGCAGTCTGCTGTCAGGCGGCGCGGGCGACCGGCGGGGTAATGCTCCGGCGAGTTCAAGCGCCGGCGCGGTAATGTCCGGACTTGCCGCCTTTTTTCTCGACGAGGTGGATGCCCTCGATCCGAACGCCGCGCTCAACGGCCTTGATCATGTCGTAGATCGCAAGGCAGGCGACCGACACTGCCGTCAGCGCTTCCATCTCGACGCCGGTCGGGCCGGTCACCTTGACGGCGGCCCGGACAACGCAGCCCGGAAGCTTGTCGTCGGTCGCTATATCCAGCGTGACCTTCGACAGCGCCAGCGGATGGCACAGCGGGATCAGTTCCGACGTCCGTTTCGCCGCCATGATGCCGGCGATGCGCGCAGTTCCCAGCACGTCACCCTTGCTGGCATTGCCGGAAACGATCAGCTCGAGCGTCGCCTTGCTCATGACGACGCGGCCTTCGGCGATTGCCATTCGCTCCGTCGCGGGCTTGGCCGACACGTCGACCATTCGCGCCTCGCCCCTGGCGTCGATATGGGTGAGGGCGGAGCCGGCCCTGGAGGATTTTCGCGCCATCGACTAGTGCGTGTCCTTGGAGACTCGATGAAGTCGAGGCAAGCGGCGGCGAATGGCAGACCAAATTGCAATCAATATGATCGTCACAAGAAGCCAAAGGCTCGCAGACCCAAAGATCACGACCATGTGATCGATCCAAGCGTGCCCTGATCCATGCACGCCTGTTGCGGACACCAGCAGGGCGATACCGGGTAGCTCCAGAAAATTAAACAAACTGGTGTACGGCCAAACTTTCGGCCGCCACTCGAAAATCCATTCGAACGGTGGATTGTCTATAAACAAAGGACAGGCCACCGCCGCCGCCCATGCGAGAAAAATCAGTCCATATTTGAATCCGCGGTGTCGAGGAAGCGTATACATGACGATGCCATACCCTCGCTGACAATTGTTGGGCGCGATGCAATGTAGGCGAACGTCGCAAGCCGGTGCAAGTCTGGCTCAAACGCTCGTTAGCAGGGAGCGGGAGAAATGACTGTTAGGTACACATGCGCTAGCGCGTCCCGATCGCGCGCGGGGCCTGATCGCGCGAAAGCAGCGCGCGGGTCGCAGCCGTCACGTCGGCCTGCCGCATCAGGCTTTCGCCGACCAGAAACGTCGACATGCCGACCCGCGCAAGCCGCGCCAGATCGGCAGGCGCGAAGATGCCGCTCTCGCCGACCATCAGGCGATCCCCTGGAATCAGCGGCGCCAGCGCCTCGCTGGTCGCCAATGTGGTCTCGAAGGTTCGCAAGTCGCGGTTGTTGACGCCGATCATCGGCGAGCGGAGTTTTACCGCGCGATCGAGCTCGGCGCGGTCGTGGATTTCGATCAGCACATCCATGCCGTTGGCGATGGCCGCATCCTCGAGATCCTTGGCGGCGTCATCGTCGAGCGCCGCCATGATGATCAGGACGCAATCGGCGCCGTGGGCGCGCGCCTCGACCACCTGATAGGTGTCGAACATGAAATCCTTGCGCAGCACCGGCAGCGTCGTCGCCGCGCGCGCCGCCACCATGAAATCGAGATGGCCCTGGAACGATGGCGTGTCGGTCAAAACCGAAAGGCACGCCGCGCCGCCGGCCTGATAGGCCTTTGCCAGCGCCGGCGGATCGAAATCGGCGCGAATGAGCCCCTTGGAGGGCGAAGCCTTCTTGACCTCGGCGATCAGCGCGAACTCGCCGCGGGCATGCTTCTCGCGGATGGCGCGCACGAAACCGCGCGGCGGCGGCGCGGTGCTGGCGAGCGCTTCGATGCTTGCCAGCGGATGCGCACGCTTGGCGGCGGCGATCTCCTCGCGCTTGTAGGCCTCGATCCTGTTCAGGATATCCGACATGTGTGTTCCCGCGGTCAGCCGTTGGAAACCGCGATCAGATGCTTCAACCGCGCCGCCGCCGCGCCGCTGTCGAGCGATTGGGTGCCGAGTGCGACGCCGTCCTTCAGGTCTTTGGCACGGCCGGCGACGATCAGCGCGGCGGCGGCGTTCAGCAGCGCCACGTCGCGATAGGAGCCCGGCTTGCCGTCGAGCACGCCTTGCAGCGCCACCGCGTTGGCATCGGCATCGCCGCCCTTCAGTGCTTCGCCGCCGACGCGCGGCAGTCCGGCCTGTTCGGGCGTC
>NZ_JBAVNZ010000367.1:0-6335 GCF_049691595.1 Bradyrhizobium sp.
GCGCTGGAAAAGCTCTCGGGCGCTCGCGGCGCGAAAAGCCTCACCGTCGATGCCAGTGACAACGCGGCGGAGTTCTTCCAAAAGCGCGGCTATGTCGGCAGGCAGCGCAATACCGTGATGGTCAACGGCGAATGGCTGGCCAATACCACGATGCAGAAGACGCTGGACCCGGCGCCGGGAGGCCCAAAATGAGCCGCGAACGCCTCTATCTGTTCGACACCACGCTGCGCGACGGCGCGCAGACCAACGGCGTCGATTTCACGCTGCACGACAAGCGGATCATCGCCGCGATGCTCGACGGGCTCGGCATCGATTATGTCGAGGGCGGCTATCCCGGCGCCAACCCGACCGACACCGAATTCTTCGCCGCGAAGCCAAAACTTGCCCACGCGAAATTCACCGCCTTCGGCATGACGCGGCGGCCGGGCCGCTCGGCCTCGAACGATCCGGGTCTGGCGGATCTGCTGGAAGCCAGGGCCGACGCGATCTGCTTTGTCGCGAAATCATCCGCCTATCAGGTGCGCGTCGCGCTCGAGACCACCAACGAGGAGAACCTCGCCTCGATCCGCGACAGCGTCGGCGCGGCAAAAGCCGCGGGCCGCGAGGTCATGGTCGACTGCGAGCATTTCTTCGACGGCTACAAGGAGAACCGCGACTTCGCGCTGGCCTGCGCCAGGGCGGCCTACGATTCCGGCGCGCGCTGGGTGGTGCTGTGCGACACCAATGGCGGCACCATGCCGCATGAGGTGGAAGCGATCGTCACCGAGGTGGTGAAGCATATCCCCGGCGGCCATCTCGGCATTCATGCCCATAACGATACCGAGCAGGCGGTGGCCAATTCGCTGGCCGCGGTGCGCGCCGGCGCGCGGCAGATCCAGGGCACCCTGAACGGGCTCGGCGAGCGCTGCGGCAACGCCAATCTGTGTTCGCTGATCCCGACCCTGCGGCTGAAGCGCGAATTCTCCGACGCCTTCGAGATCGGCGTCACCGCCGACAAGATGGCGACCCTGATGAAGGTGTCGCGGACGCTGGACAACATGCTCAACCGCGCGCCGAACCGTCACGCGCCTTACGTCGGCGAAAGCGCCTTCGTCACCAAGACCGGCATTCATGCTTCCGCCGTGCTCAAGGATCCGCACACCTACGAGCATGTGGCGCCGCAGTCGGTCGGCAATCGCCGCAAGGTGCTGGTGTCCGATCAGGCCGGCCGCTCCAACGTCATGGCCGAACTCGATCGTGCCGGCATCGCCTATGCGAAGAACGACCCGAAGCTCGCGCGTCTGGTCGTGGAATTGAAGGAGCGCGAGGCCGCCGGCTACGCCTATGAGTCCGCCAACGCCTCGTTCGATCTGCTGGCGCGGCGTACCTTGGGCAAGGTGCCGGAGTATTTTCGGGTCGAGCAGTTCGACGTCAATGTCGAGCAGCGCTACAACGCCAACGGCAAGCGCATCACGGTGGCGATGGCGGTGGTCAAGGTCGATGTCGCCGGCGAACGGCTGATCTCGGCCGCCGAAGGCAACGGCCCGGTCAACGCGCTCGACGTAGCCTTGCGCAAGGATCTCGGCAAATACCAGAAATACATCGAGGGTTTGCGGCTGATCGACTACCGGGTGCGTATCCTCAATGGCGGCACGGAAGCGGTGACGCGGGTGCTGATCGAGAGCGAGGACGAGACCGGCGAAAGCTGGACCACGATCGGCGTCTCCCCCAACATCATCGACGCCTCGTTCCAGGCGCTGATGGATTCGGTGATCTACAAGCTGGTGAAATCCGGCGCGCCGGCGTGAGGCTTATTGCCCCGTCATTGCGAGCGCAGCGAAGCAAACCATCGCGCCGCGCAAAGAAAGAATAGATTGCTTCGTCGCAAGTGCTCCTCGCAATGACGGTAAATACCGAGGATGCCGCCCATGATCGACCACGTCTCCGTCGGCGTCGCCGATCTCGACCGCGCCGCGCGCTTCTACGAAGCGGCGCTGGCGCCGCTCGGGCTGTCGCGACTGGTGAGCCGGCCGGCGACGATCGGTTTCGGCAAGACCTATCCCGAATTCTGGATCAACCTGCGCGCCGGCATGGAGCCTGTAGAGGCGGGAAGCGGCGTCCACATCTGCCTGCGCGGAAAATCAACCGGCGATGTCGATGCATTCCACGCCGCGGCGTTGAACGCGGGAGGCCGCTCCGACGGCGCGCCGGGGCTGCGCCCGCATGATCGCGTGCGCTATTACGCGGCCTTCGTCATCGATCCCGACGGCAACCGAATCGAGGCGGCGACCTTTCCGGGCGAGTGACGGTCGCTGAACCTAAAGCCGTCTTGCCACTTCCGCCGCCATCTCCTTGCTGACCTCGGGCGCCCGGGCGGCGGCGGCGCGCAGCCGCGGCAAGATATCTTCCACCCGTTCGGCCTGGATGATATCGACCGTCAGCGTCGGGCGGATGAACTCGGTCGCGCGCATATGCGCAAGCAGCGCCAGCAGCGGTTCCCAGAAATGATCGATGTTGGCGAGCAGGATCGGCTTGTTGTGGCGGCCGAGCTGCTGCCAGGTCAGTTGCTCCACCAGTTCCTCCAGCGTGCCGACGCCGCCGGGCAGCGCCACGAACGCATCGGAGCGCTCGAACATCAGCCGCTTGCGCTCATGCATGTCGGGCGTGACGATCATTTCCTGCACGCGGGTCAGCGCGTGTTCGCGGGCCTTGAGGAAATCCGGGATGATCCCGGTCACGGTGCCGCCGTGATCGAGGGTGGATTTGGCGACGGCGCCCATCAGGCCGACCGAACCGCCGCCATAAACGAGGCGGATATCGTTCTCGGCAAAAATCCTGCCGAGGACGATGGCAGCTTCGACAAAGCGGGGATTGGTACCGGGGCCTGAGCCGCAATAGACGCAGACGGTTTTGATTTGATTCATGCCGTCTTGTGGCACTGCAACTTAAAATGCGTCAAGTCCCGTCGAGGCCCCGCCGCGGTAGAATCGCCCCGTAGTTGGCTGTAAATGGCCAAGAAAATACGTCAAAAGGCTGTACGCAGCGTCCAAACACTTTATATGACGGGCACGATGCAGATCCATGGAAATAACGCGACAGCGAACCGGTGCGCCGTCCTGCCTCTGGCGGTCGATTGATGACCTCTCCTGATTCGCACCCGCACGCCGACGAAGCCCAGCCCGCCGCCGGCGGACCGGCCGAACAGGCGACCCTGGTCGGAACGCTCCTGCATCTGTGGCCCTATATCTGGCCGGGCGATCGCGCCGATCTGAAGATGCGCGTGGTCTGGTCGATGGTGCTGCTGCTGGCCGCGAAGCTCGCGACGCTGTCGGTGCCATTCACCTTCAAATGGGCGATCGATGCGCTGAACGGCACCGGCAGCGCGCCGGTGCAGCCGTCGAACTGGACGATGTGGCTGATCGCATCGCCCCTGATCATGACGGCGAGCTACGGCGCGGTGCGCGTGCTGATGGCGGTGCTGACGCAGTGGCGCGACGGCATTTTCGCCCGTGTCGCCATGCATGCGGTGCGCAAGCTCGCTTTTATCACCTTCGTCCACATGCACGAGCTGTCGCTGCGCTTTCATCTGGAGCGCAAGACCGGCGGCCTGACGCGCGTGCTGGAGCGCGGCCGTTCCGGCATCGAGGTGATCGTGCGGATGGTGATTCTGCAGCTGATCCCGACCATCGTCGAGGTGTCGCTCTTGATGGCCGTGCTGCTGTGGCAGTTCGACTGGCGCTACGTGCTCGTGACCATGATCACGGTCGTGATCTATATGTACTACACCTATATCGCGACCGAGTGGCGGATCGAAATCCGCCGCAAGATGAACGATTCCGATACCGAGGCCAATACCAAGGCGATCGACTCGCTCCTGAACTACGAAACGGTGAAATATTTCAGCGCCGAGGAGCGCGAGGCGGCGCGCTACGACCGCTCGATGGAGCGCTACGAGCAGGCCAGCGTGAGGACCTATACCTCGCTGGCGGTCCTCAACACCGGGCAGGCGATTATTTTCACCTTCGGCCTGGCCTCGACCATGCTGATGTGCGCGCTCGGCGTCCGCAACGGCACCAATACGATCGGCGATTTCGTCATGGTCAACGCCATGATGATCCAGCTCTACCAGCCGCTGAATTTCATGGGCATGGTGTACCGCGAGATCAAGCAGGCGATCATCGACATCGAGAAGATGTTCAACGTGCTGGCGCGCAACCCCGAGATCAAGGATATCCCCGGCGCCCGGCCGCTGATCGTAAGCTCGGGCAATGTGCGCTTCGACGACGTGCGGTTTTCCTACGACCCGGATCGACCGATCCTGAAGGGCCTGAGCTTCGAGGTGCCCGCCGGCAAGACGGTCGCGATCGTAGGTCCCTCCGGCGCCGGCAAATCGACGATTTCGCGGCTGTTGTTCCGGCTCTATGACGTCTCAGCCGGCAGGATCCTGATCGACGGCCAGGATATCCGAAACGTCACGCAGGCCTCGTTGCGCGCCTCGATCGGCATGGTGCCGCAGGATACCGTGCTGTTCAACGACACCATCCGTTACAACATACGCTACGGCCGCTGGGACGCCGGCGACGCCGAGGTGGAGGAGGCCGCGCAGCTCGCGCAGATCGACAGCTTCATCCGGATGTCGCCGAAAGGGTATGAAACCCAGGTCGGCGAGCGCGGGCTGAAACTGTCCGGCGGCGAGAAGCAGCGTGTCGCGATCGCGCGCACCGTGCTCAAGGCGCCGCCGATCCTGGTGCTCGATGAAGCGACGTCCGCGCTCGACAGCCACACCGAGCACGAAATCCAGGAAGCGCTGGAGCGCGTGTCGCGCGGCCGCACCTCGCTGGTGATCGCGCATCGGCTGTCCACGATCGTCGGCGCCGACGAAATCATCGTGCTGGATCAGGGCCGTATCGCCGAACGCGGCAGCCATGCGCAGCTTTTGGCTTCCGGCGGACTTTATGCCAGTATGTGGAACAGGCAGCGCGAGGCCGAGGAGGCGCGGGAGAAACTCGCCCAGATCGGCGACAAGAACGAGGCGCCGAACCGCGTGCCGCCGCCGATCCGGGAGACGGTTCAAGATCCGGTTCAAGAGCCCGGTTCCATGGCGACCGCCGCCGAATAACCGAACCACAGCTCCACCTCCCGTCATCATGGGAGTGGGGGAAAGATGACAGCGAGTTCCCATGTCCATCGCCAATTCCATCCGCGCGCAAATTCCGCCCGTTCATCCCGAAGGTTATCCCTTCATCGGCGGATTCGCGCTGGCCAGTCTGGTGCTGTTCTGGATCTGGACGCCGCTCGGCTGGATCGGCACGCTCCTGACGGTCTGGTGCGCGCTGTTCTTCCGCGATCCCGTGCGGGTTACGCCGGTGCGCGATGGCATCGTGGTGTCGCCCGCCGACGGGCGGGTCTCGATGATCACCGAGGCGTTGCCGCCGGCCGAACTCGGCCTCGGCGACAAGCCGCTGCCGCGAATTTCGATCTTCATGAGCGTGTTCAATTGCCATGTGAACCGCAGCCCGGTAGCGGGCCGGATCGACCGGATCGCGTACCGGCCCGGCGCCTTCGTCAACGCCGAACTCGACAAGGCGAGCGAGGACAATGAGCGCAACTCGCTGGTGATCTCGACGCCCAATGGCCGCATCGGCGTGGTCCAGATCGCCGGCCTGGTGGCGCGGCGGATCGTCTCGTTCGTGCGCGAAGGGCAGTCGATCGGCGCCGGCGAACGGTTCGGCCTGATCCGTTTCGGCTCCCGCCTTGACGTCTATTTGCCGGATGGCACCAAATCGCTGGTTTCCGAAGGCCAGACCGCGATCGGCGGCGAGACCATTTTGGCCGATTTCAGGTCGGCCGACGCAGGACGGACCTTCCGCGCCGATTAACCATCCGGAGGACCGAAATGCCGGCTGGCCGCCGCAATGGCGAAGCCGGCCCGCGCTTGCTATATGTCAGCCATGATGCCCGCCGATCCCAAACATCCGGAAACGCGCCGCCGCCGGTTTCGTCCGATCCCGGTGCGGATGCTGGTGCCCAACGTCATCACGCTGCTTGCGATCTGCGCGGGGCTGACGGCGATCCGTCTGTCGACCGAAGGGCGGATGGAGCTTGCGGTCGCGGCGATCGTGTTCGCGGCCGTGCTCGACGGGCTGGACGGCCGCGTCGCACGGTTGATCAAGGGCCAGTCGAAATTCGGCGCCGAACTCGACAGCCTCGCCGACTTCGTCAATTTCGGCGTCGCGCCCGGACTGATCCTGTACTTCTGGCAGTTGCACGAACTTAAGAACGGCGGCTGGATCGCGGCGATGGTGTTTGCGATCTCTGGCGGCCTGCGGCTCGCCCGTTTCAACGCGACCATCGAC
>NZ_JBAVNZ010000368.1:0-1504 GCF_049691595.1 Bradyrhizobium sp.
GCATAAGCGCTGGCCGGTTGATCCTCGTGAAGCGACCCGCTAGGCTAATTGGAATGATAGGGATCATATAAGAACCCCCGAAGGGAGACCGCCGTGAGCCAAAATCCCCAGTTCCTGTTCGATTTCGGCAGCCCGAACGCGTTCCTCAGCCATGAGGCGATTCCGGCGATCGAACAGCGCACCGGCGTGAAGTTCGAATATGTCCCGATCCTGCTCGGCGGCATCTTCAAGGCTACCAACAACAGGTCGCCGGCGGAAACGCTCGCCGGAATCAAGAACAAGCGCGAATTTCATGCGCTGGAGACCGAACGCTTCGTCAAGCGCTTCCATGTAAAGCCCTATACCTGGAACCCGTTCTTCCCGGTCAACACGCTGAACCTGATGCGCGCCGCGGTGGCCGCCCAGCTCGAAGGCGTGTTCGAGAAGTATGTCGAGGCGGCGTTTCACCATATGTGGGTCGAGCCCAAGAAGATGGACGATCCCGAGGTGGCGGCCAGGGCGCTGGCCGCATCCGGCCTAGACGCGGCCAAATTGTTCGCCCGCGCACAGGAGCCCGAGGTCAAGGCAAAACTGATCGCGAACACGCAATCGGCGGTCGAGCGCGGCGCGTTCGGCTCGCCAACCTTCTTCGTCGGCAACGAGATGTTCTTCGGCAAGGAGCAGTTGCGCGAAGTCGCGGAAATGGTCGCGGGGAAATAACGCCCGTCATTGCGAGCGGAGCGAAGCAATCCATCTCGCCGCGTAAAGAAAGAATGGATTGCTTCGTCGCAAGTGCTCCTCGCAATGACGAGGAGAGGCCGCGCCGCGAACGGGTCCGCATGATTCAGAGGAGTGCACCAATGCAAAAGCGCAACGCCACCTGCGCCGTGATCGGCGCCGGCGACTACATCGGCGGCGAAATCGCCAAAAAATTCGCCGCCGAGGGATTCTCCGTGTTCGCGGGCCGGCGCGACGGCGCCAAGCTCGAACCGCTGGTCAGGGACATCGAGGCGACAGGCGGCTCGATCGTCGCCCGCGCGCTCGACGCGCGCAAGGAGGACGAGATCGCCGCCTTCCTGAACGACGCCGATGCGCACGCGCCGCTGGAAGTCTGCATCTTCAATGTCGGCGCCAACGTCAATTTCCCGATCCTGGAGACCACCGACCGCGTATTCCGGAAGGTCTGGGAAATGGCGTGCTGGGCCGGCTTCCTCGCCGGGCGCGAGGCGGCGCGGCTGATGCTGCCGCGCGGCAGGGGAAACATCTTCTTCACCGGCGCCACCGCCTCGCTGCGCGGCGGCAGCGGCTATGCGGCGTTTGCCAGCGCCAAGTTCGGCCTGCGTGCGGTCGCACAGGCCACGGCGCGCGAACTGGGTCCAAAAAACATCCACGTCGCCCATCTCATCATCGACTCCGGCGTCAATACCGAATGGGTGCGCCAGCGGCGGCTTGAGGCGCTGGGGCCGGGCGCCCTCGACGATCCCGATCTCCTGATGCCGCCGTCCTCGGTCGCGGAGTCCTACTG
>NZ_JBAVNZ010000369.1:0-1565 GCF_049691595.1 Bradyrhizobium sp.
AGCCAGGCCAGCGCGCGGTGGGGATGGCCGAGCACGTCGGCGCCGGTGCCGCGGCCGGCTTCGACGCCGTTGATGACGGCGCGGCCGATCACCTCCAGCAGATCGGGCGCGCTGCCGCGCGCGACCGCCTCGCCGAGCACGCAGCCGGCGGCGAAGAAATCATCCGCCACCAGGGTCGGCGCGCCCATCGTCTCCCATTTCACATAGCGGTCGTCGACGATCTCGATCGCGGGGTGATAGGCCCCGATCGCCGGCGCCACCGTCTCGGCCGTGAACGGCGCGCCGGAGGCCGGCAGATCCTGCTCGAGCCGCACCGCGATCTCGCATTCGACGCCGGCGCGGACGTAGTCGCGGGCCTGAAGCCGCGCGCCGGCCTCGTGCACGCCGCGCGCGAACACGCCGCCGGCGCAGGGGTGCGGGATATCGAGATAGCGCTGCATCACCGCGCTGGTGCAGCCGATCTTGTAGCCGACCAGGCCGCCTTCCCGCGGCAGCAGCAAATCATGCACCGCGCGCTGGACGCGATAGCCTTCCGCCTCGTCGCGCGGCGCGATCTCGGACGCGAGCGAAGCGAGCCTGGTGCGGGCGCGGCGGGCACTCGCGATGACCTGGGCGGCCGCGAGAATCACGTCCATCGGCGGCGGCTTTCAGCTCGACTCAACAAAACGGCCGCACGCGGCGGCCACATCCTACTCGTCGCGATAGACCTTTTCGCGCTTCTCGTGGCGCTCCTGGGCTTCGACCGACAGCGTGGCGATCGGGCGGGCCTCGAGGCGCTTCAGCGCGATCGGCTCGCCGGTTTCCTCGCAATAGCCGTAGGTGTTGTCCTCGATGCGCTGAAGTGCGGCGTCGATCTTGGAGATCAGCTTGCGCTGGCGGTCGCGGGCGCGCAGCTCGATGGCGCGGTCGGTCTCCGACGAGGCGCGGTCGGCGAGATCGGGGTGGTTGACGTTCTCTTCCTGCAGCGTCTGCAGCGTGATCCTGGATTCGCGCAGGATTTCGTCCTTCCACGCCAGGAGCTTGGCGCGAAAATAGTCGCGCTGGCGCTCGTTCATGAAAGGCTCTTTTTCGGAGGGTCGATAGCTCTTCAACTTTTCCAAGGCGGGCCCATCTGTAATGCAAGGCGAACGGAAAATTGTCCGTCCGCGCGCGCCTTATATAGCGGCGGGCTATGACAGACAATATCGGCAACGATCTGGAGAGCGGTTGTTTTCGCGGGTCTGGCGCCGAAACCTGTGCGCAACGCGAGGGCCGGCCCGGCCGCCCCTGGAACCTGCCCGCGGATCGTCGTCCGGCGCTAAAACTGTCCGGCCTTGGCCAGTTCGACCTCGACCCGAAGCTCGATCTCGGACAGCACGGTGTCGAGGCCGGGGTCGCCGGAGGAGGATTTCAGGTTGGCGGCGGCGTCGCGCAGCCGGGTCACGGTGGAGGCTTGCAGATTGCCGGCGAGCAGCCCGATCTTGAGGTCGTCGAGCACGTCGAGCGCGCCCTTGCCGCGCGCCACCGACCGCCTGCGGCGCTCGGCGGGGTCCTCCACCCCCTGCAAAGCCAGCAGCGCATCGATA
>NZ_JBAVNZ010000370.1:0-1746 GCF_049691595.1 Bradyrhizobium sp.
CGACAACGCCGCCTATCTCTCGAGCTTTCCGGATTCACGCGCCGTGACGCCGGCAGCTGCGATGTCGCCGACGGATCTCAAGACGGCGTCGCTGCCGCAGGCCGAGCCGAGGTTTCGCTCGCTGTTCCAGGCCGGCGATCGAACCCAGCCGATTTCGCCGGCGGTGCAGGAATTATGGGGCAGGTCTTCGTCGCCGACCCCGGTGGCTTCAGTGCCGCCATCCCTGTCGGGACACATGCCGGAGGTCCGCGCGCCAGGCCGGCTCGATCTCTTCAGCGACCGCGACGGCACCTTCAGCGGCTAGCCGTGGTCTCGTGTCCCCGGACGCGGTGCAGCCTCAAACGCTGCGCCGCAGAGCCGGGACACAGGTTAGGGCGACAGATCGACCCCGGATCAGCCGTGCGCCGCTGGCGCGCTGCGCTGCATCCGGGCAACGGCACTTCGGGGCGGCTCCGCTCCCTTAACAAAACGTCAACAAAACCAGTCAGTTATGGTGAACCCTTTGTTAAGCCTGATGGTTTATTTTTCGTTGTCGTGGCAATCGCGTCACGGTGTCGTTTCGGATGGCGTAGGCCGGCAGGACCATGATCGTTCGGCAGTTCATCAGTTGGATCCGCACCGCTTCGGCGGGCGAGCGCGCCGAGGCGACGCGGTCGCTGGCGCGGGCCTGGTTGATCTCGGATCTTTCCGAGGACGATCGCGCCGCCGCCGAAGGCGCGCTCCTGATGCTGCTCGACGATTCCTCGCCGCTGGTGCGCCAGGCCATGGCCGAGGTGTTTGCGCGCAGCGCGGAGGCGCCTGCGGCCATCGTGCAGGCGCTCTCGCTCGATCAGCCATCGGTCGCGCTTCCGGTTCTCGAATATTCCCCGCTTTTGATTGACGCCGATCTCGTCGATATCGTCGCGACCGGCAACAACGACATGCAATGCGCGATCGCGCGCCGCGTCCATCTGCCGCCGTCCGTCAGCGCCGCGATCGCCGAAGTCGGTTCGCCGGCGGCGGCGCTCGAATTGATCGAAAACGCCTATGCGGAACTGGCGCCGTTTTCCTGGGATCGCATCGTCGAGCGTCACGGCCATCTCGCCGCGATCCGGGAATCGATGCTGGTGCTGGAAGGCCTGCCGGCCGCGACGCGCCTGGCGCTGGTCGCCAAACTCTCGGATACGCTGGCGCAATTCGTGGTCGCGCGAAACTGGCTGAGCGCCGACCGGGCAGGGCGGATCGCAAGCGAAGCCCGCGAGCGTTCGACCGTGAATATCGCGGCACGTTCCTGTGGCGAGGACATGCGCGGCCTGGTGCGGCACCTGCGCGCCACCGGCCAACTCACCGCCGGACTGATCCTGCGCGCGCTGTTGTGCGGCAATCTCGAACTGTTCGATTCCGCGCTGGCCGAATTGTCCGATCTTCCGCAGGCCCGTGTCTCCGCGCTGCTGCATGATCGCGGCCGCGCCAGCCTGCAGGCGCTCCTGATCCGCGCCGGCCTGCCGGAATCGACGTTCGCGGCGTTCCGCGTCGCGCTCGAGGCCTGCCATGAAACCGGTTATGTCGACACCGCCGGCGGCGCGGCACGGTTGCGCCGCCGCATGGTCGAGCGCGTGCTGACCCATTGCGCGACCGATCCGTCTGCCGCCGAGCCGCTCCTGATCCTGCTGCGTCGCTTTGCCACGGAATCAGCGCGCGAAGAGGCCCGCCTGTTCTGCGACGAACTGCTGGCCGAAGAGGCGATACCGCCGATCGGGCACGATC
>NZ_JBAVNZ010000371.1:0-1644 GCF_049691595.1 Bradyrhizobium sp.
GCATGACGATCCGAACCCGCAAACTGATTGGCACGATGGCGCTCATCGCGATGATCGCTGTCTATGCGCTCTTGGCGCTGGCGGTTGCCGTCGTGCTGCAGGTGCGCGAGGCGAATAAATTCGTCGAACTACTCTACTACGTCGTTGCGGGTTTGCTTTGGGTTCTGCCCGCAGGCGTCATCATCAAGTGGATGCAGAGGCCGGATGCCTAAGGCGGGGTCGCGATATTATGCGCCGGCGTTGAGTTCGTGCCCCAAGCCCCTTGGGCCAGACTTAAATCGCCGTAGCACATTCCAGAAGGCAAAGGGCGCACCCGACAATAACACCTTCACGTAGCGTCTGTCCTGAAAGTCACCATTGAGAGAGAGACGCGGCAAGGCCGTCAACGCCGTCTCGTGGCGCTCGTGGATCAGTCCTTTGCGGGTGGTGACCGCGGTCGCCAGTCCAAGTTCCGCGGCAGCGTCAAACTCACGACTCCCCGCACTCATCTCGCACCCATAGGGGTAACTGAAATGGCGGCAGGGGCGGCCAAGCTCGGCAGTAACTCGCGCGACACTTTCGGCAATCTCGCGCCGCATGCGCGCTGGCGCCAAATTCGCAAGTGCCAGATGATGCGTTGTATGCGCCCCAATGGTGATGAGGGGGTCGGCAGCGAGGGCGCGAATCTCATCCCAGTTCATGACGAGCCGAACGCACACTCCCGAAACATCGACGCCGGCCTCGCGGGCCAAGCGCCGGACAATGGCGCGGGCTCGATCCTCCGGCAGTTCGCGCAGCCACCAGTATATCTGGTCGAAGGCCTCGGTCTTCTCCTGGGCGCTCGACAATGCGAACGTGCGGCTCTTGCTGTTCATTTCAAGCGTAAGGGCCGAGGCTTGCCGGATGGCTTCCTCGAGATTGAGCCACCACAAGTCGCCGGTGCCGTCGGCAAAGCTAGATGGAACATAAATCGTAAACGGCACCCCGTGCCGCTTGAAGATGGGATAAGCGTAGTCCCGGTTGTCCTTGTAACCGTCATCGAGCGTAAACACCGCGAAGGGCTTGCGCCGCGAGTCCTTGGTGAGCCGTTCTGGGACATCGTCGAGGCCGATACAGTCAAAGCCGGCGGTCTTAACTACTGTGATCACGGTCTCGAGAAAGCCGGGCGTGACTTTGAGAATACCATTGGGCTCGAATGCCCGCGGCGCCACGGGCGTCACGTGATGAAGCATGAATATAACGCCGTTACCGCCGGTAAACGGCCGAATGAGGCCATCCGCGCCTGTGTAGTGCAGGGCAGAAAGGGCAGCCTTTAAGAGTCGTGTCGAACGGCGGCTCATACCAAGGTCAACGTGGGTTCTCGGATCCTGTCACGTTGCGAACCGGCAAGGGGCGGTGCAACAGCCCCTCGCAATGCAAGAGGCGTGCTGACCCACCTTCGCATGTCTGCGTATTGGTAAACGAGGCGATCGCCGTGGCGCTCACAGCATGCGGATGGGACTCGAGCCTTTGCGGGTTGCACGCATCAGGCGTTCGTTGGGAACCGCGGCGGGGGCAGGGGCCGATGCGCCGGATGGCTGCTGCAAGCGAACGATGACGATGTCGGTCACTTCAAAGCCGAGAAACGTGCCGGGCAGATCTTCAAGTACGCTCGCGGGCTTATTG
>NZ_JBAVNZ010000372.1:0-2597 GCF_049691595.1 Bradyrhizobium sp.
TCGTCGAAATGTGCGGCTCGCCAAGCCGCCAAAGTGATCGATCATTTTTCTGAACGTTTAAACACTGGCGCGACCGAGCCGTCCGCTGGTTGCCGCGCGGAAGGCGAAAAATTTGCCGACTGAGTACTGCGGAGGCGCGCAAGGCCTTTACAGCCTTCGCCGAGCGCAGGCCGCCAAACTTCCTGAAACTCGCGCCGCCCTAAGCCGATTAGCCGATTGCGGCGGCTCCCAAAACCGGTAAAAGGGAGGAGGTCGGCGGGCGGCGGCCTCTAATATCAACAACAGGGCTTGCCTGTCGCGCCGAGAGCCAAAGCCGGAAGTTCGCTTGGGCGTGCTCCGACCAAAAATTTAAAAGTCGCCAAGGGGAAGGAGCCGCGATTTCCCATGAAGGATTTTGCCGGAAGGATTGCCGTGATCACCGGGGGTGGCACGGGCATGGGGCGCGAGCTCGCGCGTCAGCTTGTCGCCGAGGGCTGCAATGTCGCGATGTGCGATGTGTCGGCCGAGGTGATGGCGGAGACCAAGGGGCTCTGCGAGGTGGAAAGGCTGCCGCAGGGGCTGCGCGTCACCACGCATATAGCCGACGTCTCGATCGAGGACCAGCTCACGCGATTTCGCGACGAACTGATCGAGCAACAGGCGACCGACAGGATCCATCTGCTGTTCAACAATGCCGGCATCGGCGGAGGCGGCAGCCTGTTCACCAATTCGCGCGAGGCGTGGGAGCGCACCTTCAACATCTGCTGGGGCGGCGTCTATCTCGGCGTCCGCACCTTCCTGCCGCTGCTCGTGAAGGCCGACGAGGGCCACATCGTCAACACCTCCAGCGTCAACGGGTTTTGGGCTTCCGTCGGCATGGGCGTGTCGCACACCGCCTACAGCGCCGCCAAATTCGCGGTGAAGGGATTTACCGAAGCCCTGATCAACGATCTCCGGCTGAACGCGCCGCATATCAAATGCTCGGTGGTGATGCCCGGCCATATCGGCACCTCGATCGTTTCCAACTCGCGGATGGTGCAAAATGGCACCGAGCGTCTCAGCGACAACGACATCCTGCAGACGCGGCAGCGCCTGAACGGCATGGGCATGGATACTTCCGCGATGTCGGACGAGGATATCCAGAATATCGCGGCCGAGCGCGCGCGCACGTTCCGCGACGAGGCGCCGACGACCGCGGCGCAGGCCGCGAAAATCATCCTCGACGGCGTCAAGGCCGAGCGCTGGCGCATCCTGGTCGGCGACGATGCCCATAAGCTCGACGCGCGGGTGCGGCAGACGCCGGAAGCGGCCTACACGCCGGAGTTTTACCAGAGCTTTGCCGCCGAGGTCGGCTGGCGGCTGGGTTAGCGCTGCGCGACGCGCTGGCGCGAGCCTGCCCGGTAGGCGAGCCTGGTGTGGCCCGCGCAGTAGGGCTGGCCTTCGACCGGCGTGTTGCCGCAGAAACAGAAATCCTCGGCGCCGGGGTGGCTGATCGGCCAGCGGCATCTCTCGTTGCTCAGCTCGAGCAACGAGCAGCAGTGCGCGCTGGCGATCGACTCGGCGTCAGGCTGCGGCTCGGCGTACACCGCCTGAAGCATCCGGTATTGCAGCCTTGGTCCGGCTTTCGGGCGGTGTCGCTTCGCCGCGCCGTTTCGCGCCAGCGGGCGGGTATCGCCGTTTTCGCGGCTGAGGTTGAGGCGGTGGAGCTTGCCAATGACGGCGTTACGGCTGACGCCGATGTCGGCGGCAATTTGGCGGCAGGACAGCCCGGCTTCGAACCTGTTTTTCAGGCGTTCGACGCGCTCATCGGTCCAGGTAGGTTCGTTGGCAAGCATGCTGATGGTCCCATTCTGGGGGTGAACTCTCCAAATCACGCTGGTTACGCTGAAAATCACGCTGGTTACGCTGAGGTTCAAAAATCGCCGCGCGCTAATGGCTCCCGTTGGGCGTCTTGCCGTTGTCGCGGATGGAAAGCAGCCCGTCCTTGATGGCGAGCCGGATGCCTTCCTCGATCAGGGTCCGCGCGACGCCGGGAACGCTGCTGCCGTGGGTGCCCTGTTTCACCAGCTTTTCGAGATAACCGATGGTCGAAAGCGCCAACGTAATCGGAACACGGTCGGTTTCGGCTTTTTCTGTGGCCATGCCAAAAAGCTAACCTTTAACCGGTGTACAGAAAAGTATCTTTTTAGAGTCTATTTGGATTCATTTGAGTTGACGCGCGCCCGCGGAATGACGCAGTTGGGGGATATTGATAACTACCTGGATACCGTATCGCATGCGAAGGTCGCCGCTTGCGCGTCACCCGTGCACGACCGTCTTTGCGATCATGCAATGAATGCCCTTGGAGCCGTTGACGGTTTGGGTGACGCGCAGATCCGCGGCGAGGCTGCACAGCGTGTAGGCGTCCTCGCGCGACAGGTTTCGTTTTTCCCCGAGCAGCACGATCATGTCGCGCAGCGCACGCACCACGCATTGATCGAGGTCGGGGTCCATCGCCATCGTCATGTAATGCGTCGTCGTCTCGGCGCGCGGATAGTCCAGCCGCAGGTCCTTGCGCAGCGTCTGGCGAAAGCGTCCCTGCAGCGCGGTCTCGATCGCGGTGACGCAGACTTCGCCGT
>NZ_JBAVNZ010000373.1:0-5405 GCF_049691595.1 Bradyrhizobium sp.
CCCGCGTCGCCATGACCGCCAAGGCTTCGGGGTAGGGGACCGGCGCGTCCGCGATCCGCCATTCGACGCCGGCCGGGCGCGCGAAACTCGTCAAATCAAGGCTTTGGCGGTCATTAACCATTGGCTAACCATAACGTGGTCAGGTGCAACCACCTAATTAGTCCCGGTTCGGCGGTTTCGAAGTGACCACCCTCGATAAAGTCAGCGTCGATCTCATGGTGGTGCTCGGCACCACCACAATGCCTATCCACCAGGTCATGCGGCTGTCCCGCGGCGCCATCATCGAACTGGACGCCACCGAGGCGGACGAGGTCAAGATCCTCGCCAACAACCTGCCGGTTGCAAGCGGCGTGGTACTGGTCGATCGCAACCGCATCGCGGTCGAAGTCAAGCAAATGCTGCCTAAATCCCCCGGAGTCCGCAGCTAATTCGGTGGCTGAACCGCCTTGTCCCTGCATGGCTGATTTGTTACATCGGCGCCGTTGATCCGGCAGGCCGAAGGCCAGAGCCGGGATCCTAGGCGCTCGTGGCGGAATTGGTAGACGCGCTGCCTTGAGGTGGCAGTGAGTAAAATCGTGGGGGTTCGAGTCCCTCCGAGCGCACCATCTAAAAAGATCAGCTTTGAAACTCTTAAGGGTTTTCACTCTGACGCTACCACCTTTCATGCGCGTGACATTGGACTGAGTACACGGAGTGCCAATGCATTCCACGCTGAACCTGAAGCAAACCGATCCGCACGACGACGTTCTGGTCGCGCGCGGATGAAGAGCTTTCCAGCTTGGCGCACGACGCCAGACCGTGTCCCGTGGCGTGGTGTAGCTGAGAGCGGGTCACCACGTTCGCAAGCCGCAGCAGCTCCCGCGTTGCCGCGGACCGCCGCCTGGACGACCGATTCCGCGACGGAAAGTGCATGTTGGCTGCAACGTTGCGGCAGCAATTTTTTGGCACCGGAACCGGCCGATGCGTTTCCGCAACCAGGTTCGCGTATGTTGCGAATCTGGAGCGATTCCCGCCTGGTGACCTGTTTCGGCGGATTTCGCGCGACGAAACATCATCCGAAGGCACGCGCATGAAGTTCCTGAGCTACGCCTATCGCTTCATCTCCAACTTCGTTTTCCTGTCGCTGGTGTATTTCAGCCTGAACTTCCTGGAAAAATATTCGCACCGCGCGATCGTGGCCGTGCTCGTACTGGTCTACGCCGCGATGCATGCCGCCTCGGCGCTGCGGTCGTTTCATTTCTTCCAGCGCATCGAGCGGCTTGAACTGGAGGCGCGCCGGCTGGCCGCGGCGGCCGCCGAGGGCCCCGATGCCACGTCGGTGCGCAAGCAAATTGTCAGCGACGTCGCCGAACTCCGCCACGCCGGCGAGATGAAGGCGTATATCGACCTGCTGTTTCTGGCGCTCGTCATCCTGCTGTGCATCGCCAAGATCGTGACGGGCTGATTTCGGCGCCTTTTCGGTCGGCTCGACAGGTTCTAGCGTTTCTTCAGGCTGGCAACCCGGACCGAACGCCCGTTTCTCTTTGGTTGCGCGGCCTGTTTGGGCGTCCCTGTTTCGGCCTGGCTCGCGTGCGGGTTTTGGTACGCGGCATGTCCGGCACGCTTTGACCGGTGCGCCACGGCCGCGCGCGATCTGGCTGCGGACCGCCTGACCAGGTTTTCAGCTTCCCTTGGCGTATCCCCTTCAAGTTGATGCGCCGACGTGGTGGCCAGCAGGGTGGCCTCCGTCGCTTCCGGAATCTGGAAAATGCTGGCATCCGGAATCGGCAGCGCAACCGCGCCATCACCTTGTGCGAACTGCAATCGGGGCCAAGGAGCTTCCCGCGGCATCGGAATGCCGTGTGAGCGCCGTGGGCGATCGGCCAGCCCCGGTTTACGCCAATCCAGATCGGTCAGCGCCGGCGCCGGGAGCGCTTCGGTCTCGGAGAAAACAAAACCGGGAACTTTCGGCCAGCGCGAAACCGCGACCGTCTCGGGTGCCGGGTGCAATTGCCATTGCCACGGCTCGCTCGGCGTCGCCGGGCGTTCCGATGTCGCCGGCACCACATGAACGATGCGATAGCCGCGTGCCTTCAGCTCATGCAGGATTTTCGGCAGTGCCGCGACCGTTCGCGGCTGAATGTCGTGCAGCAGCAGAATGCCTTTCCCCTTGGCTTCCAGGCGCCGGATCGCGAGATCATAGACGCGCGAGGGAGAGACGTGTCGCCAGTCGTCGGCGGGGAAATCGGCGCTCCAGACCTGCAGGCCCCGCGACGCCGCGTGGGCCTCGATCCCCTCGGCGCGGGCAAGACCCGGGATGCGGAAAAACGGGGCCGGCGCGCTGCCATCGCCAAGCGCGGCCGTTACCGACGCAATGCCGTCGTCAATCTCCTTGCTGGCGCGGTCGATCGGCAGCCGGTGCATGCCGGTCGGATGGCTCTGGGTGTGGGTCGCAACGGTGTGGCCGGCGTCGCGGACCTTGCGCACGCCTTCGGGGTTGGCATTGGCCTGACGTCCGACCAGGAAGAAGGTTGCCTTGACGCATTGCGCAGCGAGAATTTCCAGAACCTGATTGCTGTAGCGGGGTAGCGGGCCGTCGTCGAAGGTCAGCACGACCTCGTGATCGGCGAGCGGCAGCGTCTTCGCATATTGCATGGTGCCGATCCGGGGATGCTGGCGGGGGTCGACCACCAGTGTCCGCGAAGTACCGAGCGCGTCGGGATGGCCGGGACAATCGGCGGCCGACGCCGTCTGCACGGCGGCGCAGATCAGAAGCGCCGCGCCCAAAGCGGTCCATGACCGCTTCCGCCAATCCAAAGATACGCTAGCGATCATACAACACTACTGCGTTCCGGGTGAGCCGCGAAATCACTACATCGGCGTCATGAATGCCGCCTTAACCGACTCAATACCACAAGAATCTCGATCTATTGCGTCTGCACCGTGGCGGGGTTGTCGGCCGCTGGGACCAGATGAACCACCCGATAGTGGTTATCGCGCAGATATCGCAGAAAAGCCGGAAGCATGACCGCGGTTTGCGCCCTGGAATCGTGCAGCAGGATGATCCCCTTGCCGGCGAGGTTGAGCCGGTCGGTCAGCAGCTTCAGTTGCTGTTCCGGCGTCATCGGGTTCCAGTCGCTGGCCCAGAGATCGGCACCGAACACCGCGATGCCGCGTGATTGCAGCTTTTCAAGCGTCTTTGGCGCCATTTCAAAGTAGGGAAAGCGAAAGAACGGCGTCGTCGGGGTCGAGGTCGCGATCCCGTGAAGCGCCGTTTCAACCGCGGCGATGCCCTTGTCGATCTCGCCATCGGCTGCGTCCGGCTTCAGGTATTTGAGATTGTGATGGGTCCAGGTGTGGTGGCCCACGGTATGGCCGAGGGCCGCGATCCTGCGTACCAGTTCGGGGTGTTCGGAAGCCGGCTTCCCGATCATGAAGAAGGTGGCGTGCACGCATTGATGTTCCAGTGCTGCCAGCACCTTTTGGGTGGTCGCCGGCCATGGGCCATCGTCGAAGGTCAGCACGACCTCGTGATCCACCAGCGGCAGCGTCTGCGGAAAGCTTTTCAGGCCAACGCGCGGATAGGCCGCGGGATCGACCGCGAGAACGCGTGAGGTGCCAAGCGCGTCCTCGCGCGGGCATTGGCTGGCCTGCGCCGCCGCCATCCCCGCGACCGAGGCGAGAGCGGCTGCGCCCAGCGTCTTCATGAAATTCCCTGCCATCTGTGTTGGCACATCTTTCCCGTTGCGCCGGCCGTTGCGGATTGGGTAATGCCTGCAGCAATAGCTCAGACGAGTTCTCCAGTTCTGTCAAATTGGCGAGGCGCGCGGCATGGCCGAAAACATCGAAATTGCCCATCCCGCCGCGCTCGACCGCGAGCCGATGCGGGACCAGGAGGGCCGGCTCCGTCACGAATTTGTCGAAGAAATCACGCGCGCCATTGATGCCGCCGATCGGCCGCACTTGCGCGAGGTCGTCGCGGAACTGCACGAGGCCGATCTCGGCGACCTGATCGCGGCACTGGAGCCTGACGACCGCGTCAAGCTCGTCGAACTCACGGGCGCGGATTTCGACTTCTCGGCGCTCAACGAGGTCGACGACGCCGTCCGCGAAGAAATCCTCGAGGAACTCAAACCGGAGACGGTGGCGGAGGGTGTCCGCGAGCTGCAATCCGACGACGCCGTCGAATTGCTCGAGGGCCTCGACGAGGAGGACAAGGAGGAAATCCTCGAAAAGCTGCCGCCGTCGGAGCGCGATGCACTGGAGCGCAGCCTGCTGTATCCGGAAAGTTCCGCCGGCCGGCGGATGCAGTCGGAGTTCATCGCGGTGCCGCCGGACTGGACCGTGGGGCAGGCGATCGACTACATGCGCGAGACGCCGGACCTGCCGGAGCGGTTCTACGAAATCTACGCAGTCGATGACAAGAAACACTGGCAGGGCGCGGTGCCATTGGACGTGCTGCTGCGCGCGCGCCGGCCGGTGCCGCTCGCCGACCTGATCGATGCGGACCGCCGCCGCGTCTCGGTGCTGGACGACCTGGAAGAGGTCGCGCGGCTGTTCGGCAAGTATAATCTGGTGGCCGCGCCGGTGGTCGATACCGCCAACCGGCTGGTTGGCGTCATCACCATCGACGACGTCCTCGACGTGATCGAGGAGGAGGCGGACGAGGAGATCAAGGCGCTCGGCGGCGTCACCCGCGACGAGCAATTGTCCGACAGCGTCTGGACCATCGCGCGCGGCCGCTTCAACTGGCTGCTGGTCAATCTCGCCACCGCATTCCTGGCCTCCTCGGTGCTCGGCCTGTTCGAAGGCCAGCTCGAGAAGATGGTGGCGCTGGCGGTGCTGGCGCCGATCGTGGCGAGCCAGGGCGGCAATGCCGCGACCCAGACCATGACGGTCGCGGTCCGGGCGCTGGCGACCCGCGAGCTCGGTTCGAGCAACGCGTTTCGCGTGGTGATGCGCGAGGCCATGGTCGGCCTCGTCAACGGCCTCGCCTTTGCCGTCATCACCGGCATCGCGGCGGTGGCCTGGTTCAGGATCCCGGGCCTCGGCGTGGTGATCGGCCTCGCGATCGTGTGCAACCTCGTCGCCGGCGCGCTCGGCGGCATCCTGATCCCGATGGTGCTGGAGCGGGTGCGGGCCGATCCGGCGGTCGCCTCCGGCACCTTCGTCACCACGATCACCGACGTGGTCGGCTTCTTCGCGTTCCTCGGCATCGCCACGCTGTGGTTCGGGCTGAAATAGCGGTGACCTTATCGTTAATCGGACCTTAACGCGGATCGCTGATAATTGCCGGGCTCGGAGGGCCATCATGCAGCGGTTGCGGCTGAAAGCGGACGGACGGATCGTCGAACTGCGCGACGGGCGGGAGTTTCCGCTCGCGCCGGCGATGCCCGGTGTCGCGCTTGCGACCCCCGCGGCGATGC
>NZ_JBAVNZ010000374.1:0-1662 GCF_049691595.1 Bradyrhizobium sp.
TGTTCAGGCTGCTCCTGGACGCTTCATCTTGCAGGTATTGGGCTGGTCGACGTCCTTGGCAAGGATGGTCGCGGTCGGCGCCCAACCGAGGCCGGTGCCTTCGGCGTCGTATTTCACGCCTTTCTTGAAGGTGCCGACAAAGTATTCGGTGATGATCTGGTGATCGTCCTTGCGCATCGTGGTGTCGAAGCCGAGGAAGTCCTTGATCTTGAGATCCTCCATCGCCGCCGCGATCTTGCCCGCATCGACCGCGCCCGCCTTGTTCACCGCCGCCTGCAGATATTCGAAAATGGTGCGGAAGCCGGCGGCCGAGAAGTCGAACTTGTGCTTGTCGCGGAAGCCCCTGGTGAAGGCCTCGGCCTCCGCATTGCCGATGGCAGGCGCCACGTTTTCGCTGAACGACATCACCGCCAGTACGCGGTTGTCGCCGCCGGCGCCGATCGCGGTCGGGCCGCCGGCCAGATGCGCGTAGAAGGTATAATAGCTGAGGTCGGCGCCGGTATCGATGCCGGCCTTGATCAGGAGGTTCATGTCCGGGCCCCAATTGCCGGTGAGCAGCGCCTGGGCGCCCGAGGCCTTGATCTTGGTGACGTAGGGCGAAAAATCCTTGATCTTGCCGAGCGGGATCAACTCATCCCCAACGATCTGAACATCCGGCCGCAGCTTGGCAAGAAACGCCTTGACGTCGCGCTGAACCGACTGGCCGAACAGGTAATCCTGATTGATCAGATAGACCTTGGTCACGTCCTTGGGCAGCGCGCGGACCATCACTTCGGCTTTCATGCCGACATGCAGGTCGAAGCGAAAATGCCAGAAGCTGCATTTTTCGTTGGTCAGCTCGGTCGCTACCGCGCCGCAGTTGAGGTAGATGATGCGGTTGTCCGGGTTGCGCTCGTTGTGCTTTTCCACCGCCTCGATCAGGGCGGCGGCGATGTTGGAGCCAGAGCACTGCATGATGAAGGGCATGTTCTGGTCGGTCGCGCTCTTGAGCGCGATCAGCGCATCCGACGGCTGCGACTTGTTGTCGAACGGCACCAGTTCGAACTTCTTGCCGAGCGCGCCGCCCTTGGAATTGATGTGGTCGATGATGTACTGCATCTGCTTCTGGTTGGCGTCGCCGACCTGGGCGAACGGTCCCGACAGCGGATCGGTGTAGGCCACCTTGATGGTCGCTTGCGCCGATGCCTGACCGCCGCAGGCGATCGCGAGCGCCATCCCAAACAATATAGTCAACCATTTGCCTGGCAGCATGGTCCATTCCTCCTCAATAAAATGCCCGCTCGTTTGATTTTCCGGCGGTACTGATGCGGGAACCGTAACATGGACGCAATGACGACCGCCACAACGAATTGCCCGGCATCGGGGTGCAACTGCTTCTCGCTGGCGGCGGCGACGTCCCCGAGGCTGCGCCACGCCGGCGGCGTAATTCCGCCGCGCGGCAGATTGCCAAAGCGAGCGTCGCCATGCGCCTGCCGAGATGATCGGGAACGGAAGGACAATTTCCGGGCCGGTCGGCATGTCCAAAGCACGCCGACAGCGGCAGGCTGCTAATCCGGCAGGGTTTTCCCCGAGCCGCCGAGCTCGGCGGGCAGATCCCAGAACTTCGGCAACCCGTCCTTCACCGAAACCATCTTGCTCGCGTAATTCGCATGCAGCGTGGGC
>NZ_JBAVNZ010000375.1:0-2296 GCF_049691595.1 Bradyrhizobium sp.
CCGTTTCCCTGGCAGACGTCACCTGTGCGGATCATCCGCTCGATTTCGTTAACGGCTGCTTGCCGCGTCGACGCGAAGACGGTGACAGTCGAAATTGCTCGCGACGCTCCCGTAGTTTTATCTTTGCAATCAACGCGATATGTTACCGAGAACGGAGGCTGAAGATCGTCGGTGATGACCTCGCCCCTGCTTGCAAGATTGCTGCGGCAGTCGTCGTGATGACGACCCCAGCAGATCGGGAAGATCATCTCTTGCCAAGTTTGAGGCTTTAGGTTCGAGACATTGAGGGTCAGCGCTTTCCTCTGCGATGGCCCCGGGGAGAAGGTTCGATCCCAGTTCCTCTCCCTCCGCCAGCCCATTGAAGTATAAATTAAATTTTCGTATTTCGATGGTTGAACCCCGGGTTGCTTCTGAGCGGACAGGGGTTGGAAAGCCGACGTAATCCTTTCTGAAAATCGGTCGAGAGCCGAGCTTAACCGTGGTTGCCTTTGTTCCTGCACCCTTCACACAAACGAGATACCGCGAACAGACCCACTGGTACAGGTCGACTACGTGCGCGTCGTAGATTTGGATCGTGGGGCGGAGCAAATCGGACATCTGCGCGGTCAGAGTGGTCACCATTTCGATTGTCATGCAGCTGCTGACAGAGCGTGGTAACGCGTGCTCGATGCTTCATAACCCGTAGAGCGCTTGCTCATTCGCGGCTCCCCTGGCCCCAACCGGACCTTTCGCGCGACGCCCTTGCGAAATCGCGGCGGCCCATCTAAATGTATATCCCAATTGGATATACACGGAGATAAGGCGATGACAACTTCCACGATATTCACGAGCAATCGCAGCCAAGCCGTCCGGTTGCCGAAGGCCGTTGCCTTCCCGGCGGGAGTACATCAGGTGGATATTTTGAAGATTGGCCGCAGCCGCTTGATCGTACCGCAGGGCAAGCGGTGGGACGACTTGTTTCAGAAGGGTCCGCGCGCAAGTGACGACTTCATGGTCGTGCGTGAGCAGCCGCAGGCCGAGGAGCGCGAACCGCTCTGATGCTCACCTACATGCTCGATACAAATATCTGCATCTATGTGATGAAGAATTATCCGCCGAATCTGCTGGAAAAATTCAACGCACTTGCCGACCAACTCTGCATCTCCAGCATCACGCTTGGCGAGTTGCACTATGGTGCGGAGAAATCAGCTCGCCGTGCCGACAATCTGACCGCGATCGAGCATTTTGTGGCGCGCCTTGATGTCTTGGCGTTCGAGGCTAAAGCTGCTGCGCACTACGGGCAGGTTCGGGCGGAACTGGAGCGCGCGGGAACTCCCTGCGGCTCGCACGACATGCAGATTGGCGGTCATGCCCGCAGCGAGGGGCTGATCGTCGTGACCAACAACATGCGCGAGTTCAACCGCATGCCGGGAATCAGAGCCGAGAACTGGGTCTGACCGAAGCGAAAGTGCATCTCCGCCGCGCACAATTCCAGAAACAGTGGACGGAATCCAATTTGGCTGCAACGCGCTGGCAAATACATTAACCTTGGGTGCGAACCGGCAACCAATAATGGGAAGTCTTAGGGACGAAGCCGATGCGAGTCGTCAGCGATTCAGCCGAGCTGTTCAGGCATGTGAGTGCCGAGAAAGCGGCGTTCTATCGTTGCATCATGGATGTCTTCGCCGCGGCCAAACGACAATATCGCCTGCAACTCCGCCCCGACGAGGTGCTTGCCGAAGCCCGCTGGCCTGACGCTCCGCCCCGCATCGAAGACGTCAGCACAGCACTCACCCAGCTTGCAGACTGGGGCAACCTTGAATCTCAGCCCGATACTGCGCGGGTTTCCAGCCTGAGCGATTTCTACCGCGCGCGCTTTCTCTATCGGCTCTCGCAGGGCGGCGAAGCGGTCGAGGCGGCTCTGGCCCTGTTCGTGCAGACCCTGCAGCGCCGCGCCGAACTGCAAACCGTGGCGCTCGAAGACATCGCCAGCCGGCTGCAGGCGCTGCGGACGCTGGCCGATGCCCCCGAAGCCGACGTGGCCAAGATCCACGAGACGCTGCGCGACCTGGTGCGGGTGTTCGAGAGCCTGGCCGAAAACGCTCAGGCCTTCATGGCCGGCGTTGCCCGCAGCATCGAGCTGCAGCAGGCCGAGGCGGATGCGGTGGCCAGCTACAAGCGCCGGCTGATCGACTATCTCGAGCGTTTCATGGGCGATTTGGTGCGGCGCTCCGACACCATCGCCAGTCTGATCGTCGTCATGGAACCGAAGATTGACGCCCTGCTGCAGCAGGTCGCCGCGCGCGAAGCGCGCGAT
>NZ_JBAVNZ010000376.1:0-4273 GCF_049691595.1 Bradyrhizobium sp.
GAACCGTGGGCTGGAGCTATGAATGTCCCCATGGGGCTATCAGTGTCTCCAGCATCATCACCTGCTTGTCGCCATGGGACCGGACCGGTGCCATCCCCTCAAGGCTGGCGCCCATCGCGCGCCTCCGCTTCGCGGCTTTTCGGTCTTGACCGGATGCCGCCGGTTCGGCAAGGGGCTGCCATGCTGGTAAGGCAAATTGGGAGCGGCGCGCTTGGCTTATGCGACGAGAGCTGACACATGTTCGCTCCAACGCTTTAGCGCCTCGCGCATCTCAGCTTCATAGCGGGCACGATTGTAGACCCCAGCTACGCCTGCCCGGTGACCGCTGACGTGGTTCAAAATCGCTTCCACAATATGCGGCAGCACGCCCAACCGATCCGCCATGACGGTGGCGGCCGTACGACGCAGATCGTGCAGCCGCCAGTCGGGCAGGGGTTTGGCATCCTCTATGACTTTCCGCCGAGCCTCAATGATGCGCGCATCCAATGCTGCCTTCGACTTCGACCAACCTGAGAAACCCCGTTGCCTGTCGCCTCTACGGCGCGGGCCATCGCCGAAAACGAAATCGCGATGGTGGGGCGAGGCTTCGATCAACGCCAGCGCGGCGTCAGCCAGCGGAAGAATGTGGTCGCGATGGTTCTTTGTCCGGCTGCCCGGGATGATCCAGGATTTGTTCTCGGGATCGATCTCTAACCATCGCATACTGCCGACTTCATCACGACGTTGGGCGGTCAGAATTAGCAACTTCGTCATCCGCCCATACTCGTCATCACGGCATGCTGACCAAATTTCGGCCAACTCTACGTCGGTGAGGACCCGATCCCGGGACTTTGGCTCGGCCTGTCGATTGGTGCCAACCACTGGGTTGGCCGGAATGTCGAGCCCTTCTCGGATTGCCCAGTTGAACATGGCTGAGAGGGCCGCTCGGGCGCGTGCGGCTGTGACCGGCCCTCGGTCGGTTGCTATCTCGGTGAGCCGTGCCGCGATATGGCGACGGCGAATGTGGAACACGGAGACCGAATGTAATGGCTTCCAAACGCTTGTCAGATATCGCTCTATCTCCGAGTAGGTTCGTGGCCGTTGCTTCTGCTTGGCATGCTTCAGGTATTCATCAGCAATTTTGCTGAGCGTGTCCGTGGCTCGGAGCCAAGCCTGCGCGCGTTCGTCCGCTGGGTCCTTGCCATCAGCGACAAGGCCGAGCAGCCGCTTGGCCTCTTTGCGAGCATTCGTAGGGGTCCAGGGCGAGCCATGCGGGCCGATCGTGAAAAAGCGTTGTCGACCGAACACGCGGTATTTAACCACGTAAGTGGGGTGGCCGCGCTGGCGGCGGACACCAAAGCCCCGAACTGCCTCTCGGTGCCCGGCATCCCAAATGGTTTCGCCCGGCTTGAGGGCCTGCACTGACCGAACCGTTATGCCAGTCATGGCCGCTTTTCCTAGCTACCAGCTAGCTAGTTTCTGTCGCGAAACGCCTGCATTTGTGCTGACGCGTGGCAGTTCCTCAATAAAACCGGGGCAAACTGACAGCATGCATCAGCATTCGCCGGGTAGTCTGATGTGATTTTAGTCGTGATTTCACCAAGCGTCCATCGGACGGTGCGGTGGATGTAACTGAGGACTGCGGACGCCTGTTCCGCTACAAATGATCGACTTGAGGGATATTATCAGGCGGCTTTTCGTCTGCGCGATGATCGGTCCGCCAGCAGGGCTGCGATCTTCATGAGGTTGTTGGCGAGCACGGCGGCTGCGACCCACAGCTCAAAGCGCTCGCGACCTTCGGCGAGACAGCGCTTCATGCCGCGACCGCGGAACAACACCGAGATGCGCCCCTCGATGCCTGCGCGGAAGCGCTGGCCATCCTTGAACTCCCGGCTCTTCTCATAGGCTTCGCGCTCGGGCGCTTTGGTGCCACCCCGTTGCGGGATGCACACCACCTTGACGCCTTGCTGCTTGCACGACATCACGTTCTTCTCGCTGAAGAAGCCACGGTCCGATCCATACAATTTGGGGACGTCGCCGAAGGTCTGCCTGTGGCGCTCCAGCGAGATAACCACGTGCTGTTCGTCGATGGGATTGCCGTCCAGCACTTCATACTGCGTGATCAATCCGCGCGCGCTTTCGGCGAGAAAGACCTTGTGGCCGAACTCGACCGGCGTCTGCACCTTGCCGCGCTTGATCAGGTCGGTATGGGGCTCAAAGATCGAATAGAGCTTCTCGGCCGCCGGCACTTGCTCGCCGTTGAGCACGCGGCGCCGCGACTGATTGATCACACGCGCCCCCAGGTCGCAAAAGTGCTCGATCTCCTTGCGCGTCTCTGCGACCGCCAGGTCGGTGATGATGTCTTTGCCGCGCGCTTTGCCCGTCCGCCGGAGCGCCGTTCGCGCGCTTTCGATGACTTCCTCGGCGATGCCGATGAGCTCGCGATATCTCGCGGTCTGCTGCTGCTGGCGCTGCCTTGTGGTCATCCGTTGAATCTCTTGCATCCGGCGCCGCGCCGATCGCGTCCGATCGCAGAACCCCTTGATACGCCGGCGTCCCAGCGCTGCGGCAAGGCGGCCGATCAGGCGCGTCACGACCCGAACGACATCCCACAACAGCGTGTTGTCGGTCGGATGATGAATGTCGGTCTGCACCACCGTGGTGTCGACACGCAGCTTTTGGCCATCCTCCAGCCCGAGCCCGACGGCCGCCTGTACCACCAGATCATTGATCGCCTTGAGCGTCTTCGGCGTCAGCCGATTGAAGCCGCGGTTGAATGCATCGTGTCGGGGCACCGGCAGACAATAGAAGTCGGTGAACTGGCGCAGTGTGCACCCGTCGGCAATCCGCTCGCGCAATTCGCGATAGTTCCAGTTCTTGACGCGCATCAGAACCAGCGAGCGCAGCACCTGTTGTGGCGTCAGGCCGTTGCGACCGGTCTCGGCCTTCTTCAAACCCCGCGTCAGATCGCAGCGCACCTGCTCGATCATGTCCTTCTGGTTGTCCAGAAAATCGGAAATGGCCTGCAGCAACGGCTCAAGGCACAGGCCCTGACGTACCAGCTCCCAATCGGCAAAACTGACCTGCCGCTCCGCTGTTCGAGACACCGCTCAGCCCTCGTCGCTCTTGGTAGCCCCGGAGCGCGCCCGCTTCAGCGCCTTGATATAGCGCGGCGCCGCCTGGTGCAGCAGATCCTGCAGAGCCCGCCCGTTGTCCAGGCTGCGCTGAACCTCCGGCACAAGATCTTCCGGCACGTAGACCGCAACACGACGCCCGTTCGCCCGACCGTACAGCACATAACTTTGATGCTGCTCGCCAGACTTACAGGCCACGCAATTCTTGCGGATGCACCGGCTACGACGCAGGCTTAGCGATCCGAGAAGTGCAGGCCAAAGAGTCGCTGTTTCACTCCGCAGCCAGTACGCGACATCCCAAGGAGATTCCGAATCAACATGCTTCATATCAAGCATGTGATATTATGCACATGTATGTCGCAAGAAAAATCACACGGAAAACTAGCGAGAAACCCGCTAATTTAAAGGCCGAAATGTATTTCGCGACAGAAACTAGCTACCACGATAGCGCCAATTGGGGAGGGAGCAAGGCGGCTGACGGTAGTAGGCATGCACTGATTTTATTAGGATTTTCGCAGTTTTGGCGGTTTCTTCGTAGCCCTGTCCGTGATGATGTTCTTACTGTGGAACAGGAGGTCGGTGGTTCGAGCCCACCCAACTGTACCAGCAAAATCAACCAGCTAGCACGGTGCCCCTTTCGTTCGACCTGTTTGGGTAGCGATTTGGGTGTCGGCGAGCCTGCTCTCCGCATCACGTCTCGCGAAATGCGCCCAACTTGCGAGATTTCATCTCCTCGAGTGCGATTGATCGGCATGCGTCTTTTACTTTAGCCAATGTATCAAACGCCGCTCCGCAGGCTTTGCAACGAACAGGATCGTTCTCGTCATCGGGCGTACTGACCAGGTAGCCGCCGCAATCACTGCAGTGAAATTCGAAGTTGAAGTGATATTGACCAGGATAGCCCGGTATAGGAACATAATCCAAAATAGATATTGCAAGCACGGCAGGCGCTCTCCTCCTCGGTGCTTTAAGCTGCTTCAAAGGAGGGAAAAGCAAATCTGTATACTGAGGATATCGCCTCGCTAGGTCTCTCAGCGTGCCACCTCCATCCTCCACAATCATCCGGTACTCTATAAGGAACGGCAGAAAATCCCCGCCATCGATGGGTATCTGGCCAACTTCGGATGCCATGGTGGTCTGAGGTATTTCGTCGAGGTCAA
>NZ_JBAVNZ010000377.1:0-2144 GCF_049691595.1 Bradyrhizobium sp.
GGGCGCTAGAGATCGCGCACTAGCGCGCAATGGATTCTTTTTTCATGACTATCATGAGGGCGGGGCGATGCCCGCAAGTGTCTGGGAAATAGCGCCAACAACGGATGATCTGCACCCCGTATAGGGCGACAATCTGGGTGAGAACGGCGCGTCAATCAGGATGAGACGATGCGGCCGAGCGGGATGATGATCGACGCTGGCTCTTGCGTTGGCAAGCGTTTTGATTGACGGCGGGCGTCAATCAGTCTTCAGGGTTCTCGGTTTTCTTAGATGTCGCGTGGGTTGCTGGCCGGCCGCGTCCGCGCTTTCGATCGAGGGCTTCGCGCCGGCGGTAGCTCTCGACGTTCATCTCCAGGATCGTGGCGTGGTGCACGAGGCGGTCGATGGCCGCCAGCGTCATAGCCTGGTCGGGGAAGATCTTGCCCCATTCGCCGAACGGCTGATTGGCCGTGATCAGCATCGATCGCCGCTCATAGCGCGCGGCAATCAACTCGAACAACACGCTGGTCTCGGCCTGATCCTTGGTGACGTAGGCGAGGTCGTCGAGGATCAGCAGGTCGTAGCGGTCGAGCTTGGCGATGGCGCTTTCCAGAGCCAGTTCGCGCCGCGCGATCTGGAGCCGCTGCACGAGATCGGTGGTGCGGGCGAAGAACACCCGCCGCCCGTTCTCGATGAGGGCGAGACCGAGCGCCGCCGACAGATGACTCTTTCCCCCGCCGGGTGGACCGAACAACAGGATATTGGCGCCCTTCCCCAGCCACTCGTCACCTGACGCCAGCGCCATCACCTGCGCCTTGGAGACCATCGGCACGCTGTCGAAGTCGAACGTGGCCAGCGTCTTGCCTGCCGGCAGTCGCGCCTCAGTGAGATGTCGTTCCATACGGCGGCGACCTCGATCGACCATCTCGTGCTCGGCGAGCGCCGCCAGGAAGCGGGCCGCCGGCCAGCCCTCCTTGTCGGATTGCTCGGCGAGTTTCGCCCACATCAGTTTGATGCCGGGCAGGCGCAGCTCGTTCAGCAGCAGCTCGACGCGGGCAGCGTCGACGGTGATTGTCGCGTTCATGCCACCACCTCCAGGATGGAGGTCGGCGCGACAGCGTAAATCGCCGCCAGCTCGTCGTAGGCGCTGAGCGGCACCAACTCCACCTCGATCACCGGCACCGATCCTGGGCTTGGTCCGAACCGCTCGCTTAAGCCCGCCAGATCCGGCAACCGGCCCTCATCGAGGTCCGCGTCGATGACCTGAGCCAACTCCACCTCGCAGGCTCGGTCGTGCGCGAGCGCCAGCAACTCGACTGTCACCTTGCACGCGCGCCTGTCGCCGACGTCCGCACATAACGCCTCGAAGGCTTTGCGGTAGGCCGGGCGCGGGAACAACTGATCGCGATAGACCAGATTGAGGAGCGCCATTGGCTTCTTGCGCAGCGCATGGATGACGTGCCGATAATTGACGACGTGACCGCCTTTGTCGGCAGAGGGTTGCCGTCCTCGCCGCAGCGTCATCATCGGCGTCGAGCCGAGGAAGCAGTCGAGCCGGTCATCGTAGAGGTGGACGCGCAGGCGGTGGCCGATCAGCCGTGAAGGCGCGGTGTAGAACACGCGGCGCAGAATGAAGCCGCCGCTCGACGTCACCGTGACGACCTTCTCCTCATAATCGGCGGTGCGCCGTTTCGGCAAGGCTGAGAGACTGGCTCGCTCAAGCTCGATCCGCTTCCGGTTGTTGACATTCTGGCGGCCGACGATCTCGTCGATGAAGCGGCGGTAGGCGTCGAGATCGTCGAACTCTCTGGCGCCGCGCAGCAGCAGTGCGTCCTCCAGCGTCTTCTTCAAGTGCCCATGAGGACTCTCGATGGACCCGTTCTCGTGGGCAACGCCGGGATTGTTGCGGGATGGCGTCATATCGTAATGGCGCATGAGCCCCTGGTAGCGCTGAGTCAGGTCCTCCTGGGCGTCGCGGTCGAGGTTGCAGAACGCTGCCGACAAGCTGTCGCTGCGATGTTCCAATGGCACGCCACCGAGCGCCCACAGTGCGTTCTGCAAGCCTTCGGCCAGCGCGACGAAGCTCTCGCCGCCGAGCACGACGTGAGCATGCGCGAACCCGGAGAAGGCGAGGCGGAAGTGATAGAGCCGGTGCTCCAGCACGA
>NZ_JBAVNZ010000378.1:0-4617 GCF_049691595.1 Bradyrhizobium sp.
CATCGTCGTCAGCGTGGTCGTCACCGCCGCGCAGACCGAGACCATTTTGTTTGGCGCCAATGGCGTCGCCGAATCGCTCGCCAAGGGCGCGGTGTTCGTCTCCTCGGCGACCATGGACCCGGACGTGGCCCGGCGGCTGGCGAAGCAGCTCGAGGCCACGGGGAGGCACTATCTGGATGCCCCGATCTCCGGCGGCGCGCAGCGCGCGGCGCAGGGGGAACTCACCATTCTCGCCTCGGGTAGCCCGACCGCTTTCGCAAGCGCGCGGCCCGCGCTGGATGCGATGGCGGCAAAACTCTACGAACTCGGCGACGCCGCGGGGCAGGGCGCCGCGTTCAAGATGATCAATCAGTTGCTGGCCGGCGTCCACATCGCCGCCGCCTCCGAAGCCATCACTTTCGCGGCCAGGCAGGGCCTCGATATCCGCAAAGTCTATGAGGTGATCACGGCCTCCGCCGGCAATTCCTGGATGTTCGAGAACCGCATGCCGCATGTGCTGGACGGCGACTACGCCCCGCGCAGCGCGGTTGAGATTTTCGTCAAGGACCTCGGCATCATCCAGGACATGGCGCGCACGGCGAAGTTTCCGGTGCCGGTGGCGGCCGCGGCATTGCAGATGTTCTTGATGACAGCGGCCTCCGGCATGGGCCGCGACGACGATGCCTCGGTGGCGCGGATGTATGCCCGCGTCACCGGCACGCATTTGCCGGGCGAGCCGAAATAGCAGCGAACCGAACAAGAGGACAGCGATGCCCCGTTTTGCCGCCAACCTTTCGATGATGTTCAACGAGGTGCCGTTCCTCGAGCGTTTTGAGGCGGCGGCGAAGGCCGGCTTCACCGCCGTCGAATTCCTGTTTCCCTACGATCATCCGGCCGAGGAAGTGGGTCGACGCCTGCGTGCCAACGGCCTGACCCAGGCGTTGTTCAACCTGCCGCCGGGCAACTGGGACGCCGGTGAAAAAGGCTTTGCCGCGCTGCCGGAACGTTTTGACGATCTCCAGCAGAGCCTGCGCACCGCGCTGCCCTATGCGCAGGCCACCGGCGTCAAGCGGCTGCACCTCATGGCCGGAATCGCCAGCCGAAGCGACAGCAAGGCGGTCGAGGCGTTTTATAAATCGGTGGCATGGACGGCGGAATTTTTCGCGCCCCACGGCCTCGATGTCGTGATCGAGCCGATCAACCCGCGCAACGTGCCCGGCTATTTCCTCAACGATTTCGGCTTCGCCCGCGACCTGATCGTCGAACTGAAAATTCCGAACCTCAAACTGCAGTTCGACATCTATCACTGCCAGATCATCCATGGCGACGTCACCATGCGGCTGCGCGAGATGATGCCGATCATCGGCCACATCCAGATCGCCAGCATTCCCTCGCGGAACGAGCCTGACGGCGAGGAACTGAACTATCCCTTCGTGTTCGCCGAGCTCGACCGGCTCGGCTATGGCGGTTTCGTCGGCTGCGAATATAATCCGCGCGGCAACACCACCGACGGCCTTGGCTGGTTCAAGCCTTATGCCGGAGTGAAGCCGTGACATTGGCGCTGGGCTGCATTGCCGACGACTACACCGGCGCGTCCGATCTCGCCAACACGCTGACCCGCTCGGGCCTGCGCACGGTGCAGACCATCGGCGTGCCCGCAGGCGATCTCAAGCTGCCCGAGGTCGACGCGGTGGTGGTGTCGCTGAAAAGCCGCTCGATCGAAGCTGGTCTCGCCGTGACGCGCTCGCGCGCGGCGGAAAAATGGCTGCGCGGCCGCGGCGCCGGGCACGTGCTGTTCAAGATCTGCTCGACCTTCGATTCCACCGATGCCGGCAATATCGGCCCGGTGATGGACGCGCTGCGCCAGGATTCCGGCGACGCGATCGTGCTGGTGACGCCGGCTTTCCCCGAGACCGGCCGCACCGTCTATCAGGGCAATCTGTTCGTAGGCTCCGTGCCACTGAATGAAAGCCCGCTGAAGGACCATCCGCTCAATCCGATGCACGACTCAAATCTGGTGCGGGTGCTGGCGCGCCAGAGCCGGATCAAAGTCGGGCTGGTCGATCTCGCGACCCTTGCGCGCGGCGCGGATGCGGTGCGGGCGCGGCTCGCCGATCTCGCAGGCCAGGGGTTTGGCGCCGCCATCGCCGATGCGGTGTTCGACCGCGACCTGGAGACCATCGGCAGCGTGGCGCTGGATCACCGGCTTTCCGTCGGCGCCTCCGGCATCGGGCTTGGCATCGCCCGCGCGCTGGTCGCCTCGGCCAGGGTCAAATCGCATGCGCCGAGCGACATCCCGGAAGCGCCGGTCGGCGGACCGGCGGCGTGCCTTGCCGGCAGTTGTTCGCAGGCCACGCTCCAGCAGATCGCCAAGGCCGAGCAGGTGATGGCTGTGCTGCACCTTGATTCTGAAAAGACCATCACGGGAAAAACTGAAGCACAGCAGGCACTTAGCTGGGCCAATGAACACCTTGGTCAAGGTCCGGTTCTGATCGTCTCCAGTTCGACGCCGGACCAGGTCGCAGCCTTGCAGGCGCGCCATGGCCGCGACGCCGCCGGCCACGCGATCGAGCAGGCGATGGCCGATATCGCCGAGGGGTTGGTCCGGTCTGGTGTCCGGCGGCTGGTGGTAGCGGGCGGGGAGACCTCGGGCGCGGTGGTGGATCGCCTGAAAATTCCCGGCTTTCTGGTCGGTCCTGAAATCGCCGCCGGCGTGCCGGTGCTGCGTGCGGTCGGCGTCAGCAATGGCGCGATGCTGCTGGCGCTGAAGTCCGGCAATTTCGGGGGACCGGAGTTTTTCTCCGACGCGCTGAAGCTGATGCGCTGAGGGTCGCGGCGGTAACGCACAAGAAAAGGCGGGCTTGCGTGCCCCGGACGCAGCGCAGCGCGTAAGCGGTGCGCTGCTGAGCCGGGGCCCAGACTACGAACTCGATGTGATCCATCTCGATGTGATCCTTGGGTCCCGGCTCTGCGGAGCAGCGCGAAGCGCGCTGCACCGCGTCCGGGACACGAGTTCAACCTACCCGCCACTCCAGCACGCCATCGTCGGCGGTGACGATATCGCCGGTTGAGCCTACCGGCGTGCGGTCCATGTTTTGCAGATGCTTCAGCGTCGACGTATCTCCGGCCGGCACCCGGGCGAGCGCGCGGGCATTGTCGGCCGTCCGCATCATCACCACACCGTGCTCGACATCGCCCTTGCCGCCATAGATCACCGTAAAACTCTCGACCGTGCCCTTGCCCTTGGCCTCGGTCACGAAGTCCGGCACCTTGCCGCGATGCCGGTCGGCCTCGGCCTGCACGCTGGTATCCTGCGAAAGCGGCTCCTTCGGCGCCTGCCGCGACAGCACCAGCGCGTGATGCTTGGTGACGAAACCGCCCTGGCCGTAGAGCAGGCCGAGATTGCCGCCGCCCCGCAGCTTGCGCACCATCGCGCAGGCCGCGTGTGTCATATAGGTGTTGAGCGGCGCGCCGAAGAAGGTCAGCCCGCCGGTCACCGTCGGCTGCACGTCGGGGCCGAGGCCCAGCGTCCGCCGCGCCATCTTCGGCACGCAGGGAAAGCAGCTATACAATTCGATCGCATCGAATTTTTGGCCATCGCCCTCGACCAGATCCATCGCCGCCTTGAGCACGGCATTCTGCGGATGGCTTTCGAAGAACTGGTCGCGGATCAGATAATCGCGCGGCTCTTCCGCCGATGCGCCGCCCCAGGGATAGATCAGCTTTTCTTTGGCAATGCCGGCGGCGCGGGCCTTGGCGAGGCTCGTCATCAGGATCGCGCCGCCCATGTTGACGGTCGGATTGGCCACCATCAGCTTGGTGTAGGGCCAGGCGATCAGCCGGTTGTCGGGCGAGGGCGTGGTGATCTCATCGGAGGTGAAGGTTTTCTTCAGCCACGCGTTCGGGTTTTGCGACGCGACGCTCGAATATGTCGACCACAACTGGCCGGATTCGGCCAGCGCCTCGCGCGGGGTCTGGCCCCAATGCGCCGAGGTCGCGGCCTCGTACAGCGGGTAAACCGTGATCGGCCGGAACACGCCGAGCTTGACCGCCATCGGTTTCTGGAATGCCGCGCTGCGTTTCGGTTCTTCCACGTCATGCGCAAACGGCGTCCACGGCAGTGCGAGGCCCGCCCGCCCAGCCTTGGTCGCGGTCGATTGCGCCTCGGCGCCGCACACCGCGGCGACATGGCATTCACCGCGCGCGATGCGTTGCGCGGCCTCATGCAGATAGCGGATCGGGCTCTCGCCGCCGACCGGGCCAAAACAGGCGTGCGCCGGCGCGATGCCGAGACGGTCGGCGAGCTGTTTTTCCGGATCGCGATAGCGCCAGCTCAGGAAATTGACGATGTCGAGCGAGCCGATATCGCCGAGCAACTTTGCGCCGCTGTCCGTTTCTGCCCGCCTCAGCGCCTGCTCGAGCAGGTCGAGCGGCTCCAGTCCTTCAGCGATTTCCTTCGGCCGATCGACGATTTCGCCGACGCCGACAATGACGGGGATGCGCTGGTCGGGAGCAGGGGATTGCGACATTTCTTGTTTCACTGTTGAGATAGTTGAATTCGCCCCGTTCCTCGTCATTGCGAGGAGCACTTGCGACGAAGCAATCCATTCTTCCTCTACGCGGCACGATGGATTGCTT
>NZ_JBAVNZ010000379.1:0-7270 GCF_049691595.1 Bradyrhizobium sp.
GACAAAGGTAGTTGGCGAGCCGACTTTCCATTCGTGCAGGCTCATCCAGATCGTGAACAGCCACGGGAATATGATGATCGCGAGCACCACGACCAGCGCCGGCAACACGAACGGCCAGTAGGACGGCGCCCGTAATTGCTGCCCCGGCGCAGAGCTCGCTTCCGCCGCGGCCGGGGTGACTTCGGGTACCGCCGTCACGCTTTCTCGCTGCGCTCCAGGATCGGCCGGTACTGCTCGTGGGCTTTTTTCAGTTCGGCGGCCGGGTCGGCGCCCGAAAGTGTTGCGGTAAGGGCGGCTCCGACGAGATCGCGGAATTCAGCGACCGGGATCACGACGGGAAGGCCGAGCTTGCTGATCTTGGCGGAATCGATCACCGACTGCAGCCATTCCGGCGGCATCTTGACGCCCTTGCGCACCTCGGGATCGTTGAGGATCGAATTGCGGAACGGAACGCCGCCGCCGGCCTGCAGCAGCCGCGCGCCTTGCGCCTTCGAGACCGCCCACTGGCAGAGCAGATAGGCGGCCTCCTTGTTCTTGCTCGCCTGCGCGATGCCGAGGCCGTCGCCATAGGTCGCGGAATACTGCCCCTTGGGTCCGGCCGGCACCACCGTATAGCCGACCTTGCCGACGATGCGCGAGGCGGCCGGATCTTCCAGCGGCGGCGCCCAGCCGACGCCATCGATCCACATCGCCGACCTACCTTGCGTGAACGACGCCATCGACTCCATCCAGTTGAAACCGGCGACGCCGGGAGGGGCGACTTTCGTGAGCAGCGTTTGATAGAGTTTTGTGGCCTCGATAGCTTCCGGGCCGTCGGTGAGGATATTGCCCTTGGCATCGAGGAATTCGCCGCCATAGTTGAGGAAGAAGTTGGTCCATAGCGTCATGTTGGCGTTGCGAAGGCCGCGTCCGACGAAGCCGAAGATGCCTTCCTTGGGATCGGTGAGCTTTTCGGCGGCCGCGACCATCTCGTCAAAAGTCTTGGGCACCGCGACGCCCTTCTTCTGGAACAGCTCCTTGTTGTAATAGAGGATGAAATAGTCGACCGACCACGGCAGCGAGAGCATCTGCCCCTTGTCGTTCCTGGCGTATTGCAGGCCGGCGGCGGAGAAATCGCTTTCGACCAGATCCGGCGCGGTGAGGGTCGGATCCTTCATGAAGCCGGAGATGTCGGCGAGCCAGCCGGCTTTCTCGAACTGGCGCTTCTGCACGTGATAGCTGACGTGAACGACGTCGAAGCTCGGCTTGCCGGAGGCGAGTTCGATCACGGCCTTCTGCCGCTGCTGCTGCTCGGGAATCTGCTCCGACTCGACCTGGATACCGGTCAGGTCGGTGAACTCCTTGATGTACTTTTGCAGGTTGTCGCCACGCGGCCCCTTGGCGAGGATCACCTCGAGCTTGGTGCCCGCATATTTCTTCCACTGCGGCTCGGCTGCGCGTGCGGGAAAGCCGGTCAGGCCAAGCGCGCCTGCCGCCGCCGTGCCGGCCAGTACGGAACGGCGCGAGACCAGGTAATCCTTCATTGTTTTCTCCCCTGAGGTCGGCTTTTTCTTGGTGAATTCTAGCGCCGGCGAAGCGGTTTCGACAGCCCTATTGCAGCATCCGCAGCTCCGCTTTTCATGGCTGTAGCGCGACCAGCAATTCGTCGGGCTGTTCGACCATCATCATGTGGCCCGCGCCGGGAAGGATCACGGTTCGGGAGTTTGGCGTGGCCGCGGCCAGCGTCTTGCCGGCCTTCGCCGGCGTCATCATGTCGCGTTCGCCGAGAATGAAGGTGGCGGGCACCTTGATCGAGGCCGCCGCGGTCAGGGCGTTCTGGTAGGAATTGCAGGCGTTGAGGTCGTTGAAGAGCACGCCCGGGCGGGTCTGCTGCAACACGCGCTGCGCGCCCTGGTGCATCCACAGCCCAGGCGCGAGGCTGCCGCCCAATTCCGCGCGAAAACCCAATCCCCAGATCGACACCATGTCGATGGCGGCGGGATCGTTGGCTTCGGCCGCCTTCAGGAGATCGGGGCCGACGGTCATCGTCGCCGCCGTGCCGATCAGGCCAAGCCCGGACACTTTTGCCGGATGGCGCGCGGCGGTCTCGAGCGCGATCAGCGAGCCCATGGAATGGCCGACCAGCCTTGCCTTGGACGCGCCGGCTGCATCGAGCAGGGCGGCGGTCCAGTCGGCCATCTCGGCAATCGTCGGAAGCGCATCGCCTGAGGAACGTCCGTGGCCGGGCAGGTCCGGCGCCAACACCGAATAGCCGTGATGGGCGAACCAGCGGCTGTGCAGCGCCCAGGTCGAATGATCGAAGCCGGCGCCGTGCAGCATCACCACCGCGGGCAGCGACGGATCGAACGGCCGGCCGCCGGTGGCGACGAAGGCATCGATCCCATTCACTTTCAGTTGCATGGCTCAAGCCCTCTGCGACGCGCGAAGCGCCTGGCCGAGATCGTCAACGATATCAGGCACGGCCTCGATGCCGACCGACAGCCGCACCAGTTCCTCGCCGACGCCGGCGGCTCGAAGCTGGTCGGCGTCCATCTGCTGATGGGTGGTGCTGGCGGGATGGATCACCAGCGTCTTGGCGTCGCCGACATTGGCGAGGTGGCTGACCATGCGAAGCGCCTCGATGAATTTCTTGCCGGCGGCGCGGCCGCCTTTGATGCCAAAGCTGACGATCGACCCGGCGCCGCGCGGCAATAGCCGTTTTGCCAGTTCGTGATCGGGATGATTTTCCAGCGCCGGATGCAGCACCCATTCGACGGCCTTGTTGGCGGTCAGGAATTCGAGCACCGCGAGCGTATTGGTCATGTGGCGCTCCATGCGGACGCCCAATGTCTCCACGCCCTGCAGCAGTTGAAACGCATTGGTCGGCGACAGGCAGGCGCCGAAATCGCGCAGCCCCTCGGTGCGGGCGCGCATGATGAAGGCGGCCTGGCCAAACTGCTCGTCGAAGACGATGCCGTGATAGCCGGCATAGGGCTCGGTCAGAACCGGGAATTTGCCGGAGGCATGCCAGTCGAAACGGCCGCCATCGACGATGACGCCGCCGATCGCGATGCCATGGCCGCCGATCCATTTGGTCGCGGAGTTCATCACGATATCGGCGCCAAGCTCGATCGGGCGGCTGAGAAAAGGCGTGGCAAAAGTGTTGTCGATCAACAGCGGAATTTTGGCATCATGCGCGATTTGCGCGACCGCCGGAATGTCCAGCACTTCGAGGCCTGGATTGCCGATGGTTTCGCCGATCAAAAGGCGAGTGTTCGGCTTGATCGCCGCACGGAATTCTTCCAGCGCGCGCGGCTTGACGAAGCTCGTGGTGATGCCGAAGCGCGGCAGCGTGTGCGCGAGCAGATTGATGGTTCCGCCATAGAGCGAGGAGGAGGCGACGATATGATCGCCGGCATTGAGCAAGGTTGCGATCGCCAGATGCAGCGCCGCCATGCCGCTCGCCGTGCAGATCGCGCCGACGCCGGCTTCCAGCGCGGCCAGCCGTTCCTCCAGCACCGCGGTGGTGGGATTTGAAATCCGGGTATAGATGTAGCCGGCCCGCTCCAGGTTGAACAACGCGGCGGCGTGGTCGGAATCCTGAAAGACGTAGGACGTGGTCTGATAGATCGGAACCGCGCGCGCGCCCGTCACGGGATCGGGGCGCTGGCCGGCATGCAGGCTCAGGGTTTCGAAGGCAGGCAGCTTGGGTGCGGGCATGCGGGGCTCGTCAGGTCAAATTGTTGGACGGGAAGTGATCCGCGCTGGTTCAGACGTGTACGGCGGTGCGAACCCGGCCGACATTGCCAAACACGCGCAGGTAGCGTTCGACCTCGGAGGGGATGCCGGTGGCCTTTTCCGGATTGTCCGACAGCTTGACCGCCGGCCTGCCGTCGACCGACGTCACTTTGCAGACGATCGAGATCGGGTCGAGGTCGGCCGAGCCGTCCGGCGCGCAACCGACGAAATCATTGGTGAGGTTGGTGCCCCAGCCGAAACTGACGCGGACGCGGCCGGCGAAATGGCGATAGGTCTCCTCGATCGAGCCGACATCCATGCCGTCGGAAAACACCAAGAGCTTCTCCCTGGGATCGCGGTCCTTCTGCTTCCACCATTTGATGATGTCTTCGCCGGCGGTGATCGGCGGCGCGCTGTCCGGGCGAAAACCGGTCCAGTCCGCGACCCAGTCCGGCGCATCGCGCAGGAACGGTTTGGTGCCGAACGCGTCGGGGAGGGCGATCAGGAGGTTGCCGCCATAGGTATGCCGCCACTGGTCGAGGATGCGGTACGGCGCCCAGCGCAGATCCTCGTCGGAATTCGCGAGCGCGGCGGCCACCATCGGCAATTCATGCGCATTGGTCCCGATCGCTTCGAGGTCATTGTCCATCGCCAGCAGCACGTTGGAGGTGCCGGTGAAGGACGAGCCGAGCCCTTCCTTGACCGCCTCGACGCACCAGCGCTGCCACAGGAAACCGTGGCGCCGTCGGGTGCCGAAGTCGGAAAGCCGCAGGCCCTCCAGCTTGCGCAGCCGCTCGACCTTGGACCACAGCTTGGTCTTGGCGCGGGCATAGAGCACGTCGAGCACGAAGCGGCCCTGTCCCCTGGTAGCCCGGCGCGAGCGCAACTCGTTGAGAATGGCAAGCGCCGGGATTTCCCACATGGTGGTGTGGGTCCACGGCCCATGGAAATGCAATTCGTACTGGCCGTCCACCTTTTGCAGTTCGTAGTCGGGCAGGCGGAAGCCCGCGAGCCAGTTGATGAAATCGGGAGAGAACATCTGGGTCTTGCCGTAGAACGTATTACCGGCGAGCCAGATCAGTTCCTTCTTGCCGAAGCGGATGGTGCGGGCGTGATCGAGCTGGGCGCGAAGCTCGCCTTCATCGATCACCTCGGCAAGCCGCACATGCTTGCTGCGGTTGATCACCGAAAAGGTCGTGCGGGTGTCCGGGTAGAACTCCCGGATCATCTGCAGCATCAACAGCTTGTAGAAATCGGTGTCCAGCAGGCTGCGCACGATCGGATCAAGCCGCCAGCCGTGATTATAGGTTCGGGTCGCGATATCGGTCACTGCCATGGCGGAACTCTATCGCGCCGGAAGCCGCGCAACCAGTGGGTTTCGGGCCGGTATGGCAGGTCAGCGCGGGATTCCATGCCGGATACGGCCGACGGCGGTTTGGATATCGCTCCAGGCCGGCTGGTCCGGGGCAAACTGCCGCCGGAGGTAGGACACAAGCTCCGCGACCTGGCTGTCGGTCAGGCTATCCCGGAAGGCCGGCATGTAGCCGAGGTCGCTCGATACCGGCGTCGCGATGCCATGCAGGATGACCTGGATCAGATTGTCCGGCACCGCGCTGTGCAGATTGCTGTTCAGTGCCAGCGACGGCCGGCTGCCGAACAATGGTGCACCGCCCACCTCATGGCAAACCGCGCAAGCGCCCTGATAGAGGCGGGCGCCGAAACTCGAGGCCGCCGCGGTGCGGGTCGAGGCTTCAAATTTGGCGGCGAGGGCGTCTTGCGAGGTATTGTCAATGGCAGTGCCGTTGAAGGAACCGAGATAGACCGCCATGGCGCGGATGTCCTGGTCGGGCAGCGCCGCGAGTTCTTTCACCACCGGCGCCATCGGGCCGGCGGCGACGCCATGGAAGCGCGACTCGCCCGTTCGCAAATAGGCGAACAGTTCATCCTCGCTCCAGGGGATTGGCGCGTGCGAGAGCGAGGTCAGCGGCGGCGCCTCCCAGCCTTCCGCAAAGCCGCCGGCGAGATAAGCCTGTTGCCTCTCGGCGCCGAGCGTGTTGCGCGGCGAATGGCAGGCGCTGCAATGGCCGAGGCCTTCGACCAGATAGGCACCGCGATTCCAGATTTCGGATCTTGTCGTGTCGGCCTGGAACACGGCAGGCCGATGGAACAGCGCGTTCCATCCCGCCATCAGCGGGCGCAGATTGAAGGGAAACGCCAGCATGTTTTCCGGATTGCCCGATCGCACCGGCGGTTGCGCCATCAGATGGGCGTAGAGCGCCTGCAGGTCTGCGTCCGTCGTTCTGGCAAAATGCGTGTAGGGGAACGCCGGGTAGAGATGCCGGCCGTCGCGATGAATGCCCTCGCGCATGGCGCGCTCAAAGGCGGGATAAGACCACGCGCCGATGCCGGTTTCGACATCGGGCGTGATGTTGGTTGAGTAGATGGTGCCGAACGGGGTTTCAAGGGGCCTGCCGCCGGCATTGATAATGCCATTCACGGAGGTGTGGCAGTCCGCGCAGCCGCCGAGCGCGGCGAGTTGCTGGCCGCGGGCAATGGTCGCAGGTGCATAGACCGAGGCGTCCGGCCGGGCGATCGGCGCGATCGCTCGCCATGGCAGCACGGCGGCGCCGACGCCGAGCGCGGCAGCGCATAATGCCGCGACACCGGCGAGTACGCCGCTTCGCTTTACAAACGGATTCTGCCATTGGTCAGACAAGGCCGCGGGTCGCGGCGCGGGTGCAGGCAATGCTTCCGGCGTTGACGGCGCTTCGCCGCGCAACCCCCTCAAAATGCGTTCCGGCGTGAACGGCGGTTCGCGAAAGCGAACACCGGTCGCATCGAAGATCGCGTTGGCGATCGCGGCGGCGCTGGGGACGGACGCGGATTCGCCGACGCCGAGCGGCGGCTGATCCTGCCGCGGCAGCATCAAGACGTCGATCCTGGGGACATCCGGGAATTTGATGATGGGATAGGCGCCCCATTCGCGGCTCGTCACCAGGGCGCGGTCGAACGACACTTCTTCCATCAGCGCGCGGCTGGTCGACTGGATGACGTTGCCGTGGATCTGGTGGCGAACCCCCTCCGGATTGATCATCAGGCCGGAATCCTGGCCGGCGACGACGCGCGTCACGCTCACATCGCCGGTCGCCTTGTTGACGGCGACATCGGCGACCCAGGCCGACCACGCGGCACCGTAGCCGGGGAACTTGCTGTGGACATAGAGCGCGTAAGCAAAGCCGCGTCCCCGCACGATATCGCCTTCGGCAACCGGCTCCCGGCGCACCGGACGCGGTTTCCAGCCGGCGCGTTCGGCAACCGCGTTGACCAGATCGATCGCGCGTTTGTCCGTCAGATAGCGCAGGCGATATTCGATCGGATCGATGCCGGCCTCGGTCGCGAGTTCGTCGATATAGGATTCATGCGCAAACGTGTTCGGCAGCGCCGAGACGCCGCGAAACCAGGATGCCCGCACGATCGGCGGCATGTCGTTCGCCACCACGCGCATATGATCGTAATCGTAGGGCGGGATCGCGGTGCGGTCGCCCATCTCGAA
>NZ_JBAVNZ010000380.1:0-3061 GCF_049691595.1 Bradyrhizobium sp.
GCAGCGGCATAGGACGCCGGTGTCCTGGCGTCAACTGCCCAACGGGAATGGACCCCTCCCCCGCCGCACGCAACAAGCTTCAGACCCTTCGCTGCCGGCGCGGTCGCCGAGGCTTTCCCGTCACGAGAGGTTTTCTGCTCCTGGTTGCGTCCATGAGACAGAAATTCAGGGGAGAGAACCATGGAAATGCACTTTTCACGGCTTCTGTTGATTGTAGCAGCCGCGCTTCCATTGGGCGCCTGCATGACCGCCGCCGAGCAGCAAGCGCAAGCGCGGCCGATTGCCGCCAATGACGACGCGGCCTGCCGCAGCGCTGGGGCGAATCCGGGAACGCCAGCTTATGTCCAATGCCGGAAGGACAGGTCGAACCAGCGGGCCATAGCACAGACCGAAGCAGACCGGTCCATGCAGCGGTCGATGTGGTGGATGAACCAGCAGGCGACGCAGTCGCGGATGTACCGGCCGCGGCTATAAGGTTCGCACCAGGACGCTGCATCGACCTGAAGCCAGATGAGAGAGAAGTGGCGGCTCCCCGGTCGGACTCAGGACATTGAATTCAGAGGTCAGCGTCTGACGCCGATAACGGCTTTGCCGAGCAACACTACTCCAAGTAGAATGATTAATATCGGCGCCAGCGGCCAAGGTAGGTCAAGAAGCGTCCACAGGCCGCCGGCGAGAAAAACCGTCCCGCAGGCCACCCAGAAGCCTTCGATCTTCATGTCCATCAGCCAGCGGGCAATTTGGGCTGCCAGGACGAGAATTCCGACGCCCAGCAGGAACCATCCCCAAGGCAAATTCGCTAGTACGGCGATCCCGACCCAGATGAAGAAGATGGCCCAACTAAATGAACTGATCTTCTCACTCTTCTCGGTCGGTGATCCCTCGGCCAAGGCTGGTTGCGTACTGTTCATCGCCCTATTACTCCCGGGCAATTGAAAAAGCCCATGTTCTCGATGCGACAGAAACCAGCAAGCGTAATGTAAGCTGCCCCAATGAGTATGCAGGCCGCAATCACAAAAAACCAGATCGCCAAGACCCGACCAAATAACTTTATCCCATCGTCCGCTTTCGACGAGGCAAAGAGCACAAAATAGCCAATGGTTATGCAAAACGTGGCTGGCATGAAGCTAAAAAAGAAACACATCGGCGATCCCCTTGCGAAGCTTAACGCCCGGCGCCCCTCGCTGCTCATCGCGAGCGATCGACTACCGCAGTGTTGATCGCGCCCGCAGGCTAAGTCGCCAGTCGGTTGCGGCATTGATGTGGATCAAGCCTGAGTATCGCCCGACGGTCGCTTCGGGCAATTCACATCCGCAAATTGCGTATCGTTGATGTCGCCTGCGGATCAAAAGCCACCGGCCTGGGCCGAGCGGGTCCGGTCCGGTTTACCTCCTGATAGCGACCGCAGCGCGCCCGAGCGTTGGCACATGGTCAATGCCGAAGAGCGCCGGCAACTTGACCTGCCAGCTTTTCAGCCAACATACGATAACCTTCCGGGGTTAGGTGCATCCCGTCTGGTTGGTGCGGCAATCCTCGGAGCATGTTGTTAGGCAAGAGAACGACCTTGACACCCATTGCACGCAACCGGGTCTGAATCTCGCCAGTCTGATCGGGCATTCCCTTTCGTCTGTCGTTTCCTCCAGGCTGTAGAATCACAATACTCGTTCCCTTTGGCACCGCACTGTCCAATCGCGCCAGCATTCCGCCGGTCGTATCGCCGTTAATCCCGGCATTGATGACGTTAGCGTTGAGGCCCTTGGCGCGCAGAAGTATCTCAAGCTGGGCCGGGTACGACTGACCGGGGGACACCCCTTTGCCGAAAGTGTTGCTGGCCCCAAGCGCGACTACCGTGGCGGCCTGAGCCGTCCCGCCGAATAGCAGGCCGAAAGAAACCAGCAGCCCGAACATACTCGTACGCTTCAAAGCCATTTTCTTATCCTCCTTGCCTCGGCGCGAAGCCGAACACCTTATTCCAATCAGACCCGACCAGAGATACAATTCCCTACCTGGCCACAACGCCAGGCCGTGCACTCAGGTCCGCTCCGGGTCATTCACGACCGGGGCGAGCCAGCTGCAAGTCCGACCATGTTCGCGATGCCGCTGACGGCGGAAGTAATTCGGAGCATTAGCGGCTCCGCGACGGGCCATTGCAGATCGATGGTGCCGCCGTGGAGTGATTCAAGCTCTAAAAACCGGGGCCTCGAATCATGCGCTACGAACTCAGCGGCTACGAATGGGCCGCCATCAAGCCAATGCCGCCAAACAAGCGGCGCGGCTTGATCGATGTCCGCTATTCCCCGACCACGACCAAATTCCGCATCGCAGTGAAATGTTGCGATGTGCCAATACACATGGGCCGGCGTTCTTTGCGGCCTATTTGACACGAGAGACCGCGATTGGCTATGCGAAGCCCATGCCACTCGAATTCCTGATCTCCGCAATGGTGACGATGGTCGTCGTGGTCGATCCACTCGGCTTGGTGCCGACGTTTGTAGCCATTACCAACGGCCTGCCGAGCCGTTCCCGCCGCGCCGTGGCGCTGCGCGCCTGCCTGATCGCGGCGGCAATCCTCGCCGGTGCCGCGTTGATCGGCGACAGGCTGCTGCGGACGCTGTCGATCGGCCTACCTGCCTTCCGCATCGCGGGCGGCCTGCTGTTGTTTTCGATCGCGTCGGAAATGGTGTTCGGCGTGCGCATCGAGCGGCAATCGAAAGAAGCAGAGGAAGTGATAGAGGAGCGCGTGCGCAACATCGCCGCCTTCCCGCTTGCCATTCCGCTGATGGCGGGCCCGGGCGCGATCGCCGCCACAATTCTGCTGGCTGGCCGCGCCAACGGCGATCCCGTGCATCTCAGTATCTTGCTGGCCGTAGTCGCAGCCGTACTGGGGCTGTGCTTTGTCGTGTTCCTCCTAGCCGCGCATATCGCGACGCTGGTCGGCACCACTGTCAGTGTCGTGTTGTCGCGCCTGCTCGGCGTGGTGCTGGCCGCTCTCGCCGTGCAGTTCGTGATCGACGGCGTGCGCACGGCACTGGCGGGTTGATTGGGCGCACCCATCGAGGGC
>NZ_JBAVNZ010000381.1:0-3096 GCF_049691595.1 Bradyrhizobium sp.
ATGCTGAGATCGCGCAGCAGCGGAATTTCGCCCGGCTCATGGATGGCATTGACCGCATCCAGCCGCAGCCCGTCGAAACGGTACTCGGCCAGCCAATGGAGCGCATTCTCGATCGCGAAGGCGCGCACCTCGGGCACCCGATAGTCGATGACGCTGCCCCAGGGCGTCCGCGCCGGCGTAAAGAAGGATGGCGCGTAGCGGCCGAGGTAGTTCCCCTCGGGGCCGAAGTGATTGTAGACCACGTCGAGAAATACCATCAGCCCACGCAAATGGGCTTCATCGATCAGCGCCTTGAGATCGTCGGGGCGGCCATAGGCGCTGTCGGGTGCGTACCACAGCACGCCGTCATAGCCCCAGTTGCGCGATCCCGCGAAATCCGACAGCGGCATCAGCTCCAGCGCGGTGATGCCGGTCGCGACCAGATGATCGAGCTTGCCGATCATGGCGCGGTAGCTGCCCTCGCGCGTGAAGGTGCCGACATGGGCCTCCAGAACCACGGCCTCCTGCCACGGCCGCCCGCGCCAGCGCGCGGCGCGCCATCGATAGGCGGCGTGATCAATCACCTCGCTTGGACCGTGGACGTCCTCGGGCTGAAAGGCGGACGCGGGGTCGGGGACATCGATCGCGTCGTCGATCCGGAATCTGTAATGCGTGCCGGCCTTGACGCCGGCAATTTCGGCGGCGAACCAGCCGTCGTCACCGCGCGTCAGCGCGTGCGAGGTTTCCAGCAACAGCTCGACACGCTTTGCCGCCGGCGCCCACAGTCGAAACAGCGCGCCGTCTCCGGTCAGCCTGGGGCCGAATTGCCGCATAGTCATGCCGAGCCCGCAAAGGCGAGGACCGCGCGCGGCGGCGCCTTGATCTCGGCGCCGGCGGCGAAAGAGGCCGGCGCTTGCCGGGAGGCGGCAGTGTTCAGCACCTGCTGCCAGCTTCTGTATTCGGTCATTTCAGGCAATCTGAACGCAATCTCCTCCGGTGCGGCATTTAGAACGACAAAGACCGGCGCCTGACCTTGTTCCATCGGCCCGAGCACATAGGCGAGGAACCGGCCTTCCGGAAAATTCCAGTCGGACTCCTTCATCTCTTCGGCCGCGGGCGTCAGCCACAATACGCCATAGGATCCATCCGCGCGCCGCCCGTCGAGCCAGCGCTGGCTCCTGATCTGCCCGAACCGCCGGCGCAGCGCGGTCAGCTGCGCGATGAAATCGGTGAGGTCTTCGCCGTCCTTGCCGAGATTGTCCCAACCGATCCAGCCGGTCTCGTTGTCCTGGCAATAGGCGTTGTTGTTGCCGGACTGCGAGTTGCCGACCTCATCGCCGGCGAGCATCAGCGGGGTGCCTTGCGCGAGCAAGAGGCACGCGAGCTGGTTCTTGCGGAGCTGGCGGCGCAGGGCGTTGATGTCGGGGTCGTCGGTCGGGCCCTCATGGCCGCAATTGGTGCTGTGATTGTCGTTGGCGCCGTCGCGGTTTTCTTCACCATTGGCCGCGTTGTGCTTTTCGTTATAGCTGAACAGGTCCGCCAGCGTGAAACCGTCATGGACGGTGATGTGATTGACGCTGGCGCGCGGGGCACGGTTGTCGCGGTGGAACAGGTCGGAGGAGGCGGTCATGCGCCGCGACACCTCGCCGATCAGGCTGCCTTCGCCGCTCCAGTAGCGGCGCATCGTGCTGCGATAGCGGTCGTTCCATTCCGACCATTGCGAGGGAAATGCGCCGAGCTGATAGCCGCCGAAGCCGAGGTCCCATGGTTCGGCGACGAGCTTGACGGCGGCAAGCACCGGATCCTGCCGGATGGCGGTGAAGAAACCGGCATCGCGGTCAAAGCCGTTCGGGCCGCGCGCCAATGTGGTGGCAAGATCGAAGCGGAAGCCGTCGACGTGGCAGACCTCGACCCAGTAGCGCAACGAATCCATCACCATCTGCAATACCCGCGGATGGGTGAGATTGACCGAGCTGCCGCAGCCGGTGAAATCGTCGTAGTAGCGCGGATTTTCCGGCTTCAGCCAGTAATAGGATGCGTTGTCGATGCCGCGGAACGACAGCGTCGGGCCCATGTGGTCGCCCTCGGCGGTATGATTATAGACGACGTCGAGCATCACCTCGATGCCGGCATCGTGCAGCCTTGCCACCGTGGCACGGAACGAATCGAGCGCGTTGTCCCGCGCATAGCGTTGTTCCGGCGCGAAGAACGCGATCGTATTGTAGCCCCAGTAATTCGTCAGTTTCCTTTCGACCAGCGCCCGGTCGTCGATCAGCCCATGAATCGGCAGCAGCTCGATGGTGGTGACGCCGAGGCGCTTGAAATGATCGATCATCGCGGGCGAGCAGAGCCCGCCGAAGGTGCCGCGCAAATCGGGCGCGACGTCCTCACGCCTCTCGGTCAGGCCCTTGACGTGGGCTTCGTAGATGATGGTGTCTTCCCAGGGGATATTGGGGCGGATTTCGCGGCGTCCCCAGTTGAAGGTCTCGTCGACGACGACGGCCTTCGGCATGAAGCGGGCGTTGTCGCGGCGGTCGAAAGAGAGGTCTGCGCGCGGGCTCCCGGTGCGGTAGGCGAAATGCGCGTCACTCCATACCAGTCGCCCGGCGAGGCGTTTGGCGTAGGGATCGAGCAGGAGCTTGTTGGGGTTAAATCGGTGGCCATGCTCGGGTTGATAGGGCCCATGGACCCGATAGCCATAGAGCTGCCCGGGGGACACGTCGTTGAGATAGCCGTGCCAGACATCCTCGGTGCGCTCCGGCAGCGCGATGCGTTCGAGCTCGCGGCGACCATGGCTGTCGAACAGGCACAGCTCGACTTTCTCCGCGTTGGCGGAGAACAGCGCGAAATTGGTGCCCCTTCCGTCCCAGCTTGCCCCAAGCCGCGAGGACGTCCCCCCGGTCAGCCGCATGCGTCAGCTTTCCGGCACGAGAAAGATCGCAGCCAGCGGCGGGATGGTCAGTCCGAGTTCGGGTGCAACGCCTTCCAGTGTCCGGACTTCCCCGATATTGCCGACATTGCTGCCGCCGTAATGCGCGGAGTCCGAATTGAATACCTCGTGCCACTTGCCGGCGAACGGCACCCGGACGCGGTAGTTGCGATAGACGTTCGGCGAGA
>NZ_JBAVNZ010000382.1:0-26944 GCF_049691595.1 Bradyrhizobium sp.
GTCCCTGCGAAAGCAGGGACCCATAATCACCGCTGCTAATTTGTTGGAAAAGGTAACTACCCCATCGCTCAACGGACAAGCCGCGGCGTATGGGTCCCTGCTTTCGCAGGGACGACGTGAGGAGAGATTTCTCGCCTCACTCCGCCGGCACGATGCTCGGCGCGAGGATGGCTTCGAGATGCTCGGGACGGTCGCGATTGGCGCGTATCAGGAATTCGTCCGCGACGCCGCGCAATTGCCGGCTCAATTCGCTGGCGACGCTTGCGGTGTCGAGCTTGGTGCGCTCATGCGCGATCGCCTGGATGGCGTTGATGTGATGGGCGATCAGATCCGCCGGCACCTCGTCGAGATCGGGCGCATGCTCGATGATGCGGCACAGGCTTTCGGCAGCGGCACCGGCAGAGGGAAAGCCGAACGTGGCGGCGTCGCCCTTGATGTCATGGGCGGCGCGAAACAACTCCTCGCCCGTATCATCGGTGAAACCGTCGCGGAGAATGGCGGCGTGGGCGGCCGAAAGCCGGTCGGCTTCGACCGTCATCCAGTGCTTGAATTCACCCGACAGGCCGGCGAGCGCCTTCTCCGCGCGCGCCACGGGATCGTCCTGGTCGGTCGCGGGAACGCGGCGCAGCACCTTGCGCAACGGATTGGGCTGGGTGATCACGTGATGATCGGCGAAGGTCTTGATCTGCAGTGGCGCGGAATTGTCTTTGGCCATGATGACTTCCTCAAGCGGCGCTAGACCGCGGAGCGGGCCTTGTCGAGCAGGGACGGCTGTTGCAAGACTTCCATCTCGCCGCCGACGCGGCGTTCGGGGCCGATATAGGCGTTGCTGGTGTTGCGCCGGCGGTCCGGACCGAAATAGGTCTTGGTCTTGATGAACGGGCGCGGATTGGCGACGACGTTGAGGATGCGCTGATAAAGTCCCTTGGCCGAGATCGGCTTGGCGAGAAATTCGGTGACGCCGGCGTCACGCGCCACCGTGACGCGCCGCTTCTCCGAATGCCCGGTCAGCATGATGATCGGCGCAAACGGGTTGCCCTTCGATTCCGGCTGCCGGATCATTTGCGCGAGTTCAAGACCGCCGAAGATCGGCATCGCCCAGTCGGTGATGACGATGTCGGGGACGTAATGGCTGTACATTTCGAGCGCGGTGGCGCCGTCTTCGGCTTCGTAGGCCTCGCGCGCGCCGAACGAATGCAACAGCGTGCGCAGGATGCGGCGCATATGCGGATTGTCGTCGCAAATCAGAAATCGCAGCTTGTTGAAATCGATGCGATACATGGTCCGGCCCTTGAGGGCACACCGGTCCAGCTCGGAATACCCGGCATTAACCATATCGCGGCGCCGGTTAACGAATGGTTGCCAGGAGCGGTCGCGATGGGGGCTGCGGGCAGGCAAGTCATGGCGTTCTCCGCGGGTGGTCGCGGCGAAAAGCGGGGACGACGGCGCTAATGCCCGAACTGCTCGCGCAGGATGCGCTCCTCGAGGCTGTGGCCGGGGTCGAACAGCATCCGCATCGCGATCGTCTTGTCGGAGAGCACCTCGACACGGCGGACGTCGCGCACCTCGTCGTGGTCGGCCACCGCCGCGACCGGGCGTTTCTCGCCTTCGAGCACCTCGACCACGACGAAGGCGGAGTTGGGAAGCAGCGCGCCGCGCCAGCGCCTTGGACGGAAGGCGCTGATCGGCGTCAGCGCCAGCAGGGCGGCGTTGATCGGCAGGATCGGCCCCTGCGCCGAAAGATTATAGGCGGTGGACCCGGCCGGCGTCGCGACCATGATGCCGTCGGCGATCAGCTCCGCCATGCGCTCCTGTTCGTCGATCAGGATGCGCAGGCGTGCGGCCTGATGGGTCTGGCGAAACAGCGATACCTCGTTGATGGCGTGATGCAGATGCACCGCGCCATGCATGTCGGTGGCGCGCATCAGCAGCGGGTTGATCAGGGATTCCCGTGCCGCCGCCAGCCGGGTGTGCAGATCGTGCGTGGAAAACTCATTCATCAGAAAGCCGACGGTGCCGCGATGCATGCCGTAGATCGGCTTGCCGGTTCGCATGTGGGCGTGCAGCGTCTGCAGCATCAAGCCGTCGCCGCCGAGCGCCACCACGACGTCAGCGGTATTGGCGTCGTGATTGCCGTATAGCTCGGTCAGCTGCGCCAGCGCGGCTTGCGCCTCGATGCCAGCGCTCGCAACGAACGCGATCCGGTCATATCGCTTGGGGCTGGTCATGGGACGAACTCATCCGGGCGCTGGGTGCGCCGCGCTCGTCTATACACCTTGCCTGGGCTTGTCGAGATCAACAGTCCGGACTTTCGGCCGAAAAACCAAATCGGGCGATCGCCTGAAGCGATCGCCCGGAAAATTTCTCAATTCGCCGCGGCTCTGTTTTTCTTGACCGCCGCCCCGCTCGCTATTTCTCCTGCAGGTTGCGGATCGGCTTCCAATCGCTACCTAGCCCGTTCTCGGCCAACTGCCTCGATCGCTCGCAAAATATCGCCGCGGGCCGGTCGACCCCGGCCGATCGGCCAAAGCACTTTGCCGCGGAATCGAATTCGCCGGCGCGCCAGTGTGCAAGTCCCGCGGCGTAATCCGCCATCAACGTCCTTTGCGAGCCGGTGAGCAGCGCCGACAACGCCAGCAACTCGTAGATCTTGAGCGCCTGTGTACGCCCCTTGACGCGGACGGTGTCGAGCTCGCGCCAGGCAAAGGCATCGCCGGCGAGGGCGACGGTTGTCTCGGAGGCAACAATTGCAGTGCCGTAGAATTTGTTGGCGCCCTCCAGCCGCGAAGCCAGATTCACCGCGTCGCTCATGACGGAGTAGTTGAAACGCCGCCGCGATCCGAAATTGCCGACCAGGGCCGCGCCGGAATTGATCCCGATGCGTTGCGCCAATTTGCAATCCCGGAAGGTGACCGAGTTCAGGTTGAGCTCTGCCAGACGCGCGCAGCAATCGAGCGCGGCCCGCGCCGCGTTGGCGGCATGGTCGGGATCGTCAGCCGGCGCGCCGAACACGGCGACGATGGAATCGCCGATATATTTGTCGACATATCCGCCGTGGCCTTCGATGATGTCGGTCATCTCAGACAGATACTCGTTCATCAGCTGCATCAGGGCGTCAGGCGGCATGGTTTCGGCGATGCGCGAAAAACCCTCGATGTCGGAGAAGAAGATCGTCACATGGCGGGTCTCGCCGCCAAGCTCGGGCAATTTGTTCGAGGTCAGCATCCGGTTGATGACATCAGGGGCGAGGTAAAGCGCAAAACTCCTTTGCAGCAGCCGGCGGTCCTTGTCGGCGACGGCGAAGCGATAGCCAACGGTTGCGGCCAGCGCCGCGCACCCTGCCAGGATTGGCTCGGCGAGCGGTATGACCAGCGCGTGGTTGAACGCCAGCGTCGCGCCTGCGACGCCGAGCGCGACAATCGCCGCATAGATCAAGACCGCGCCGATCGGCTTGATCAGCCGCGCGGCTGTGGCTGCAAACGCCGCAACGAGAGCTGCGATCAGGAAAATCGGCAGCCGGCCGGGTTCGATGGCGGCGTTTTGCCGGATCAGGTTGTTGACCGCCGTCGCATGGATATAGATGCCGGCGATCGTACCGAGCCTGTAGCCTGTGGTCACCGGCCTGTCTTCGGTCGCGCAGCGCGGCGCCCGCGCCCCTTCTGTCCCCGTCGCAAACCGTTTTGAGGTCGATCGGCGGTCCTCGGCTTCCAGAACGCTGCCGAAGATGACGACTTTTCCGTCGAACCAGCGCCGGAAGTATTCCTTGTCATTCCTGGTCGCGCAGAACCGCAAATCGGCGAACGAGAAGGTCGGGATGTCATCGGCGCCGCCTTCGAAATTGAGGGTCATCGTGTTGGCGATTTCGCCCGGAATTCGATAGCCGGCCAGCGTAACCGCTCCATCCTGCGCCCGCTCGGGCGCGACCTTGAGCGCACGCGACGCCAGCTCGAGCGCCATTCCGGAAAGCTGCGTTCCGCCGACGGAGAAAGTCAGCGGTACCCGGCGAACCGTATCGTCGCCGTCGGTGTAGACGTTGAGCGGCCTGATATTCTGTTGCTGGCGGACGGCGATGCGCTGGCCCGGCGACGGCCGGATCGGCGCATCGCCGCGCAGGACTTCGCCCAATACCACATTGCCGGTGGCGGATGCCGCCGCCAGCGCGCGAAGGAAATCGCGATCGAAACCGCGGACCTTCTCGCCAAGACTGCCATCGCCAAAGGGTATTTCGGACTGCTCGAGCGAGGTCGGGATGACGAGGTCAAAGCCGACAACCTTGGCCCCGCCCTCGACCACCGCACCCAGCACGCGGCCGATCTCACTGGTCCAGGTCAGCGTCGGCGAACCCTGGAAGGGCGGGGTTCGATAGCTCTCCTCGTCGATCGCAATCACGACCGTAGGCGAGGCGGCCGGATCGTGCTGCCTGCCGAACATTTCCCAGCGCAGCGCCGTGAGAAGATCGATCGACCAGCCGTGGATCGCTTTGAGGGGAGGGGAAATCGACGCGCCGGCGCAGATCAGCGCGATGGCGGCGATCGCGGCCGCGTCGCGACTGGTGCGCCCGATGTTCAAGATCCCAGGTCCGGCAAGCCCTATTCCATCCGCACCAGGCGGCCGACGATCGGCGTCGCCCCCGCTTTGGCACGGGCATCCACCTGGAAGACGATTTTGGCAGACCCGAACTTCGCGGCGTAGATGCCGCCCGGGCTCAGCGCCCGGTTGGCGCGGGCAAAATCGAAAAACCTGCCCTTGAGCTGGTTGCCATCGAGGTCGATCTGCTGGCGTTCGCCGGTGACATCGAGCCGCTCGATGACGAGGGTGCCGCGCCCTTTGGCTTCCACGAGCGGCGAAGTCCCGTAAAGGGTGAGTTGGGGTTTTGGCGCCGAATCGTTCTTTGCGAGGCTGCGCAGGACGGTGGCGGCCCCTTCGCTGGTTTCGCGGGTCGTCGCGTGCGAATGGGCCGCGTCGCAATCGGTCTTTTCGCCCTTGACGGTGGCGAGATGCACGATGCTCTCGTCAGTGCCGACAATGACCGTGCCGATGCCGTCGATCTTTTCGCGCCAGCAGGATTTCAGATAGCTGATGACGATCGAGCCCGTGGCCCCCAGTTTGATGACCGTTTTGGGGGTCACGTAATCCATGAACTCGGCGCCGCTGACCTTGCCCTGAACCTCTTCGACGAGGGCAACCGGCGACTCCGCCGCCGCGGGCGCGGCCAGCGCCAGCAGGCCGACACAACCAGCAATCGCTCGCTTCATGCTAAAACCTCGCCAAAGAACGAATGGGCGCGTGGGTCCGAACCCGTGTCGCAGTCATCACGATATCCAGTACCTTCCTGTTGACCCCGGGATCAAATATCTGGCCGCCACCCGGCGTATGTGAGGTGTATCACTTCGCCGGCCCCGACGACAGCACCGCGCGCGCGATCGCCGTGTTGTGGATGTCGGCGTTGGCGGCGAAACTGTTCAATCCCTCAATCCTTTGTGAACGACGCCTGCCTGCCTGCGTGGCTGGGCTACACTGCGAGCCTTGGGAGACGACACACATGGCTATCGGTTTCGCGGTGCCGCGCCACGCGCGCATCATGGTTGCACTTCTCGCGCTTTCTGTCGCGGCCGGCGCCCGCGCCGAGGATGCGCCGGAGCTGCGCGAGGCCGCACAGCAGCAACCGGCGGCCGCGCCGTCCGGCCAGAAGGCGGGAGGCGGGCGGGGGAACTCGCCGAATCCGCCCTTAACCGAGCAACATCGCCTGCCGCCGGATTCGACGACAAAGCAGACGCTGGCGCTGCCCGGGCGCACCTTGAGCTTTACGGCGACCGCGGGCTCGATCCGCCTGTTCGACGACAAAGGCGAGCCGCAGGCCGATATCGCCTACACCTCCTACCAGCTCGACGGCGGCGATGACCGCAACCGTCCGGTGACGTTTCTTTTCAACGGCGGGCCGGGGGCGTCCTCGGCCTGGCTGCAACTCGGCGATTCCGGCCCATGGCGCATCTCCATCGGCGGCGATGGCGCGGTGTCGTCCGCGTCTCCCGACCTGTTGCCCAACGCCGAGACCTGGCTCGACTTCACCGATCTCGTCTTCATCGATCCCGTCGGTACCGGCTATAGCCGCTTCGTCGCTTCAGGCGAGGACGTGCGCAAGCGGTTGTTTTCGGTCGACGGCGATGTCAGCGCGATCGCACTCGTGATCCGGCGCTGGCTCGAAAAAAACGATCGGTTGCTGTCGCCGAAATTCGTCGCTGGCGAAAGCTATGGCGGCATCCGCGGACCCAAGATTGTCCGCAACCTGCAGACCCAGCAGGGCGTCGGCATCAAAGGGTTGATCCTGGTCTCGCCGGTGCTCGACTTCCGCGACTATTCGGGCTCGAGCCTTCTGCAATATGTCGCGAGCCTTCCGACCATGGCGGCGGTGGCGCGCGAAGCCAGAGGAGATGCCAAGCGTCCGGTGACGCGAAATGACCTGGCCGACGTCGAAAGCTACGCACGGGGCGAATTTCTGCTCGACCTCGTCAAGGGCCGGGCCGACACCGAAGCGACGACGCGGCTGGCCGACAAGGTGGCGGCCCTGACCGGTATCGACCCGGCGGTGAGCCGCAGGCTGGCGGGGCGCTTCGATGTCGGCGAGTTCCGCCGGGAGTTCGATCGCCGCAACGGCAAGGTGACCGGGCGTTTCGACGCCTCCGTCACCGGCTTCGATCCCTATCCGGATTCAAGCTCCTCGCATTTCGGCGATCCCTCCGGCGATCCGCTGCTGGCGCCGCTGACCAGCGCCGCGGTCGAGCTCACCACGCGCAAGCTGAACTGGCGGCCGGATGGCTCCTATCAATTGCTGAGCGACACCGTGGGCAGGTCATGGGATTTCGGCCGTGGGCAAAATCCGGCCGAGTCGGTTTCGCAGCTTCGCCAGATTCTGGCGCTCGACCCGAACCTGAAACTGCTGGTTGGCCACGGGCTGTTCGATCTCGCAACGCCGTATTTCGCCTCAAAGATCATCCTCGACCAGTTGCCGGCCTATGCCAGCCCGAACCGGGTGAAGCTCGTGATCTATCCCGGTGGCCACATGTTCTATTCGCGCGACGGCGCGCGGCAGGCGTTCCGGGCCGAGGTTGAGGCGCTGATGAAGTGAGGCGGCCTTGTTGGTATTGATTCGCACCGAGGCCGTCGCCAATGCGAAGCGTCGTTCGGCCGATACCGGCAGCGGGCGTCTGTAATGTCTTCCATACGGCAGAAAAATATCCTAACCTGCCGGCTTCGCGCTCCGTGGGTTACGACGATGCGATCCCGCGTTAGAAAATCCGCCCATGTCCTGGAACGCATCGGGCTTGCGATGGCTGGCGCGGCGAGCGGCCTGTTTGTCGCCGCCCATGTTGGGTCCAGCATCGCGGCGCTCACGTCTCAGGGATTTTTGCTCATCATGATGATTGCTGGCGCAATCGGGTTCTATCTGGGAATTGATACCCCGCCACTGGCTTTTCACGAACCAGATGGCGACTCGGGGTCGGGTACAAAGATCGATACTGCGGAATTCCTCAGCGCTGTCGGCACATTTTTCGCCGCACTGTCGGCCTTTGTATCGGTCGGTGTGATTGTGCTTCGTGAAGAACCGCACATCTTCTGGACGGTAATGATCATGCTCGGATGGGTCATCGGCGTGACGATGCAGATCATTGCCGGCGCCATTGCGCGCGCTCGCGCCGAATAAGACGCCGCCTTCGCTGGATGTTGGCTGTGCCTTTATGCGCGGACGTCGTGCAATTCGCGATCTCGCCCGGTCACCTGTCAACCGTGGAGGCTGTAACGCTCTCCGACGGCGATGTGCCAAACCGCAGCCCGTCGGACGGAAGAGCCGACGGGTCGCGCGAAGGCGCGTCCGCTGCTCGCAATCACGCCTGGGGCGTCTCAGTACACCAGTCCCGTCCCCGGCGGCTTTTCCAGCGCGGCGGCGAGCGAGCGGTATTCTTCGCTGCCGGCGCCGGCCAGCGCGGCGATCCGGCTCAGGTGATACTGCGCGGAATCGCGGTTGCCCTGTTCGACCTGCCACAGGCCGTAATATTGCCAGGTCTTGACGTGGTTCGGGTCGGCCTTCAGGGCGCGCTCGTACCAGATCTGCGAGACCTTGTAGTCGCCGAGCTTGCGATAGGAGTAGCCGATCAGATTGGCCACCGCCGCGCTGTCGTCATGACCGAGCGCCTTCAGCTGATCGATCGCGGAGGCATAGTCGTTACGCTGGTAGATCGCGGCATAGGCCGCGCGATAGCCCGTCGCGAACGCCGTCTGCTCGCTGCTGGGGCGAACTTCGCCGGACTTTTTCTTCTTGCCCTTGCCCTTGCTTGGCGGCGGCGGCGGATCATTGTCGGGCGCGGCATAGACCGCGGTGAACACCGGCGCTGCCGCCAGCGTCAGCGACAATATGGCGAGCGTCAAAAGCCTGATCGCGAATTTATTCATGCGTCTCTCCTGATTGCGGGCGATGACGATCCTACACCGAAGCTCGCTGACTTGAACACCCGACGGGTTGTAACATTCCCGGCGCCCGCCTCAATTCCGGCGATTTCGATGCTGCTCGCCAGCGTCACCCAACATGACGATCATGTCATCCAGATGAACGAAGTCCGTCATCTCGCTTCAGGGCAGGTTCAGCGTCGCCTGCATAAGTTCGCCTGCATGATCAGCGAGCCCGGTCATTCGGCCGGTGACCCGTGCGATCCCTGGAAGAGGAGACAACCCATGCTCAAGACCATTTCCGCCGCGCTGCTTGCCGTTTCCGTTCTCGCCGCGCCCGCGCTTGCCGCCACCGCCGGCAAGACGACGCCCTCGACCAGGACCACGACCGCGCCCGCAACGGCACCTGTCATCAAGGCCGAGCCGGCGAAGTCGAAGGCGCTGAACGCCAACGCCAGGATGGGCCGCCATCATCACAAGCACGCGCGCCATCATCGCCACCACGGCAAGATGGGTGTGCTCAAGACGCAGGCGTCGCCGACGGGCGTGACCACGCCGGCCGCTTCGGCCGCCAAGCGCGGCTGAAACTGATCCGCCGGTGTGGTTCGATTCACAGTGCCTCCGCCGCGCCCGCGGATATCAGGCCCGGCCCGTCCGTCATTGCTTCCCCAATGGCGGCCGGGCCGGTGCTGTTGTTCGATCCTGCAAATGCGAATTCCATTTGCCGCGCCGACCGTCTAGCATCCGAGCCGGTCGATGAAAGAGTTGCGCTTTGGGGACCTTGGCAAAACGCGCGGCGATCCTGCTGCTGCCGATCGCGCTCGCGGCCTGCGCCGGCAGCGAGGAGGTGAGGAGCATCACCTATACCGACGATCGCGGCGTCTCCAACCAGCCCTATCCGAACAATTACCGCGTCGAGGTGCTGGCGTTCATGAAGACCTATCTCAATGACCCCGTCGGCGTGCATGACGCGGTGATGGCCGATCCGGTCCAGCGCGTCGTCGGCGGGCGACTGCGCTACGTGACCTGCCTGCGCTTCAGCGCCCGCGAATCCGACGGCAGCTATCGCGAGCCGCGCGAGCGGGCGGTTCTCCATGTCGATGGCCGGCTCGACCGCCTGGTCGAGAACGCCGGCGAGCCCTGCGCCGGCGCCGTCTATACGCCATTCCCCGACCTCGAAAAGATGACGCGGTAGGCGCCGGCGGAGGCGGTCTGGATGGTTACGGTCTCGATCATTATCTGGATCCGATCACTTTTCGGCGAGGCTTGAACCTTGCCCTGGCGGTTTTTGACCACCACCTAGAGGTAAACCGTCTGACTAAAGGTCGAAAAGACCGTCGGTGCGACCCGGACAAAAACGCCTTGTTGCCGCGCCGTCACGGTTACGAAACGATCGCTGCTCGGGATTGCCGCGAAGCAACCTGATTCAGGCCATGTTGTTCGAGTGATATCGCAAGGGAAGTAACGGGGAACAAAGATGAAGAGGATTTTGATCGGCACAGTCGCGCTGGCCGCCTTTGCCGGCTCGGCTTTCGCCGCCGATATGCCGCCCCGCACCTATTCGAAGGCGCCGGCCTACACCGCGCCCGCCGTCGTCTATAACTGGACCGGGTTCTATATCGGCGGTCACGTTGGCGGCGAGTTCGCGGGAAATAACAACCTGCAGGGCAGTAATGCGCGCTTCCTGGGCGGCGTGCAGGGTGGTTTCGACTATCAGTTCGCGCCGAACTGGGTGATGGGCATCGAGGCGCAGTACAGCTGGCTGGGTGGCGGCAACAATAATGGCGTGCTGTTCCCGGGCGGGACGCTGGTGACCTCGAAAAACGACCAGCTCGGGTCGGTGACCGGCCGGCTCGGCTACACCTGGGGTCCGGCGCTGCTCTATGGCAAGGGCGGTTACGCCTGGCGCGACAACAACAATATCGGCGTCTCCGTTGCCGGGGCACCGGCCGCCTTCACCACCACCGGCAACCACAAGGACGGCTACACCGCCGGCGCCGGCCTCGAATATCTGTTTGCGCCGAACTGGTCCGCCAAAGCCGAGTACCAGTATTACAATTTCGGCAGCACCACCTTTACCGCAGGCCCTGCCGCCATCGTCGGCAAGAGCTTCCGGGACGACGAGCACACCGTCAAGGCGGGTGTGAACTACCGGTTTGGCTGGGGTGGCCCGGTCGCCAAATACTGAGGCGGACGTCTTTTCGCCTGGAAGAGGCCGGCTTTCCGCCGGCCTCTTGCCGACAACGGGCGGGAGGCGGATCGGCGGGGGTCTTTTCCGTGCGCGAAAAATAATTCTTGCAGCGCACAGAACTTTCACCGGACTTGGGTTATGATGCTGTCGGGGATGGTGGACAAACAAACATGCGCGCTTTCGTGTTAGGGCTGATTTCTTCCGTCGTGGCATTGCCGTGCCTTGCCCAGACCGTCCTGAAGTCCGAACCTCTCATCCTCGCTCCCTATGAGATCGCCTTCGTGCAGGACGCTTCATGTCCCGTGGGGAAGGTCCTCAAGGTGACCGGCGCGATCAGGGGATTGCATCGGCGCAAGGCCTGCGTGACGCTGGCTTCGGAGCAGGCATCGCTGGCGACCGCGACGCCGTAAGGCTGACCTGACCGTGAAGGATGGCGCGGGGTAACGAGCGCGTTTTGGCACGAGTCCCTTTGAGTCCTTAACGAGTTCTAAATCCCGCGAAAAAGAATCCCCGAGACTCCCCGTCCGGAATCGCCGGATGCTCCGGGCCCATGAGAACGATCTCACGGAACCGCTGCGAGCGGGTGCACTTTGCCCTCACGGTTGCGCTGCTGGCGGCGGCCTGCGCGGCCAACGTCGCGCTGGCATGCGCGTGGCTGTAGCCTTTTTGTTTTGACGCGTTTTCTTCACGCGAACCGGTATCCACCTCCGGATCAAGTCCGAGGGCATGCTTCGCTCGAAAACGCTTTTGGCCAATTGACCGCGGCCGCGTTCCATCCATCATGAAGGACAGCAGGCGCTGCGGAACGCGGCGGCCGCCGCTTTGGCAGGGGGTCGGAGATGATCGAGGCGCTGAAACAGCGGGTCAATGGCGATGAGGGACTGGTTCGGCGGGGGCGGTATCTGACGACCATTTTTCTTCTGGAGGTCGGCCCGACCGCCTGGCTGATATCGATCTTCGAGGGCCGGATCGTGTCGGTGACGCAGGGACCGTTCGTGATGCCGTCATCCGCCTTCGCGCTGCGGGCATCCGAGGAGGAATGGGGAAAATTCTGGAGCAAGCGGCCGCCGCCGGGCTCCAATGACCTGATGGCGCTGATCAGGCGGCGCGTGCTCAGGGCCGAAGGCAATCTCCAGATATTCATGGCCAATCTGCGTTACTTCAAGGAGGCGCTCGCCAAGCTGCGCCCGGCGGGAGCCTAGCGCATGCGCGCGAAATTCGAGCCGGTGATCGGCCGTTACATGCATCTCGACCTGTTCGGCCGGCCGCATCGCATCTATGTCGAGGAAGCAGGCCAGGGCACACCGTTATTGTGCCTGCACACGGCGGGCAGCGACGGGCGGCAATATCGCGGGCTGATGAACGATGCGCGCGTTACGCGCGAACATCGCGTCATTGCCTTCGATATGCCCTGGCACGGCAAGTCGTCGCCGCCGGCCGGCTGGCATGAGGAGGAATATCAGCTCACCTCGGCGCAATACACCGCCATGATCCTTGAGATCATGGCCGCGCTCGAGCTCGATCGCCCGATCCTGATCGGATGCTCGATCGGCGGCCGCATCGCGCTGCATCTGGCGCTCGAACATCCGGAAGCGTTCCGCGCCATCATCGGCCTGCAGGCCGGCGCGCATGTCGATCCCTATTACGACCTGAATTTCCTGCACCGGCCGGACGTCCATGGCGGCGAGGTAGCCGCCGCCATCGTCTCCGGCCTTGTCGGTCCCGACGCGCCCGACAGGGAACGCTGGGAGACGCTGTGGCATTACATGCAGGGCGGCCCCGGCGTGTTCAAGGGCGATCTGTATTTCTACAAGCTCGAGGGCGACATCCGCGGCCGGGTCGCAGCGATCGACACGCGGCGCTGCCCGCTGTTTCTGTTGTCCGGCGAATACGATTATTCCTGCACGCCGGAGGAGACGCTGGCGGTGGCGAACAGCGTTCCCGGCACCGAGGTCACCATCATGAAGGGCCTCGGCCACTTCCCGATGAGCGAAGATCCGCAGGCGTTTGTCAAATATCTGCTGCCGGTGCTGGAGAAGATCGGCAGCGGCTGATTTGGCGCGGCTGCTATTTGCCGAACCGGGGCGGTTCGGCATTCTCCCGCAGCGCGGCGCGCATCTTGGCCATGGTGGCGCTGCAATACGCCTCGCGCTCCCTGAGGAAACGCTCCTGATGGGCGCGGAAGCTTGCGATCCGCGCCCTGATCTCGGACTGAATGTCCTCGCGCAGGTCGGGTCGCGCCGTCTGTATCGGCGGGATCGACCTTGGCGGCTTGGCGATAACGGGTCGGCCGTTCAGCACCGCCTTGACCTCAGCGATTGCCGCGGTGGCGGCCGTTCGGCTGGTGGCTTCGGGCGCTGCCATCGATTTGTCGGCGTCCGGCTTTCCGGCCGAGACCGACTGAACAAACAACATCGTCTGCGCGATCAGGAGATCGCGCTCTCGCATCCAGTTCATTGCCCACCTCAGCCCGTCGCCATCCCGGCAAGCGGCGTTCGCCGAATCAAATATGTGGCAAGATTATGGTTGATGACCACATCCGTTTTTGGGCGGGAGGCAATAAGAGTGTCATCGTCCACAGATTTCACTGGCGCAGCGGTGAGGCTGCCGAGCCGGACAGGCACCGTGACCTCTTCGATCGCCATGCGGGTGTGGAACAACGAGCAGGCAGGAAATCTGAGCCCTGAGCGGTTGGCCGCCGAGCCTGCTGGTGCCGGTTGAGAGGATTGAACTCCCGACCTTCGGTTTACAAAACCGCTGCTCTACCGCTGAGCTAAACCGGCTAATCGAGGGGATCGGCTGTCCGAATATCAGAGTTGGCCGCGAAGGGCCAGAACCCTCAAGCTCGCTTTCGGCTCGTCGGCGCGCAAAACGCGGCCTGGGACCAACCCCGCGGCCGACGGCTCGCTGATGCGCGCCGCGCGCTACCGCGCGCAGGCCGATCGCCGTTCCTGGGCATCGATGCAAACCCTGCTTGATGAAGCGTAGGCCTGACAAGGGCCTCGACTTGATGGGAGGCGGTCGCCGCTCGGAGCAGGCTCGATGATCGGCATTGGATGCGCCATCCGCCGCGAACGCCTCACCACGGTCGAAACGCCGTTTGTGCAAGGCGCGAACGCCGGGCGTTAACGCTTTCTGATTGCGATATTTTGCAATTGAACGGACGCTCATGCTGACGCGTTAGGCTTACCGGCAATCTGGTTCGCCGCCTTAACCCGCGGCGGCGCCCGTTCGATTAGGTTACAGCCAGGAAAATGGTGCTTCGATCCATGCGCGCTCGCTTGACGCTGGCGGTCTTGATGGCGACGACGTCGACGGCTCTTGCCGGCGGCGGCTTCGACATCGTGATCCCCTCCCGTGCCGGCGTTCCCATCATCATCAACGGCGTCGATGCATCCTACGCCGTCGTGGAAGGCGTTTGGGGCCTTGGCAAGGGCACGAAGGTGCAGCCGACCGTCCATGGCGGCCGCCCCATCGATCCGGTGCCGCATGTCGGTCACTATTATCCGAGCGCGGGGCAGATGCCGGGCTACGGACGCCTCGAAATCCAGCCGCCGGCCAACCGCCAGCTGCCGCAGCCCGCCGAGAGCTATCATCAATCCTGGTCGGCGCAGTCCCAACCGTTGCCGGCGCAGTCGGACGTGCCCGCCAATCCGCCGGCGGTGATCTATGCGCCGCAATTCGGTGACGATAATCTGCCGGGGGAATTTCCGGGCCGGCCGCCCAATGCGGGGCCTCGACGACATCAGAACTTTCCACGCTGAAGCAAAAACCTGGGCCAGGAAAAACACCGACAGGAGTGAGTAATGCGTCAGATGATTTCAGCGATGGTCGCAGCGGTCGCCGTCATGGCCGCGGCGCCCGCGATGGCGTGCGGCGACCGCTCCTGCGCGGAGCCGCAGGGCGACGTCGCGCCCGCTCCGACCTACGGCTATTCTTCGTGCAGCAGCGGTTGCGGCTCGGCGCATGGGCGGCTCGCCGATCCCGCGCGCCAGTATCATGCCGATCATCCTGTTCAGCGGTATTATTATGTCAATCAGGGCCCGACCTACACCGGCCCGGGCAATTGGGTGCCGGTCCCGACCTATCAGGAAAGCGCCGTCTCCGGCTGGAACGCCTATAGCCGTCCTTACTACTATGGCTACAACGGCGGTCCCTACGCCAACGCGGCCAACCATTATTATGACGGTGCCGGTATCGAAGGCCCCGCGGTCTACACCTATCGGCCGCATCGCCATTATCGCCCGTGGCGTCCGCGCTCCAGCTATTACCCCGGGCCGCGCGCGTTGCACCGCTACTACTGATCTGCGATGGAATCGAATATCGACGCCCGTTCGCCTTGGGTGAGCGGGCGTCGGTTTGTGCTCAGGCCATCAAGCCGAGCCTGCTGGCGCCGATATAGAGCGCCAGCACCGCCGCATTCGAGACGTTCAGGCTCTTGATCGCGCCGGGCATGTCGAGCCGCGCCACCACGCCGCAGGTCTCGCGCGTCAACTGCCGCAGGCCCTTGCCCTCGGCGCCCAGCACCAGCGCCAGCGGTTGCCGCAGGGCGACCGCGGCCAGATCTTCGCTGCCTTCGCTGTCGAGTCCGACGGTCAGGAACCCGCGGTCGTTCAGCGCAATGAGGGCGCGGGCGAGATTTTGCACCGTCACCAGCGGCACCAGTTCCAGCGCGCCGGAGGCCGATTTCGCCAGCACGCCGGTTGCTTCCGGGCTGTGCCGCGCCGTGGTGACGATCGCCTTGACCGAAAACGCCGCGGCCGAGCGCATGATCGCCCCCACATTGTGCGGATCGGTGATCTGGTCCAGCACCAGCACGATGCCGTCCTGCGTCAGCGCATCGATATCGGGCGAGGGCAGGGGATCGGCCTCGGCAAGCAGGCCCTGATGCACCGCGTCTGGACCAAGGCGCTGATCGATCGCATGGGGCCGGACGATTTCGGGCGTCACGCGGGGGTCGATGTTTTCCTCCGCCAGCCGCCGCGCCGCGTTCTCGGTCAGGAGCAGCTTGCGGATCTGGCGCTGCGGATTGGCAAGCGCGGCTGAGACCGTGTGCCAGCCATAGAGAATCACCGGTCCGTCCGGGTCCGCCTCGCGATCGCGCCAGGCCGGCGGACGGCCGGATTTTCGCCCTTTGTCGAAGGGTTTGCCGCCGCCACGGCGGAATTGCGGTTTTCGGTCGCGATCGCTCATGGGGCGCTTGTGTCACGGGTTCCGGATTATGGCAATTTGGGCCGATTTTTGGTGGCTTGCGTTGGTTGACTTTGCCATGGCGCTTCGCCCATAAACGCGCCCGACCGGGTGCCCGCCATCGGTATCAGGTATTAACGTCATCCATGGCCTTGTCCGCCGCCGATTCCGCGGCGAGGTTGTGATGCTGTTGGACGGGGGAGTGTCCCGAGTGGCAAAGGGAGCTGACTGTAAATCAGCCGTCTTATGACTTCGAAGGTTCGAGTCCTTCTTCCCCCACCAGCCTTCGCTCGCGACCGAGCGAGGCTGCCGCGCCGAAGCCCAAAGGGCGAAGGCGGGCGTTGTGTCCGCGAGCTACGGCTCGGCAAGCCATCCTGCTTCGCGCCAGCGCGCTTCGCAGGATTGCAGCCTGCCAGACCGCGAAGCAGGATGCCCTCCGAAGCCTTGGCGCAGGAGGGCCGTTCAATGCGCTACGCCCCAGCCTCCGTCACCGGAAAAGCCACGCCCGGCAGATAAAGCCTGAGCGGGCGGATTTCGTAGACCGCGGACGGATTGGCGCGGCGCAACTCGCGCGCGGCCTCGATGGCCGCGTCTCCAGTGGCGCAATCGATGACGTAAAAGCCCAACAGCGCTTCCTTGGTCTCGGCGAATGGACCGTCGACGATCAACCCGTCGCCCGGACCGCGCAAGGTGCGGGCCTGTTTCGTTGCCCCCAGCCGCGCCGCCGGTCCGAGCTGGCCCTGTTGCGTGAGCCGGTCATGGACGCGATGCAGATCGGCCATCAGCGCCGCGTCCTCTTGCTTCGACCACGACATCACCTCCGCTTCCACATGATAGGCCAGGATGGCATAGAGCATTGGCACTCCTTTTCATTGGGTGGCTCCCGAAGGACGTTCGGCACGGGGCCAATCCCGACAGGCCACGTCGCGCAGACGACAAAACAGCAAAAAGGCGCGGCGGGATTTCTCCCGTCGCGCCCGATTTGTTGTGCTCGCTGGTCCAGGGCCGAGAGCGCCCCGATGCCAAGCCTGAAAACAAAGCTTAGCGGGCGATCCCAGCGAGGTGACAGCGCTTGGTAAGAGACACTGAATCACCTCCTTTCATTGTTGATGGAAGCAGCAATATAACGAGCGATTCTGCCGCTGTTAAGGGCCGAACCGCCGGCAAGGCCGGCGCGGGGCGGTTGAGGCGGCGCGCATGGCATGATAGTTCATCCCCTGCACGCGGGTGTAGCTCAATGGTAGAGCAGCAGCCTTCCAAGCTGAATACGAGGGTTCGATTCCCTTCACCCGCTCCAAAGCAATTTCAATGGCTTAGCCGGAAAATTTGAGCTCCCATTCCGACGCTATTCCGATAAGTTTTACACGTCACGGGTGAAGGCTGAGAAAAATTCGCGAGTATTTTCATACTCGACTTAAGGTAGTGAATGATGATCGTCTCCAATAAGCTTGGCTCGTGACAAGCGTAAAGACGATTGGACGATTGTGGATGTCCCAGGCGGCTGCGCATATTCGGGAATGGGTAAGAGAAAGGCCATCTTGCTATTGGCGGCGGCCCTTCGAATGGCCGGGACTATATCTGTATTCCGTGTCGAGGTTCGCGCGTGCACCCAATGCGGCTTCTGGGCCGGAATTGAAAACGGATTCTTGTGTCGTTGAGGGCCGCCAGCGGCCTGTTTGGGGTCGGTCATTTCAGGCAGCCCACTTTGGGGTCAACGTTGTGTTTTCTACAATTCCAGTTCGCCTAGCCCGGGATGGTCATCAGGCCGGTGGCCAAGCGGCCAGCGAAATTTGCGGTCGACTTCGGCGATAGGGTGCTCGTTGATGCTCGCTATACGGCGCTCCATCAATCCGTCCGCTGCGAACTGCCAGTTCTCGTTGCCGTAGGCGCGAAACCAGCGGCCGCTGTCGTCATGATATTCATAGGCGAATCGTACGGCGATGCGGTTACCTGCCTGCGTCCACACTTCTTTGATCAGACGATAATTCAGTTCTCTCGACCATTTGCGTTCAAGGAACGCCTCTATCGCATTACGACCGTTGATGAACTCCGACCGATTTCGCCATTGGCTGTCGGGAGTGTAGGCGAGCGCGACCCGAGCAGGATCGCGGCTGTTCCAGGCGTCTTCAGCCATCCTGGCTTTCGCCGCGGCGGTGTCGTCGTTGAATGGGGGAAAAGGTGGGCGACTCATATCAGTGTATTCCTTGCTGGAAGCTCGGTTGGGGGTCGTTGATCGGGCCATTCGGCTCGGATGGTTCCGGGCCAGCGCCGGGAGGCAAACGGACAGCGATCAGTCGCGATGGAGGCGCTCGGTGACCGTCGCTGTCTCGTCTTTAGTCATTTGGCGTGCCTTACGGCCGATTTTGCTTACTTTTTCTGTTTCACGTTCTTGTCGTAGAAGCGCTTCATGTTCGCAGCGATGTATTCGGCGTTGTCCTCGACTGCAAAGTGACCCGCATTGAGGCGGTGCATCTCAGCTTTCGGCAGGTCCCGCAGATAAGCCTCACCGCCAGCCGCGGTGAAGAACACGTCGTCCTGGCCCCAGAAGATCAGGGTCTTCGGCTGGTTGTCGCGCAGGAATTTTTGCCAGACCGGATATAACGCGACATTCTTCCGGTAATCATAGAACAGATCCAGGTTGAGCCGTACTGCGCCCGGCCTCAACATGAGACCGTAGTCGGACTCCCAGTTATCCGGGCTGATCAGTTCGGGATGCGCTGCGCCATGAAGGTAGATGCCCTTGATGGCATCATGGGTTAGAAAATCCTCAAGGGGCTTCTCGGTTTCGGGCGATCGATTCTTCCAGAGCGCCCCACGGAGGCCATCCCACACCTTGGTGAAGCCTTCTTCGTAGGCGTTCGTGTTCTGCACGATCAGCCAATCAAGCGCTTTCGGATTGCGACCAACGATTCGAAATCCAACAGGCCCGCCATAGTCCTGTGCATACAAGCCATAGTGTTCGAAACCCTTGGCAGCCAGAAATTTTTCCATTGTCACTGAGATCGCGTCGAAAGTGTAAGCGTACTTTGCGGGGTCAGGAATGTCGCTGTAACCAAATCCCTGGTAGTCCGGTGCGATTACGTGAAAGCGGTCGGATAGCAGCGGGAGAAGATTGCGGTATTGGTGGGAGGAAGCCGGGAAACCAGGGAGAAGAACCACCTTGGGACTTTTTGGATCGCCGGCTTCGCGGTAGGCGATGTTCATCCCGTCTACATTTACCGTGCCGTGCTTGACCTGAGTTGCGGTGACGGTCGTGGTTATCGGTTTGGCCGGCGCCTCTCCGTGCGCTGGTGCGATCGTCACAAGGTGAGTAGTTGAGATGGCTGCGCTGAACAGGGCCGCCAACAAGCGAGAGCTCATGGTCATGATGCAGATTCCTTATATTTGCAGATGTGTGAATGTCGTTCGCTCAGAGTGCGCTTAAGCGGCTCGGGCCTCGACGAGGGGAAAGTCGATGTCGGTCTTGAACACTTCGTTGAAATAATTCGTCCACGTGTTCAGTGCGACGTGCAGGACGATCTCGATCACCTGCGCGTCGGTGTAACCGGCGAGCTTCACAGCCGACAGATCGGCTTCCGCGACACGTCCGCGGGCGCGCGTCACCTTGGCGGCGAAACGGACGGCCGCATCGGCCTTGGGGTCGTTCGACGCGCCGTTGCGGTTTGCGGTAATCTCGGCGTCATCGAGACGCGCGACGTTCTTTCCGAGATACGTGTGCGCCGACAGGCAGTAACTGCAACCGTTCACTTCTGCGACGGCAAGCGCAATGCGCTCGCGGGTCGCGGCTGGCAGCGCGCCTTTGCCAAGCGCACCGGAAAGTCCAAGGTATCCCTCCAGCGCCTGGGGGCTGATCGAGATCAAGCGAAACATGTTCGGCACGAGGCCGAGCTGCTTGTTGACGGCTTCAAGCAGCAGCTGCGATTTGGCGGGGGCGTCGGCGATCGTGGCGGGGGTGGGGATGCGGGACATGGCAGGTTCCTTTTAGGTTCAGGTCGTAGCGACCGTCCCCGCCAATTAGTCCCTTCCGAAAATATCAAATAGTGGCTATGATCGGAACGCATCCTTCCATTTTTTGGTAGTTATATGGACCGGCTCGAATCAATGTCGATACTGGTGACGGCTGTAGAGGCGGGCAGCCTCTCGGCCGCCGCGCGCCGACTCCGCATTCCGCTCACGACCGTCAGCCGCAACGTATCTGATCTCGAGGCGCATCTGAAGACGCGCCTGCTGAACCGTTCGAGCCGGAAACTCACCTTGACTGATGCCGGCCGGTCCTACGTCACGGCATGCAAGCAAATTCTCGAAGACGTCAGCGAAGCGGAGCGCGGAGCATCGGGTGAGTATAGTGCTCCCAAAGGCAATCTAAATATTACCGCGCCCATCGTGTTCGGACGCTTGCACATCGTCCCCATTGTAGCCGAATTTCTCAGGGCCTATCCGGACATCGATATTCGGATGGTTCTGGCTGATGGGGTCGCCAACCTGCTGGAGGAACGTGTCGATCTTGCAATCCGAATAGCCTCGTTGCCGGACAGCAGCCTCCTCGCAGTCCGAGTGGGTTCAATCCGCCGCGTGGTGTGCGGTAGCCCGGCATACTTTGCAGAACGCGGCATTCCAACCAAGCCGGCCGATGTCGGCACCCACGACTGCGTTACCCGCGACGGCCAGTCGTTCGACAATTCGTGGCCGTTCGGTGCGGGTAAATCCAGCGTCACGGTCGATATCCATGCGCGATTTATCGTCAACACCGCTGAGGCCGCGATAGATGCAGCAATCGCGGGAGCCGGGATTACGCGCGTGTTGTCCTACCAGATCGTCGATGCCGTTCGAGACGGAAGACTGGTCGTGGTCCTTGAAGATTTCGAACCTGAGCCAATGCCGGTCAGTCTTGTGTATTCAGCGCAGGGGCTGTTGCCGCTCAAATTGCGCGCATTCATTGATTTTGCGGTGCCGCGACTGAAAGCGAAATTCTCCCGCCTCACGCTTTAATTTCGGAAGCGTGATCTACAACGCAGCTTGACCGCCGGAGATCCCATCATGCGCCGTGCATTTCTGTTGAACGCCGTCGCGCTGCTTGGCCTGGCCGCGACAACTGCGCCGGTGGCTCTCGCCCAATCCTTTGAATCAAAAGTCATCCGCATTGTAGTACCGGCAGCTTCGACCACGCCGCCCGATATCATCAGCCGCATCATTGCCAACGAACTTTCCAGTCGCGAGGGGTGGCGGGTCATCGTCGAAAATCGACCTGGCGCCGGCGGCATCGTCGCCGGCAACGATGTCTTGCGGCAGCCTGCCGACGGCACGTCAATCCTTGCCGTATTCCTGCCGAACGTTGCGGCACCCGCAATCATGAATGTGCCGTATCGGCTGGATGTAGATTTTTCACCGCTGATCAAGGTTTCGGTATCGTACAACGCGCTTGTCGTGAATCCATTGTTCCCAGCTCATTCGGTCGCCGAACTTGTTGCGCTTTTGAAGCGCCAACCGGACAAGTACAATTTTTCTTCCGGCGGTTACGGGACCCCTGCGCATCTGATAGGTGAGCTATTCAAGCTGCAGGCCGGTGTGCATGCAACCCATGTTCCGTACCAGCAGTTCCCGCAGGCGATAAGCGATCTGCTTAACGGCACCAATGATTATATGTTCATAACAATGCTGCCCGTGGTCGATCTCATCAACGCCGGCGAACTGCGCGCGCTGGCAGTAACCGGACCGAGACGGGTGCCTGCATTGAAGGATGTACCGACGATCGTCGAAGCCGGATTTCCGCAGCTTGTGGTCGAGGATTGGGTCGGCTTCATCGTCAAGGCCGGTACACCGACCGAGACGGTCATGCGGCTTAATCAGGCAATCAACCGGGCCATTACATCGTCGAAAGTGCGGGAGTCGTTCGCCAGGATCGGGGCCGAGCCGGCCGGTGGGGCATCCGAAAAGTTCGGCGAACTGCTGAAATCGCAACTCGTTCATTGGCAAAAAGTGGTGACCGAGGCAGGCATCAAAATTCAACCGTAAGTGACCAAATGCCCTCGTCACGCAGCGCGTTGCCGACGACTTTCCTGGGTACGTCTGTCATAGCCCCCAGGATTGGGCTGACACCTCGCCCAAGACGCTTATAGGTTGCACGACCGAGTTCTGATCCGAATGTGCTTCTGAGAAGATTCATGATGGCTCGACCGTACTGGTGGGTTCCTATCGTGACGATGTGGACCGTGCGATCGTGAAGGCAGTGGCGAACGATGCAACCGTCGCCGACGTGCATGGCCGGTAGATAATTTGAGTAAAAGGATGCGCACGGGGCTCGCAATCGCCATTCCGACAAAGAGAAATTCCGTAGGGATCTCAATCGCCCAGAAAGCTGCGAAATGTTGGAACAGCTATTGAAAACATTTCGGAAATTTGCCGACTTCCAAGCTGAATACGAGGGTTCGATTCCCTTCACCCGCTCCAAATAAAATCAATGAGTTAGAAAAGCCAGCGCCGCCGATAGCCTCAAAATAGTCTCAACAATTCGAGGAAAATAGATGGCACGGCGTGGCGCGAGAAGCACGTGGATCAATGCTGGTACGAGACACCGGGGTTGGTCGGGAGCGTTCGCCGCAGACGGCGCGGGGTGCGGTTCTAACAGAACGGGCACGGCGTAGCTGGAGCGACCGTGTTGGACGAGACACCAATCAACTGTCCGCTATAGCTCTGATGACATGTCGACTTGTTGCGCCGCAATGCAACGTCCAAGAGGGCCAATACCGTCCGATAATCGAACCCTCCATTGTTACTTCAGGTCTTACCGACTCGGGACGTGCCACGTGTAGCAGATGCACAGACGTTCAACATGATGTAGTGCGAGCGGTATGAACAATGCAAAATTCGACTAGCTCAGTCCACCCAACCCAACTCGCGGTCGCTCATGGCGGCACGGTCGCCGATACCTTGGAGCGGCTGGTCGTCCGATCGGATCACGGCCTTGCGTCGCATGTTGTCGATGAGCGTCGGGAGATGTTCGGACGTAACGCGCTGAAGGAGCAAACCCCACGACAACCCTGGCTGAAGTTCCTCGACCAGTTCAACAGCCTGCTCATTATCGTGCTCATGGCGGCTGCCGTCCTTGCTGCGACTGTGGGCAACCTCAAGGATGCCGCCGTCATCCTGGCGGTCGTGCTTCTCAACGCGATGCTCGGATTTTTTCAGGAGCAGCGCGCTGAGCAGAGCCTCGCAGCTCTGCGCCGCATGCTCCCGGTCAGGGCGCGAGTCAGGCGCGACGGAGCGGTCACCAATATCGAGGCCGATCAGCTGGTGCCCGGCGATATCGTGCTGCTGGAGGCTGGCGAACGTGTTCCCGCCGACGGACGGCTGATCCTCTCGGCGGCGCTTGCGATCGATGAGTCGTCGCTCACGGGGGAGTCGCTGCCCGCCTCAAAGGACGCGGACGCGGTGGCGGAACTCGCGGCCCCGCTCGCAGAACGCCGCAATGTGGCATTCATGAACACGCTGGTGACGCGCGGGCGCGGCGAGATGGTAGTGACCGTCATTGGTCCAGAGACGGTGATGGGGCGCATCTCGATCGAGCTTGCGGCGACCGATGAGGCAAGAAGCCCGCTGCAGCAGCAGCTCGACGTGCTCGGCAAGAGGCTTGGCGGCTTGGCGCTCACCTTGGTGGCGCTGCTCGGCTTTCTCGAATACCTGCGAAGCGTTGATCTCGCCCATGCTTTACTGGATGCGATTGCCCTCGCCGTCGCAGCTGTTCCCGAGGGCCTGCCCGTCGTCGTGACTCTGACGCTTGCGCTCGGCATGCGGCGTATGGCCGAGCATTGCGTCATCGTCAAGAAGCTGTCGAGCGTCGAGACACTGGGATCGACTACCGTAATCTGCTCGGACAAGACGGGTACTCTCACACTCAACCAGATGACGGTGCGAGCCTTCTTCTTCGACGGCCGGCGCTTCACGGTGACGGGCGAGGGCTATCGGACAGAAGGCGAGATACGGTCGCAAGGCGAGGTCGCCAGAGCCGGCGACCTTGAGCCGCTGCTGATCCCGCTCGCACTCTGCAACGATAGCGAGTTGAGGGATGGCGCGGTAGTCGGCGACCCGATGGAGGGCGCCTTGCTGGTGCTCGCCGCCAAGGGCGGCATTGAGCGCGCAAAGCTTAGCCGGGAGCTACCACGCATCGCCGAAATTCCCTTTGATGCAGCGCACAAGTTCATGGCAACCCTGCATGGGAATGGCGAGGAGGTCGACATCTTCGTGAAGGGCGCGCCGGATGTCCTGCTGACCCGCTGCACGCGCCGCTATGCGCCGGGAAACGACGCGCACCTTAACAACACTGACAACGCTGCCATCGAGGCCGCGTATCGCGAGTTCGCCGGTCGGGGCCTGCGCGGGTTGCTGGTCGCCCGTCGCAGCGTTCCAGCACGCGAGATCACGGCGGCGCAGGATTTGCACGAACTGGTGAAAGACCTGACTTTCGTCGGGCTTATTGGGCTGATGGACCCACCGCGACCTGAAGCCAAGCAAGCGATCGATCAGGCGAGGTCCGCTGGCATCGCCGTCAAGATGATCACCGGCGACCACAAGGACACTGCACTTGCCATCGCCCGCGAGCTTGGCATCGAAGGTAGCGCACTGACTGGCACCGAACTCGACGCCATGGATGCCCTCGACCTCGCCGACAGGATTGACGACATCGCCGTGTTCACGCGGGTCGCGCCGGAACACAAGGTGAAGATCGTGCGCGCTCTGCAGTCGAAGGGACAGGTCGTCGCCATGACCGGTGACGGCGTCAACGACGCGCCGGCTCTCAAGTTCGCAGATATCGGCATCGCGATGGGAGTCACCGGCACGGAGGTCAGTAAGGCGGCGGCCAGCATGGTGCTGACCGACGACAACTTCGCGAGCATCGTTACAGCGATCCGGCAGGGCCGCGCTCTCTACGACAATATCGTCAAGTTCATCCGTTTCCAGCTATCGACCACGATCGGCGCCATCCTGACCGTCTTCTTTGCGCCGCTCGCAGGATTACCCGAGCCGTTCACGCCATTGCAGATCCTCTGGGTGGCGATGATCATGGACGGCCCGCCAGCGGTCTCACTCGCTCTTGACACAGCGCGTCCTGGTCTAATGCACGAACCGCCTCGCCCACGAGACGTGCCGCTGTTGCCCTTCGCCCGCCTCGTGAAGATCATCGCGTTCGGCATCACGATGATGGTCGGGACTCTGGCGATCCTGCACTTCGGGCTTCAAACAGGATCGCAGGACCGAGCGCTTACGCTTGCCTTCACGACCTTTATCCTGTTCCAGTTCTTCAACGTGTTCAACGCACGCGTGGAGGAAGGGTCGGCTTTCAACAGGCACTTCTTCGACAATCAGCTTTTATGGCTCTCGCTGGCGGGCGTCGTCATGCTGCAGATACTGGTGGTCCACTGGCTACCGGCCCAATCGCTGTTCAAGCTCAGCAGCCTCAGTCCGGGCGATTGGGCGATTGCCGCAGCGGTCGCGTCGACCGTGCTGCTGCTGGAGGAAGCTCGCAAACTCGCCGTTCGCACCGCGCGGCAGTTCGGCTGGCTTCCGTCATTGACTTGAGGACGGTCAAAGACCGGGGGTTGCCTCAGCGCTTAATGACGACTTTCTGATAGAGCCCGCCGAAGAACGGCTGCTTGCGCCATCCGGCCCGCGCTGACGCGGGCAGCCAATGGGCGATATCGTGACGCCATAAATCCAGCGCGAAAGGCTCCAGCGCGGCGAGCAATGGCCGCCACAAATAGCGAAGCGGATGCCACCAGCGCGGCAGCGCATAGTCGACAATGACAATCTTGCCTCCCGGTCTGACCACGCGGAAGACTTCGCTCAGCGTTCGCTCGCGATAAAGTCTGGGCTGCTCGTGCAAAAGGAAAAACAACAGCGCCCGATCATAGCTGGCGTCCGGAAGGTCGAGATCGGCGGAATCCATTGCCAGCAGTCGCGCTGGCGTCCCGGACGGCAACTTGTTACGCAGGTTTTCCAGCTGTATCGGCAGGACATCGACGATATCGATTATGCCGCCGCCGGCGGCGGCCCGACTAATCAATCGGCTGGTAAGATCACCGTAGACACACGCCACCTGCAAGGTCTTGCCGGGAAGGTCATCCCCCAATTCCGCCATCACCGCATTGCGTAGCCACGCATAATTGCCCCACAGAATGAGGTTGACCAGCCACTGCCGATCGAAGAACCACACAGCCTTGGGGTGCACGTAGGCCCACCAGTAATGCGCGGTGAGATAATGCGGTGCCTTGATGTTAAATCCAGGTTGTGATTTTGAGCAATCGGTGAGCGATACGGCACCTTCGATGACACCCGGGAACATCCGGCGCAGCGAAAAACTCTCGCTTAGGCTCGTTGACTTTGCTTGCGACAAATGCCCTCCGATCAGCCAAAAGAACGGTCAGCGCCGTCCAAACAAAACATCGACCGAAAATCGACCGCTCTCTTTGATCCTCGTCAACAAGCGACGGCGATGCCCCGCGCGGAAAGGCCGGAGGGGATCCCAGCGGCTCACTTCCGCGAAGCGTTTTCAATCGGCCGATCCTTGGCCTCGTACAGCCGCCGGGCGCGTGCCACAAACGAGTCGATGATATCGTTCATGCCGGCAGCCGCCGCTTTGTCCACCAGTCGCTCGAGCAGATGGGAACGGAACTCCATCTCGGCGATCAGGGTCACGCGGCAACGACCGCCCGGACGCGAATCGAAGAGCCAGGAAAGCTTGAACTTCCGGAATGGCGGCCCGTTCGAGGTCACGTCGATTCGCTCGGGTCGACACAGGACCGTTCTCGACTCGAATTCCAAGCGGATCGGGCCGAGGCCCAGGACCTGGTCGGTGTAGTAGACCTCGGCCTCGCGCTTTCGGACACGCGCCGCCACCCACCAGCGCAGAAACTCGGGATAGCGCTCGACATCGGCGGCGAGATCGAACAGCTGCTCGGGGCTGTAAGGCTGGATGCGATCGACCCTTTCGCTCAACATTGCCGAATCCTCCTGGAGGCAATTGCTTCCCGTCGGCGAGCCCCGGTCCCTGATAGTTCGCTTGTATTATTCTGATGCACGCAGCAGAACGAGACGTTGATCCACATTAAAGAGGAGATGGGCTTAAGA
>NZ_JBAVNZ010000383.1:0-1530 GCF_049691595.1 Bradyrhizobium sp.
CACAAACTGGGTGCGCACTGGCGACGGGTGGCGGTGCGAAGGTGCGATCACGCCGCTCGAAGAGGGCGAGAAGGCAGACTATTGCGCCTGCGTCCTCGGCCTGCGCGATTACGTGGAGAAGAACGGCTTTGCCGGCGTGGTATTCGGGCTGTCTGGTGGCATCGACTCGGCGCTGTGCGCGGCGATCGCCGTCGATGCGCTCGGCGCCGACAAGGTCCGCGGCGTGATGCTGCCGTTCCGCTTCACCGCGCAAGTGTCGCTGGACGATGCGGCGAAACTCGCGGGTGCGCTCGGCATCCGCTACGAGGTATTGCCGATCGCGGACGCGGTGAACGGGTTCGAAAAGATCCTGTCCGGCATCTTCAAGGGCCTGCCGCGCGACATCACCGAGGAGAATTTGCAGGCGCGGGCCCGCGGCACGCTGTTGATGGCGATCTCCAACAAGACCGGGGCGATGGTGGTGACGACCGGCAACAAGTCGGAAATGTCGGTCGGCTATGCCACGCTCTACGGTGACATGAACGGCGGCTTCAACCCGATCAAGGATATCTACAAGACCGAGGTGTTCCGGCTGTCGCGCTTGCGCAATTCCTGGAAGCCGGACGGCGCGCTCGGGCCCTCGGGCGAGGTGATCCCGGTCCACATCATCATCCGGCCGCCGACCGCGGAGCTGCGCGAGAACCAGACCGACCAGGATTCGCTGCCGCCCTACGATATCCTCGATGCGATCCTGGAGCGGCTGGTCGAACGCGAGGAGCCGCTGGCCTCGATCATCGCTGCCGGCTTTGATCGCGACACGGTGATGCGGATCGAGCGCCTGCTCAACATCGCCGAATACAAGCGGCGCCAGGCCGCGCCCGGCGTCAAGGTCACGCAGAAGAATTTCGGCCGCGACCGCCGCTATCCCATCACCAACCGGTTTCGCGATCCCGGCAAACCGCTGCCCGAGCCCGACGAGAAGCTGGTGACGCGCGGCAGCCGCGCGTCGGCCGAGGTGTTCGAGGGCTGACCCGTGCACCACCCGATGCGCCAGTTTTCGCGACGGTAACCGGCCACGCTCTGCTAGCTATGGCGGTATCCAGCCGGTTTCTCGCCGAAGATTCGGCGTAGCCCCGGAAAAAATCCGGGCACTCCGGCTGCATATCGGGCGTACGCGTCGCCAAATTCCGACTTCGCATCCCGCTCCTCGGTCCGCGCCAGCTTGACATACATCACGGTCAGGACCGGGAACATGGCGAGCGTCAAAATCGTCGGCCATTGCAGAAGGAAACCGAACATCACCAGGATGAACCCGACATATTGCGGGTGTCGCACGTAGCTGTAAGGCCCGGTGACGGCCAGGGTCCGCGCTTGCTGGGCGTCATAGAGCACCTTCCAGGCAGCGGAGATCAGGACGAACCCTCCGCCGATGAACAGGAAGCTCAGGATGTGAAACGGACCCGCGTGCGGATTGGCTTTCCAGCCAAACATCATCTCCAGCAGGTGCCCCGCGTCATGCGAGAACCAGTCGACGCCCGGAAATCGTGACTG
>NZ_JBAVNZ010000384.1:0-1644 GCF_049691595.1 Bradyrhizobium sp.
CAGCACAGACGGCGCGGGCGGCTTGTTGGCGATGCGTTCCTTAGCGACGTTGAGTGCCGAGACGTAGTCCGGCTTGCCAGAACCCAGCAGCGGTATCTTTTCGACAACCAGAATTTCAGCCGGAACCATTAGCTCGGTCGCGCCTTTGCGCCGGGCAAATTGCGAAAACGCCTCGCGCGTGCACGCTGCGTCGGTCGTCAACAGCACAATGCGCTCGCCTTTGCGCGCGTCAGGCAAAGAGACCACAACGGTGATGAGTTGCGGCCAAAGTTCCGCACTCAAGGCTTCAACCGCCGAAAGCGATACCATCTCGCCCGCAATTTTTGCGAAGCGCTTTGCGCGCCCCTTAATCGCGATGAAGCCTTGGGCGTCGATCGTTACGATGTCGCCCGTGTCATGCCAGCCATCGACCGGCATATCGAGCACGCCCGGATTTTCAGCACGGTAATAGCCGAGCATCACGTTGGGTCCGCGCACGTACAAGCGCCCGCCCTCAGTTATCCCGGGCACGGGATCGAGGCGCGCTTCCATCAGAGGCGATAGGCGGCCGACGGTGCCGGATTTGTTGGCGAGTGGTGTGTTGATAGCGAGCACGGGCGCTGTCTCGGTGACGCCATAGCCTTCGAGAATGCGCACGCCGAAGCGCTCCATGTAGAGTTGCCGCGTGCGGTCCTTCACAGCTTCCGCGCCGGCCAGAACAAGGCGCACGCGCGCGAAATCGTAAGGGTGGGCCACGCGTGCGTAGCCGGCAAGAAACGTGTCGGTGCCAAACAGGATTGTGGCGTTGGAGCCGTAGACGAGTTCGGGGATGATCCGGTAGTGCAACGGCGTTGGATAAAGATAAACCGGAATGCCGCCGGTTAACGGCATTAAGAGACCAGCGGTCAAGCCAAACGAATGGAACACGGGGAGCGCATTGAACACCTTGTCCGAGCCGTTGCACGCAACGCGCGTTAGGCTCTGCGCGCAGTTGGCCAGCAAGTTCCGGTGCGAGAGGACGACTCCTTTGGGTGTGCCTTCCGATCCCGACGTGAACAGGATCGCCGATGGCGAATTCGGATCGATTTCAACCGCGGGCCTGCCACCGGCGATGAGGCCCTTCACCTTATCGGCCAACGTAATCGTCGCGCGCACGTCTTCGAGATAGACGACTTTCGCGACCGTACGCAAAGCATCGATCAGCGCTTCGAGATGTCCTTTTTCGACGAAGGTGCGCGAGGTGAGCACCACGTCCACCTTGGCCGCCTTACATGCAGACACGACGTTGGCGGCGCCAGCCGTGAAATTCAGCATGGCGGCAATGCGGCCGATTGATTGCAGAGCAAAGAAGGTGACCGCGACGCCGGCCGAATTCGGCAACAGTACGCCCACGGCCGCACCTTGGGGCGCGAGCGGCGCAATCTTGGCACCAAGCACCTGTGCGCCGATGATGAGTTTTTTATAGCTGAGTTTGGTGCCAAGTGGATCTTCCACCGCAGGCCGGCCGGTATCGCGCGTTGTTTTGGCGAGGACGAGCGCTTCAAACAGCGTCATGTCGATTGGCGCCGTCATCACTGCGCTGTCGGTCATAATGTCCTGCAACGCCAAGCCTGCGGCTTGCCTGCGGTTCTTGCCTTTCAGGGCGGTATCGACCTTCAGATTGAC
>NZ_JBAVNZ010000385.1:0-2451 GCF_049691595.1 Bradyrhizobium sp.
GGTGACTACCTCCGAAAGGAGCGGCCGCTTCTGTGAAGGGTTTCGGATGACGGCCCATCGCGACGATTCGGCTTGCGCTGGGGCCGTCGTCCGAAAGCCTCCAGTGAAGGAACGCGCGTGAGGTTGGATAGGATGGTTGCCGCGCGCTATGGAGATTTGATCGCGCGGCTGTTGGTGTGCGGAAGTCGGCGGAGCTCGATGACGTTGTTTTGCTCGCAGGTTCGGCCGATTGGCTTTGATTGAGTACCGTTGGCGATGCGTTTCGGGGATGCACGCGGTGCGGAAGGCAACGCCGGACATGTGTTCGGCCGAGCGGTGGCGTATCTGGTCGTTGACCAGCGAGGAAAGCCCTTGGTAATTCGGGTGCGGAATTGCGGAATGTTGTGCTTTCGCTCATGAGGTATCGAACCCCATCGCCGTCGGCCGGTGATGTGGTTGGCAGCCGGCCTCGAAGGTCTCGATGACGAACATGCGGCCGCCACAGCGGGGACAAGGCTTTGCGAGTGGCTGCGCCGCCGCCGGATCGATTTCGACCGCCTTCTCGGCCATAGGCGCGGCCAGCCCCAATAGTTCGCGCGCTCGCGCGATCGTCTCGGCGCGGTTCGCGCTGGCGAGCAAGCCGTAGTGGCGGATGCGATGGAATCCCTTGGGCAGAACGTGGATGAGAAACCGGCGGATGAACTCGCCGACGTCGAGCGTCATCGTTGTGTACCGGCCTGGGCCTTCGATCCTGTAGTCCTTGACCTTGAACGTGACGCTCCGCTGGTCGACTGCGATCAGGCGGCGGTTCGAGATGGCGACGCGGTGGGTGTAGCGCGACAGATAGGCGAGCACGGCCTTCGGGCCCGCGAACGGGCGCTTGGCGTAGACGAACCAGCGCTTCTTGCCGAGCGGGGCGAGGAATGCCGCGAACGCCTTGGCGTCGGCCAGATGCGCGTGTGAGCCGAAAAACTGCAGCCTGCCTGCTGCGTGTGCCGCCAGAAGCTTCTCCAGCATCAAGCGGCGAAACAGCTTCGACAGAACACGCACAGGCAGAAGGAAGTTTGGCTTGCATGAGATCCAACGGCTGTCATCGATGGAGAGCCCGCCGCCCGGTACGATCATGTGCAGGTGTGGATGATGGGTCATTGCCGAGCCCCAGCTGTGCAATACCGACGTGATGCCGATGCGGGCTCCGAGGTGCTTCGGGTCGGCGGCGATGGTGAGCATCGTCTCCGACGAGGCCTTGAACAACAAATCGTAGATCACGGCCTTGTTCTGGTAGGCGATGTCGCCAACCGCCGACGGCAGCGTGAAGACGACGTGGAAGTAGGGAATCGGGAGCAGTTCAGCCTCGCGCGCCGCCATCCACTGGCGCGCTGCCGCGCCCTGACACTTCGGGCAGTGCCGGTTGCGGCAGCTGTTGTAGGCGATCGTCGTATGGGCGCAGTCCTCGCCGCGCGCGACGTGTCCGCCGAGGGCCGCCGTGCGGCAGTTCTCGATGGCGCTCATCACCTTGAGCTGGAGCAGACTGACGTGACCGCGGTTGGCGTGACGCCACGCGGCCCCGTGGTCGCGGAAGACGTCCGCGACCTCCAGAGCTGGACGGGCCATGGGGGGCCCGTTACGCCGGCGGTTCGTCCTTCTTCGGCACCAGTGGCGTCAGCCTGTCCAGTGGGCTTATGACCTCACGGATGATGTTGGTTGCCACATGGGTGTAGCGCGCCGTGGTGTCGAGCTTGGAATGCCCGAGCAAAACCTGGATCACACGAATATCGATGTTCTGCTCGAGCAGGTGTGTGGCGAAGCTGTGTCTGAGCGTGTGCGGTGCCACCCATGTGGGCAACCCGGCCAGTTCCGCGGCCGTGTGGCAGGCGCGATTGAGCTGTCGCGTCGTCATCGGGTTGACGCGGTCGCGGCCAGGGAACATCCACACCTTTGGCTGTGCGATGCGCCACCAGTCGCGCAGCAGCTCCAATAATTTTGGCGACAGCATGGCATGGCGATCCTTGCCGCCTTTGCCCTGGTTTACGCGGATCATCATTCGCTTGGAATCAATATCGCAGACCTTCAGCGCGACCACCTCCATGGCGCGCAGACCAGCGCCGTAGGCAACGCTGAGCGCTGCCTTGTGCTTGGGCCCGGGTGCGGCCTCCAGCAGGCGTAACACCTCTTCGGGCGAGAGCACGCGCGGCAGCTTGCGCGGCTCGTAGACGAACACGAGACGGCGCGTCGTCTCCGGCCGGTCGAGCGTCACCTTGAAGAAGAACCGGAGCGCCGTCACGGTCGCGTTGATGCTCTGTGGTTGCAAATCGGTCTCGGTCAGATGCAGTTGGAACGCGCGCAGCTCTTCGGGGGTCGCGCTGTCGGGGGAACGTCCGAGGAAGCTCGCGAGCTTCTTGACAGCACGGATATACTCGCGTTGCGTATCGGGCACGAACCGGCGCATGTTCATGTCTTCGAGCATGCGTT
>NZ_JBAVNZ010000386.1:0-2429 GCF_049691595.1 Bradyrhizobium sp.
CATCGTCACGGGCATCGGTAAAAGCGGACACGTCGGCCAGAAGATCGCCGCCACCTTTGCCTCCACCGGCACACCCGCCTTTTTCGTTCATCCTAGTGAAGCGTCGCACGGCGATCTAGGCATGATCACGCGCGAGGATCTCATTCTCGCCCTGTCGTGGTCTGGCGAGACGGTTGAACTGAAGCCCATCATCACGTTCTCGCGCCGCTTTGCCGTACCGCTCGTCTCGATCACATCGCGCGCCGATTCCGCGCTCGGCAGCCAATCGGATGTCGTGTTGCAGTTGCCGCGCGCCAAGGAGGCTTGCCCACACGGCCTGGCGCCCACAACCTCGACGACGATGCAGCTCGCGCTCGGCGACTGCTTGGCGATCGCGCTGCTGGAAGCCAAGGGCTTTACCGCGCACGATTTCAAGATTTTTCATCCCGGTGGATCGCTCGGCGCCAACCTCAAGCACGTCGGCGACGTGATGCACAAAGGTGCCGAACTCCCGCTGGCGCACGAGAGCGAACCGATGGCCAAGGCCATTGTGACCATGACGGCCAAAAGTTTCGGCTGCCTTGGGATTATCGACAAAAAGGGGCGCTTGACCGGCGTCGTGACCGACGGCGATTTGCGCCGCCACATGGGACCCGCGCTGCTCAAAGCCAGCGTTGGCGTCATCATGACACGCAACCCGAAAACGATTGCCCCTCAGATGCTGGCCTCGGCCGCGCTCGAGATGCTCAATTCCTCGCGGATCACATCGCTGTTCGTCGTCGAAAACGGCAAGCCTGTCGGGATCATCCACGTGCACGACCTCCTGCGCGCGGGCATCGCTTGAGCGCGATCTAGAGTGGTTTTGGCGAAGTGTGAAGCGGTTCGGCCCGTGAAAAACCGCTCAAAAACAGAAAGCTTGATCGAGTTTGCAATTCGAAGAAGAGCAACCACGATCTAGAGCATTTTCCCATCTGACGGAATCATTGGGGATTCCCAAACGTCGCGAACAGTGATTCATGCTGTGGACTGGCGGAGGAGGCCAGTCCGCATGACAAGACCTCTGTCCCATGATCTTCGTAAGCGTCTGATTGAAGCTGTCGGGCAGGGGGCGACGTGCCGGGCCGCCGCGGCGCGGTTCGGGGTTGCGGCGTCTACGGCAGTCAAGCTGGTACGCCGATGGCGCGACACGGGCACCGCCGCCCCGCGCCCGCAAGGTGGCGACAAGCGATCGGAACGGATCGAAGGCCATGCCGATGAAATCCTCGGGCTGATTGCCAAGCGGATCGATATCACGCTGGTGGAGATCGCCGCGCACCTGGAACAGGTGCATGGAGAGCGGTTTGCGCCGAGCACGATCTGGCGGTTCCTCGATCGCCATGCGCAGACGTTCAAAAAAAACCGCGCACGCCAGCGAGCAGGAGCGTCCGGACGTAGCGGCGCAACGCGAAAACTGGCGCGCCGCCCAACCCGGGCTTGATCTGCAACGCCTCGTCTTCATCGACGAGACGGGTGCTTCGACTAAAATGACCCGGCTTCGCGGGCGATCATTGCGGGGTAGCCGCTGCCTGGCCGCGATCCCGCACGGCCATTGGAAGACGACGACATTCGTCGGAGGTCTGCGACTCGACGGCATGACGGCGCCGATGGTGCTCGATGGTCCAATGGACGGGCCGGCATTCCTGGCATGGGTCGAGCAAATGCTCGCTCCCACTCTCAAGGCGGGCGACATCGTCGTCATGGACAACCTGCCCGCTCACAAACCGGATGCCGTTCGTGCGGCGATCGAGGCCGCGGGTGCCAGTCTGCGCTACCTGCCGCCCTACTCGCCCGATCTCAATCCGATCGAGATGGCCTTCTCCAAGTTCAAGGCTCTGCTGAAGAAGGCCGCCGCTCGGACCATCGAAGACCTCTCGGCCGCCATTGCCGAAGCCTTACCAAGGCTCACCGCCCAAGACTGCCGCAACTTCTTCGCCGCCGCAGGATATGGTGCCGTATGATCGGAATCTGCGCTAGTGTGATGATCGAGAAGTTCGCCGGATTTAGATGCGCGTTCGGGAGCGAACGTCTCGATCTGAATCACACTAGAATCGTTGATGATTTCTAGTGTCCTTATCGATTCCCAAGTTCGCGATGCCGGGGCCGCTAATACCGGCGAACTTCGGAATCGGGACACTAGTCCTGATCCATACCCGTCACAACCAGCACCGTGCCGTTGACGCCGGTCACCTCGACCTCGGCGCCTCTGGCTGCGTCCTCGCCTTCGGCAGCCCAAATGGTATCGCCGACGCGCACCTTGCCGCGGCCATTTTTGATCGCTTCTTCGACGAGAACCTTGCGGCCGATATACTGAGCGCCGCGCACGTTGAGTGCCGGCTCGTCAGACTTGGAAAGCTCAGGGCGCGCATAGCGGCGCACCCCGAATACGGTCAACACCGAGACCAGAGCAAACA
>NZ_JBAVNZ010000387.1:0-9480 GCF_049691595.1 Bradyrhizobium sp.
TCTCGCCCCAGCCCGGCTTGCCGCGCAGGCAGATGCCGTAGATTTCCTTTGGCTTGTCGGTGATCTTGGCGGCTGCGCTCTTGATGAAGTCCCAATCGGGCTTCTCCGGCATTTTCAACCCGGCGGCTTCGAACAGATCCTTGCGGTACATGATCATCGAACTCTCGCCATAAAACGGCGCGGCGTAGAGTTTGCCATCGACGGTCAGGCCGGAGCGGATCGGCGGCAGAAGATCATCGGCGTCGTAGGTTGCGCCGAGGCTGGTCAGCGGCAGAAGCCAGTTCTGCTTGGCCCAGATCGGAACCTCGTAGGTGCCGATCGTCAGCACATCGTACTGCCCGCCCTTGGTGGCGATGTCGGTCGTCACTTTCTGACGAAGCGTGTTCTCTTCCAACGTCACCCATTCGAGGTCGATGCCGGGGTTCTTCGCCTTGAAGTCGTCGGTCAGCTTCTGCATCCGGATCATGTCGCCGTTATTGACCGTGGCGATCGTCAACTTGGTGTCGGCCGCGGCAATTCCCGCGAAGGCTGCGGCCGAACAGGCGCCAATCAGAAAGGATGAAAGCTTCATGTATTCCTCCCATGTCGATTTGAGCATTTGCCTTGATTGTGGGCAATTACTCGCGCAAAAGGCAGCGCTGTCAAGAGGCGTTCGGTGTTGCAATGCACCCAGCCGATGATCGAAGCCGGCACATGTGCGGCAAAATCGCGCTATTTGCGGCCGAGCACCGCGCGCGCCGTCGCTTCGTCCGTGATCAGGCCATTTATCAGCCGGCCCCGCAGTGCGGCGACGATGCCGGGCAACTTCAATTTGCCCTTGGCGCCGGCGATCACAAGGCTCCTGTCACGGGATGGGATCTGCGCGCTCGTCACCCGATCATAGGTGACGTCCGCCACCATTTCGCCGCGTTCATCGAACGTCCAGCCCACGATTTCACCAACACCGCCGGCTTTCTGAAGCGCCCTCAACTCCTTACCGGTTATGAAACCATCCACGAATAGCGGCGCGCGTGCGCCGAGGTCGCCGATACCGACGAAAGCGACGTTGGCTCTCGCCGCAAGTTTCAGGGTGGTTTGGATCATCGGCTGCTGATGCAGGAGATCGCGCTCGCGCCTTGAGGAGGCGATGACCGGCAAGGGCATCGGGAACAACCGGCTGCGGACCGCGGACGCCATGTCGTAAATGACATTATAGAAAGCCGCGGAGCCATCCGGGGTAATCGTCCCCGTCAGGGACACGATCTTGTGTTTCGAAGCGTCGATGGCGGGCAAGAGGTCGATCGCGGCTTTCAAGGTGCGGCCGGTGCCCATCGCCATGACGATTGGCGACGACGATTTCAGATGCCGTTCGATTTCGACCGCCACGGCGTTTGCGACACCCAACGTCGTGGAGTCCGACGCCGGATCCGTGGGCGCGACTTCGACCAGGCTCAGCGCGAACCGGTCCCGTAGCCGTGTCGCCAGATCGAGGCATTGCGCGATTGGATGTTCAAGACGGACTTTGACGAGCCCGGCGGAAATGGCCAGCGATACCAGCCGTTGCGCCGATTGACGGGATATGCCGAGCTTGGCGGCAATTTCGTCCTGGGTGTTGCCGGCGACGTAATAGAGCCAGCCGGCGCGGGCCGCGTCATCGAGACGTCTGTCTTCGTCGTTCCCGCCTCTGGTCAAGGATGCCACACAATGATTGGAAAAAGCGCGAACCTGGTAGTTAACGGTCGAACGCCCGTAGTTCAACAATTCGGTCAGGAGGCGAGCGACACTCCGGGATTTTCGATTCTATCTTATCCTAGCCGTTTGCCGGTCGCTATCCAGCCTGAAACGCTGGTTGCCGGCACAGGGCCGGAGCCCGCGGATTGGCGAGAACGGAACCGGGTTGACGGCAGCTCGCTCCGTTGCGAACCAAAGAAAAGCTCGCGGTGCGATACCAGCACGAGGTTGGATGTGACGCCAGAAGAACTCGGATTGGGCGTCATCGACTGGATGGCAAGGGACACCGACCGGCAGGGACGCCTGGCCGTGCTTGCCGGAAATCTGGTGGTCCAGATCCTTTCGCTGCTGGTGGTGGTTCGCACGATGCTGCTCGGCGCCGGGTCGGCGATGGCGCCCGGAATCGTCATCCACGTGGTCCTCGGCGCGTTGTTCGGCTACTTTCTGATCCAGGCGCGGAAGGCGTAGATCTTGCGGGTTCTGCCTGCCGCGCCGCGGACCTGTTCATTGGCATCCTGCTCCCGGAATGAAAATCTCAGATGGCGGATTTCCATGGCGCGCTTTCTCAAATGGTCTCGCCGGTCGGTGCATCCGGGCCGGCCCGCGACCGCGTGCTCGCTGCGACCATCGAGCTGGTGCTGTCCTTGTGCGCCCCCGCGCTGGCCTGGATCAAGGCGCATAAATGATCGAGGCCGGGTTTTTTCACAGGTTGGCCCCTGCCGTTCCAGGTGTAGTATGATTTTTTTGCAAGTACTGCATGTCTCGACCGCAGGAGGGACGTTGTGAGCTTTCTCGTCAAGCTTCCGACCGAACGTTATGACCCGGATGCTTTCAAGCAGTTTGTCGGCGGTCAGGACTTCGAGATCGGAAACGCCAGGGCAATGGCGTGGATGTCGCAGTTGGCCTACGAAACCGACGAGCCCGACAAGATCGCCGACATTCTGAACACGCGAGGGCTGGCCCTTGCCGATGGCGGTGTCCTGATCAGGAAATCAAAGACCGCGTTGCCGATCGCGAACACGCATTGCTTCGTCGCCAGCCACAACCCGAGCAGGGTGCTGATCGTCGCCTTCGCCGGCACCGATCCGCTTTCGCTGGCCAACTGGATTTCGGATTTCGACGCGCGACTGGACAAGACGACCGGAGCGGCCGAGGGTTACGAGGGAGCGGCCGACGCGGTCTGGGACGACCTGAAGAAGCTGCTGGGGAATTTCATTCCGGCGGACGGCAGGGTTTTCGTGACGGGGCACAGCCTGGGCGGTGCGCTGGCGGCGCTGATTGCCAGGCGGATCGCCACCGAGCTTTCGGCCAATGTCGATGCCGTCTACACTTTCGGCATGCCGCGCCCGGGTAGCCGGACATTTGCCGACGCATATAATCGACAGTTGGGGCTGCGCACGTTTCGCATGGTGCATGGCGACGACATCGTGCCGACGGTTGCGCCGAGTTCGTTTGGCTTCAGGCATCTCGGCCGGTTCCTGCACTGCGCACGGCAAGGCAAGTTCAGCAAAGCCGATCTTGCGGCCGACACCAGTTCGGATTTGCCGCTTTTCACCGACGACGTCGCCAGGAGCTTCAGGGATCATCTCAACGGATCGGTGTCTGCCGTGATCGGGGCGGTTGAGCGGGCCAGGCTCGCCGCGGCGCTGGAGACCGGCGCGGATATTGCGGGCATGCGCACCGATCCCGCCGGCATTCTGATCGAACTGCTGCCGCCGCGCTTGCGGGATCACATGCCGGACCGCTACATCGGCGCCTGCACGGCGCCGGCATCAGCGGGCGTGTGAGCCGAGCAGGTAGGAGTGGCCGATGCCGACGATGTAGTTCGGCGAGTTGCGATTGAGGCCGCGGCATTCAGCCCGAACAGACTGATCCAAATCCACCCAAATCTCACCGAACGAAGCAACGTCGACAACATGACCGCAAGCCGCACCACAGTCTCCTTCCATGCCGTTCTTCCCGCTCGGGTGTCCGGCTTGATGGGGGTGACCCATCATGGTAGCACCCCCGTCGAATGGCTCATTCGCACGGGTTTCCCGGCGTTTTCCAAGGGCGTGTTTGCCTCGTTCCTCGGATCGCACCCGGCTTGATCGGGCCGATGATCTGGAAGGACAGGATTTTCCAGGAAATATTCCCGGACAGCCGAGCCATCGTCGATTCTGAGAGGTCATGTGACTGCACAAAATCCCGCCGCGGGAAAACCGGTCGATCCCGCTTCTCTCGCCAACGTCCCACAACTCGTCACCGCCTATTTTGCCTTGAAACCCGACGCGGCCGATCCCGCCCAACGCGTCTCCTTTGGAACGTCGGGTCATCGCGGTTCGTCGCTGAAAAATTCCTTCAACGAAGATCATATCCTGGCAACCACGCAGGCGGTCTGCGACCACCGCCGTCGCACCGGGCTGACCGGCCCGCTGTTCATCGGAATCGATACGCACGCTTTGGCCGAGCCTGCGCTGGCGAGCGCGGTCGAGGTGTTCGCCGCGAACGGCGTCGACATCATGATCGACGCGCGCGGCGGTTATACGCCGACCCCCGTCATTTCGCATGCGATCCTGAGTCATAACAGGGGAAGAACCGCTGATCTCGCAGATGGCATTGTCATTTCGCCGTCACACAATCCTCCCGAAGACGGCGGCTACAAGTACAACCCGCCCCATGGCGGTCCGGCCGATACCGACGTCACGTCGATCATCGAAAACAGCGCGAACCGGTATCTGGAAGCCGCACTCAAAGGTGTCGCGCGGATGCCTTACGCGCGCGCCCGCAGGTCGCCGTCGACCCATCTCCATGACTTTGTCGGTCCCTACGTCGCCGATCTCGGCAACGTCGTGGATATGGCGGTCGTGAAATCATCCGGCGTGAAAATCGGCATCGATCCACTGGGCGGCGCCGCCGTTCACTACTGGCAACCGATCATCGAACGCTACGGGATCGAGGCGACGGTCGTGAACGAGGCGGTCGATCCGACATTCCGTTTCATGACCGCGGACTGGGATGGGAAGATCCGGATGGATTGTTCCTCGCCGTTTGCCATGGCCAGCCTGATCCGGATGCGCGACAAATTCGACGTCGCATTCGCCAATGACACCGATGCGGACCGGCACGGAATCGTGACGCGCGCCGGCGGCCTGATGAATCCAAACCATTTCCTCGCGACCGCGATCGCCTATCTGTTCGCCTGGCGGCCGCAATGGGGGAAGGAGGCTGCGATCGGCAAGACCATCGTCTCCAGTTCGATCATCGATCGCGTGGCCAGGAAGCTGAACCGCAAACTCGTCGAGACGCCGGTCGGCTTCAAATGGTTCGTCGAGGGCCTCGGCAGCGGCGCCTTCGGCTTTGCCGGCGAGGAAAGCGCCGGCGCGTCGTTCCTCAGGCGCGACGGGTCGGTCTGGACCACCGACAAGGACGGCATTGTCATGGGGCTGCTTGCCGCGGAAATGATCGGAAAGACCGGACGCGATCCCGGCCAGTTGTTTGACGAATTGACCGCCGAACTCGGCGTTCCCTTCTACGAGCGGATCGACGTGGCGGCGACGCCGAAACAGAAAGACGCGCTCAAGACGCTGGGGCCGGAACAACTCGGCATCAAGGAACTGGCCGGCGAAGCGGTGCGCGCCATCCGAACCAGGGCGCCCGGCAACAATCAGTCGTTTGGCGGGATCAAGGTCGAGACCGACATGGGCTGGTTCGCGGCAAGGCCGTCCGGCACCGAAGACGTCTACAAGATCTACGCGGAAAGCTTTCGCGGTCCGGATCATTTGAAGCGGATTCAGAGCGAAGCGCAGGCCGCGATCGCGCGGGTGTTTTGATCGAAGCGTTTTCGAGTTGGCCGGATTCACGGCCTCCTGGTTCGGGACGCACGGCGTGCCCCTCACCGCGAGGGCTTCAGACCCTGCCCTGAGGAGCATCGCCGACGAACTGCCCGAATACGCGCCCGAAGAGGGGCCGCCGGGGCGATGGATTAATCTAGCCCGGCCCCCCGTCGGTCCGCAAACGGCCCAACCCCAAATTCGTCTCCCGCCTGACCAACGCGGTGCCGTTTGTTGATGGCGGGCGCCGACCTCGTCCGGTTCGACTTTTGAAGTTGTCTGGCCCGGTCGATGTCGGCGAATGCGCGCTCGAAATTTCGCAACCGATAGAACGTGATGCCGCGATCGATGTAGGCGTCCGCAAATTTCGGATCGAGCTGTATCGCCTGGTCGAAGTCGGCGATCGCGCCGTCCAGGTCGCCCTTGCGATAGGCGAAAATTCCCCGCTCCAGATAGGATCGTGCATCACTCACGGCGAGATCGAGCGGAGGTAAGACCTGGGCTTCTTGGGCGCTGCCGACCTCGATCCGGGACGAAACCTCCTCCGGCCCCATCGCCGCACCGGTCGCGGCTGCATTCTCGGGCTTGTCGGTGTTGGCGATTGGCACCTCTGCGACGGTCCGTTCAGCCGGGGCGACCGCGACGATCTCGGTGGCTCCACCACCCCTGGCGATCGCGCGCTCATCCGAAGGCGCAACGGACGCCACCGACATATGCATGAACAGCGCATATCCTCCGACCGCCACCGCGGAGAAGCCGGCAATCGCCAGCACGCCGGAGGCCACCCTGTGAAGGGTCCTGGCGAAAACCGCGGTCTTTGAGGTTTGCTCCTGCGCTATCCGGGCGAGTTCGAGCAGATGGTCGTACGCCGCGCGCTGATCCGGATCGCCGAGGATTTCATTGGCGCGGACGACCTTCCTGAACTTCAGTGCTGCTTTCGGATCGCCGGGATTGATGTCGGGGTGAGCACCTTTCACCGCCGTTCGGAAAGCTCTCCTCAGGTCGTCAGCATCATCGTTCGGAAGAGCTCCGAGCAAATCGTAAAGCGTCTCCATGGTCGCTCTCGTTGCTGGTCTTCCCTGCCCCCCCGAAATCCCCTCGATGACTTTGCGCTGGAGGCCTGACGCAATCAACATCATTGTCGTAGTTAATGACGATATTGCGTTCGATAATGGTAATTTAGTACGGCGAAAAAGTGGCTCAATTAGAGCAGCGTCGCCATGCTGTGGCCGCGACCTCGTCGCTGAGGATAGCGGACGCCCCTTCGGGCAGTTTTCCTGCCCGCGCGGTTTGGAGCGAGGGCCCGCCTCGCAGCTGGATAGCGGGGTGGATACCGGTTCACGCCGGGAATAACGCGTCAAAAAGGCCCTGAACCGGAGCCGCTAGGTCGCGCATCGGACCGCGGCCTGCAGCCGTCGCAGGCGCTCGCGGACGATCAACTCCGCGTTCCGATAGCATTGTCGCTCATATTCGACCTTCAAATGCTCCAATCCATCGGAATCCATGGTCTTGAGCTCGGATCGTTTGAACTGGCAATCGGGCGCGGGCGGTGGCGCGAGCAGGCGGCGTTCGGGCTGGCAAATTCGTCCTTCGGGACGAGCCTGCGCGCCTGGCTGGCCCGGCTCCGACCTCGATTCAAGGTGGGGTGAACTGGGCGCGCACGACGAAACCACGATCGCGCACCAGATCGCGGCGAGGGACGGAAGCTTCGAGGCAAGGCGGGTGATCCACGGCCGTTCTGGCTGAGACTTGTTGCGCATTTCGCCTGATCGAGCCCCCACTCTGCGGCGTCATTCCAACTTCGCCGTTCAGCCAGCACCGGGCCCGATCGCGGCAGCTATGCGCAAAGGAGGCGGGCGCCTCCTGGCCGAGCGTGCATCGAACCGCGAAACCCCGCGCGGGCAACGGCGCCTGGGCCGTCGGCCAAGCAGGGCGATGGTGCAGGGAAAATTTGAAATCCATGTTAACTATTAGGGTAAGCAGAGTGTGAATCGCCAGCCGCAGGCGTCAGCCGAATGCCGGCTTGCACGGCGCCGTTTCGGCGTCACATTGCGCACGGGGTGGTTGGCAGCCAGTCCTGTGGTTTCCGTGATCGTGTCTGGATCTTTCCGCAATGGCTGATTTCCACGGCGTCTTTCCCTATCTGGTCTCACCGGTCGACACTTCGGGACAGATCCGTGCCGAGGTGCTCGGCCGGCTGTGCGACGATCTCATCCGATCAGGCGTGCATGGGCTGACGCCGCTCGGCTCGACCGGCGAGTTCGCCTATCTCGACAACGCGCAGCGCGCGGCCGTGGTGCGAACCACGATCGATGCCGCCAGAGGCCGCGTGCCTGTGATCGCCGGTGTTGCCTCGACCTCGACGGCGGATGCGGTGGCGCAGGCGAAGGCGCACCAGAAGCTCGGCGCCGATGGCATCCTCGCGATTCTGGAGGCGTATTTTCCGCTTCCCGACGAGCAGGTCGAAGGCTATTTCCGCGCCATTGCCGACGCGGTCGACATTCCCGTCGTGATCTACACCAATCCGCAGTTCCAGCGCTCCGACCTCACGCTCGACGTGATCGAGCGGCTCGCGACCCATCCGCGCATCGGCTACATCAAGGATGCCTCGACCAATACCGGGCGGCTGCTATCGATCATGAACAGGTGCGGCGACGCGATCGGCGTGTTCTCGGCGTCGGCCCATATCCCGGCGGCGGTGATGCTGATCGGCGGCCTCGGCTGGATGGCGGGCCCGGCCTGCATCATCCCCAGACAAAGCGTCGAGCTCTACAACCTCTGCAAGGCCGCGCGCTGGGGCGAGGCGATGGCGCTGCAACGCAGGCTGTGGCGGATCAACGAGGCCTTCGCGCGCTTCAATCTCGCCGCCTGCATCAAGGCCGGGCTCGCGATCCAGGGCTACGAGGTCGGCGACCCCATCCTGCCGCAGGCGGCGCTGACAGCGGAGCAGCGCAAATTGGTCGAGGCGGCGCTGCGGGATGTCGGGTGATACCTGCGCCGTCATTCCGGGGGGGCGATCGGCGGGCCGCCCTGCATCACCAATGGCGTGATGGATGCCACTCGGCATCACGCGGCTCAACACCCCGCTGACGCCGATGAAAATCTGGCAGGCGATCCGCGACGCGAAGGCGGGGGAAGGGGTAACTCTCTTCGTCATTCCGGGATGCGCCCTCTTGGGCGCAGGCCCGGAATCCATACTCCCGATCGTGGTTATGGATTCTCTGATGTGCAATTGCACATCATAGCTCGTGCTTCGTACGCCCCGGAATGACGGCAGCGCGCCTCACAGCCCCAGCACCATCTTGGCGACGATCTCGCGCTGGATCTCCGATGAGCCGCCGAAAATGGTATAGGCCCGGCCGTTGAGATATTCCGGCACCACCGGCAGCATCGCTTCGGGAATCGGCGGCTCGTGGTTGAGCCTGTAGAACGGCCGCATCGGCTCGACGGCGAGGCCGTCATGGCCGATCACCTCGACGCCGAGCCGCGTCACCGCCTGGCGGATTTCGCTGACCCGCAGTTTCAACAGCGACGACACCGCGCCGGGGTTCTGCCCGGTCTGCAGCGCCGAGAGCACGCGGAGTTCAGTCATTTCCAGCGTGTCGATGTCGACTTCGATCTCCGACATTCGAACCGCGATATCGGGATCGTCGATGGCGCGGCCGGTTAACTCGGACTCCGCGAGATCGGACACCGTCTTCAATGCTTCGCGCAATTTCGCCGACGCGATGCCGGCGCCGCGCTCGAACTCGAGCAGATATTTGCCGTAGGTCCAGCCCTTGCCTTCCTCGCCGACGCGGTTGGCGACGGGCACGCGGACGTCGTCGAAGAACACCTGGTTGACCTCGTGATCGCCGCCGATGGTCAGGATCGGCCGTGTGGTGATGCCCGGGCTCTTCATGTCGATCAGGATGAAGCTGATGCCGTCCTGCTGCCGTTCAGTCTCGTTGGTACGCAC
>NZ_JBAVNZ010000388.1:0-1764 GCF_049691595.1 Bradyrhizobium sp.
GCGCAATTTCATACACGGCCTTGACATAGGTCGGCCTCTTCGACAGCACAATGACCCGATCGGCAAGCGACACCGCCTCTTCGATATCGTGGGTGATCAGCAGCATGGAACGTCTGCTTTGCCGTACCAGCGCCGCGGTGTCGTTCTCGATCAACAGCTTGCTCTGAAAGTCCAGCGCGGCAAAGGGTTCGTCCAGCAACAGCACGTCGGGGTCGTGAACCAGCGTGCGGGCCAGTGCCACCCGCTGCCGCATTCCGCCCGACAGGGTCGAGGGATAGTGATCCGCGAAACCGTGGAGTCCCAGCTGGTCGAGCATGGCGTGGCTGCGGTCCTGGGCTTCGCCGGACGCGACACCGCGAATCTCGAGGCCAAGCATGGCGTTGCCGAGCGCGGTCCGCCACGGCAACAGCAGGTCCTTTTGAAGCATGTAGCCGACATTCTGCGGCTGGCCCGACACCTCGCGGCCATGCCAGCGAATCCGCCCGGAGTCCGGCGTCAGCAAGCCGCACAGGGTGTTGAGAAGCGTCGTCTTGCCGCAGCCGGATGGCCCGACAATGCTGACGATCTCGCCTTCCCGCAGCGTCAGGCTGAGATCGCCGATCACCGGCACGGGCTGCCCGTTGACCTCATAGCTCTTCGAAACGTGCTCGACGACGAGCGGCGGGACGCTGGCGCCGGCGATGGCGGTCTCTGCATCAACGGCGCTTCGACTGTCGCCGGTTCGCGTCATTTGAGACTGGCAACCGCCTTGTCGGCGAACGAGTTGTCGATGATCTGGTCGAACGGAATGCTGCCCTTGGCATTGCCGAGATAGACCTGCATCTCCATCAGGTTCTTCCACTGATCCTGCTTGGTCACCACCGACTGCGCCGGAATCAGGAACTTGAGCTCGGCATCGATGGCCTTGTCGACCACATCGCCCGGAAGATCGGGAAACTCCTTGCGCGCAACCTGCTTGGCGAAGGCGGGATCGGCATAGGTCTTGCGAGATGCTTCCTCGAACGAGGTTACCAGCGCCTGCACCATCTCGGGGTCCTTCTGGATCGTTGAGGGAAGCACCATGATGCCGGTATTGCAGAACGGGCCGATATAACTCGAGAAATCGAACACCACCTTGGCACCCTGCGCTTCGGCCGCGGCCACGCTCGGCTGATAGGCGATGGCGATGTCCGCCTGGCCGGCCAGCATGGCGGCGATTTCGGTCCCCGGATTGACCGGCACGATGGTGGCATCGACGCCGACTTTGAGACCGGCTTTTTCAAGCAGTCGCTTCGCGACACTGTAATTGGTGTTCGGCTCGGGCGAGGTTACGATCTTCAATCCCTTGAAGGCCTTGGGATCGGTAATCGGCTGAAGCGTCTTCGATACGCCGAAATAATGCGCGCGCTGGACAACGGTTCCGACCACGACACCGGGCCCGCCATTCTCGCGCGAGATCTGCGCCATCGTGGCGTCGCCGATGGCGAAGTCCGCCGATCCGCCCAGCACGGCGGCGAAGGTCTGGGTATCGCCGCCGGCGGCGACGACCTGCATGTCGAGGCCGTTCTTCTTGAAGATGCCGGCGTGCATGCCGACATAGAGATTGATGTAGCCGAGGTTGTGCACGGCTTCGCTGAAGCGGACGGTCTTCAACGTCGCCGCCCATGCGCCGCTCGAACCAATCAGCGACGAAGCGCCGACGGCAATGGCCGCCGAGTCCATCAGGAAACGACGGCGGCTGAATGAATCGCTGGTGAAGAGAGAACGGAGATGCTTGGTCATGGC
>NZ_JBAVNZ010000389.1:0-3469 GCF_049691595.1 Bradyrhizobium sp.
GTGTCAGGCGCGGTGCTGTCAGAACATCCGCGGTTCGGAAAAGCCTGGCCCGGCGTGCTGGAGGCCGTCAATTTGATCGGGTCCACCCAGGTGCAGGGGCGGGCGTCGGCGGGCGGCAATCTCTGCAACGGCTCGCCGGCCGGCGACAGCGTGCCCGCGATGATCGCGGCCGGCGCTGTTGTCACGGTGCAGGGGCCGAACGGCCGCCGCGAGATGCCGGTCGAGAAGGTGCCGGCCGGGCCGGGGCGCACCAATCTTTTGCCGGGCGAGATTCTCGTCAGCTTCACCCTGCCGCCACGGCCGCCAAATTCCGGCGATGCTTACCTGCGCATGATTCCGCGCACCGAAATGGACATCGCCGTGGTCGGCGTCGGCGTCAGCCTGACGCTGAAAAATAGCGTCTGCACCGCCGCGCGCGTCGGGCTCGGCGCGGTGGCGCCGACCGTGCTGCTGGTGGAAGCCGCGGCGAAAGCGCTGATCGGAAGCAAGCTCGACGATGCGGCGCTGAACACCGCGGCGGCCGCCTGCTCCGCCGCCTGCCGTCCGATCGACGACAAGCGCGGCACCATCGCCTATCGCACCAAGATTGCCGGCGTGCTGTTGAAGCGCACCGCTGTGATCGCCGCCCAGCGCGCAAGAGAAGATTGAGTTTTGGGGAATTTTTGACCATGGCCAAACTGCACGTTTCCACCACCATCAACGGCGAGCCGATGGAATTTCTCTGCGAGCCCGCCGACACCATGCTCGACGCCTTGCGCGGGCCGCTGGGCCTGACCGGCTCGAAGGAAGGCTGCGCCTCCGGCGATTGCGGCGCTTGCAGCATTATGCTGGACGACCGCCTGATCTGTTCCTGCCTGATGCTCGCAGCCGAAGCCGAAGGTCAGGAACTCCACACCATCGAAGGCATGGCCCAGGGCGACAGATTGCATCCGCTGCAGCAGAAATTCCTCGAAGAGGCAGCGCTGCAATGTGGCATCTGCACCTCGGGCATGCTGGTCGCCTCCGACGCGCTGCTGCGGAAGAATCCGCGGCCGAGCGAGCAGGAGGTCCGATACTGGCTCGCCGGCAATCTCTGCCGGTGCACCGGCTATGACAAGATCGTGCGCGCGGTGCTGGATACCGCCGCCGAAATGCGGGAGGCCGCGCAATGAATGTCGTCACCGACAACAAGTGGATCGGCCAGCGCACCATTCGCCCCGACGGGGTCGACAAGGTCACCGGCCGCGCGGCCTTCGCCGCCGACACCACCATGCCAGGCCAGATCTGGGGCAAGGTGTTGCGCAGCCCGCATCCGCACGCCCGCATCAAATCGATCGACACCTCGAGGGCGGAAGCGTTGCCGGGCGTCAAGGCGGTGGTCACCGCGCGCGACATCGTGGACTTTCCGGTCGACAAGTCGGTGATGCTCGGCATCCAGGACATGCGCTGGATGTGCCGCAACGTGATGGCGCGCGAGAAGGCGCTGTTTCCCGGCCATCCCGTGGCGGCGGTGGCCGCAACCACGGAGGCGATCGCGGCAAGAGCCTGCGAACTGATCGAGGTCGATTACGAAGTGCTGCCTTGGACGGTCGAGATCGACGATGCGCTGAAGCCCGACGCGCCCATCCTGCACGAGTACATCAAGTTCGAGGGCAGGCCGTCCAACATCGCCGGAAAACTCGAGGTCAAGAAGGGTGACGTCGCGGCAGGCTTCAAGCAGGCCGAGGTGATGGTCGAACGCAGCTTCACCACCCGCCCGGTGCATCAGGGCTATATCGAGCCGCACGCCTGCCTCGTCAGCGTCGCCGCCGACAACAAGACCACGATCTGGAGCTCGAGCCAGGGCCAGTTCATGGTGCGGGCGATGACGGCGTATCTGACCGGCATCCAGCAGAGTGACATCCGCGCCATTCCGGCCGAAATCGGCGGCGGCTTTGGCGGCAAGACCATCGTCTATCTGGAGCCGCTGGCGGCGCTGCTTTCGAAAAAATCCGGCCGTCCGGTGAAGATGGTGATGACCCGCGAGGAAGTGATGCGGGCGACGGGCCCGACCTCAGGCTCCAAGAGCACGGTCAAGATCGGCGCCAGGAAGGACGGCACCATCGTTGCCGCCCAGGGCACCTTCTGGCTGCAGGCCGGCGCGCTGCCGGGCTCGCCGATCCGCGGCGCGGTCGGCTGCAGCTTCTCGCCCTACGACATTCCAAACGTGCTGGCGATAGGCTTCGACGTGCTCTCCAACCGCTCCAAGGTCGCGGCCTATCGCGCGCCGGGCGCGCCGATCGGCGCCTATGCGGTGGAGTGCGTGCTCGACGAGCTCGCCGAAGCGCTGAAGATGGACCCGCTGGAGCTGCGGCTGAAGAACGCAGCCAAGCAGGGCACCAAGGCCGCGCATGGCCCGGTATTTCCGCGCATCGGCTACATCGAGACGCTGGAGGCGGCGAAAGCCCATCCGCATTACACCGCGCCGCTCGGAAAATATCAGGGCCGCGGCGTCGCGAGTGGCTTCTGGTTCAACGCCGGCGGCGAATCCTCCGCGCAGGTCAACATCACCGAGGACGGCAACGTCGTCGTCACCACCGGCCATCCCGATATCGGCGGCTCGCGCGCCGCGATCGCCAACATCTGCGCCGAGCTGCTCGGCATCGACTACCGCCGCGTCTCGGTTTTGATCGGCGATACCGCGACCGTCGGCTTTTCCAACCTCACCGGCGGCAGCCGCGTGCTGTTCGCCTCCGCGATGGTCGTCACGCAGTCGACCGACAAGATCATCGCCACCCTGCGCGAGCGCGCCGCAAAAATCTGGGAGATCGACCCCGAGGCCGTGAAATGGGAAAACGGCGCGGCGCATCCGGCGAGTCCCAATGCCGGCCAGTTCGAGCCGCTGACTCTCGCCGAACTCGCGGCAAAAGCGCCGTCGATGGGCGGGCCGATCGGCGCCGGCGTGCAGCTCAACACCGAAGGCGCCGAGGGCGGCTTCGGCACGCATATCTGCGACGTCGAGGTCGATGTCGAGCTCGGCATCATCAGAGTGATCCGCTATACCGCCGTGCAGGATGTCGGCCGCGCCATCCATCCGAGCTATGTCGAGGGCCAGATGCAGGGCGGCGTCGCGCAGGGCATCGGCTGGGCGCTGAACGAGGAATATATCTACACCAGGGATGGCAAGGTCGATAACCCCGGCTTCCTCGACTACCGCATGCCGGTGTGTTCGGATCTGCCGATGCTGGACACGGTAATGGTCGAGGTGCCGAACCCGAAGCATCCGCAGGGGGTGAAGGGCGTCGGCGAAGTGCCGCTGGTCCCCGTGATGGCCGCCGTCGCCAACGCCGTTCACAATGCACTCGGAAAGCGGTTTTACAGCCTGCCGATGTCGCCGCCGAAGGTGCTGGCGGTGGTGGAGGGGTGAGGCGGCAACCCATCCTACGTGCTGCGTCGATCAGGCGGCCCGCTTGAACTCTTCGCGCGCCGCCTGATTGGCACGATCGAAGAC
>NZ_JBAVNZ010000390.1:0-3375 GCF_049691595.1 Bradyrhizobium sp.
GAGCACCACTCCACGTCCAAGTCGGCCGAACCGCTTCAAAGATAATACTACCCAAACGCGCTCGAAAGGGGTGCAGGTGGCGCTATCCACGACTTTGCGACGAGTTGTGGCGTCAGCGATTTCGCGGGGCGGCAGCGCACGATTTGAATGGTCCCTATGTTGTCCTTAAACTGGCTCTTCTAGTCACAGGAGGTTTTGATGGGGCCGGTAAGTCGCTGATATATTTTGATTGTTGGTGAGCGCGGAGGGACTCGAACCCTCGACCCCATGATTAAAAGTCACGTGCTCTACCACCTGAGCTACGCGCTCACTTAGACCGGGTGTGTAGGGGGCGGGCCCCTGCCGGTCAATAGCGCGACGGGCCGCGAAGGTGCGGCGGGACGGCCCGGATTCCCTTTGCAAAGCGATAGGTTAACCCGGACTCTTCAAGCCGACCGGGCGGTTTCATCCACGATCTCAGTTCGCCTCCTGGCGAATCTCCGACGCCACCGGTTGCGAGGGGCTCGCCACCGTCGGCATCGTCACCGGGCGCAGGCCGATCAATTCGGCGGTCCGCACCGCGCTGTTGCGCCAGAACGCAAACGAGTTGAGGCGCGAGTTCTCCAGGATGGCGATCGCGACCGCCGAGAGGAACGGCAGGCTTTCCAGCACCAGCACGGCTGCGAAAATATAGATCTCGCGGACCTGCTTGGTGCCGTTCATCATCACCAGCACCGTTGCGCCGACCAATAGCAGTACGCCGATGACGGCTTCCCAGAACGCCTGGAACTCGATCGACATCCGCGACAGGCCGCCCTTGGAGGTGCGGGCGAACGGCAGATGCTCGGTGATCATTCCTTGCGCGACCTCGCGCGACACCGTCCATTGCACCGACATCGCGGTGATCATCGCGCCCAGCATCTGTCCGGCCTTGATGTTCACGCGCAGCCGGTACAGCGCCACGAAATGCACCAGCGAGACCACGAAGGAAGCGATGATCGGCAGCGTCAGGATCTTGTCGGGAATGGCGATGTCGGCAAAGGCGACGATCGGCACCCAGATCAGGTTGAGCAGCGCGACCAGCACGCCGAGGCTTTCGGCCCCTAACCAGTTCAGCCAGCCGAGCGAGAACTCGCGGCGCTGATCGGGGCTGAGCCTGCTGGCGCCGGGCAGGAAACGCCGCCAGTGCTTTTTGACGATCTGGAAGCCGCCATAGGCCCAGCGATGGCGCTGCTTCTTGAAGGCTTCATAGGTGTCCGGCAACAGGCCGTGGCCGTAGCGCACGTTGGTGTAATGCGTGAGCCAGCCATGCTCGATGATCGCAAGGCCGAGATCGGTGTCCTCGCAGATGGTGTCGCCGGCCCAGCCGCCGGCCATGTCCATCGCCGCGCGGCGGATCAGGCACATGGTGCCGTGAACGATGATGGCGTTGAACTCGTTGCGCTGGATCATGCCGATGTCGAAAAACCCGGCATATTCGCCGTTCATGATGTAGTGCATCAGCGAACGGTCGCCGTCGCGATGATCCTGTGGTGCCTGCACGAGGCCCACCCTGGGATCGGCGAAAACCGGCACCAGGTCCTTCAGCCAGTCCGGCTGCACGACGTAGTCGGCGTCGATGATGCCGATGATCTCGGCATCCGCCGCCGTTCGGTCCATGGCGATGCGCAGCGCGCCGGCCTTGAAACCTTTGACGTTCTCGGCGTTGATGAACTTGAAGCGCTCGCCGAGCGCGCGGCAATGATCCTGGATCGGCTGCCAGAATTCCGGATCCGGCGTATTGTTGATGATGACGACGCATTCGAAATTCGGATAGTCGAGCCGCGCCACCGCATCGAGCGTCTGCTTCAGCATCTCCGGCGGTTCGAAATAAGCGGGGATGTGGATCGATACTTTCGGGAACGCGGCGGCGTCGGTTGAGCTGGCCGCAAGCGCGGTCTCTGCCTTGGTGATCAGCCGGCGCGGGCGCTGGCCAAAGGCGACCGCCGCGATTTCCTCGATCCGCGCCATCGCGATCAGGACCAGGGGGACCAGCAGGATCAGGCCCAGGGTCAGGGCGAAGGCCGAGCCAAACACGAAATAATGTCCGGTCCAGTAGGCAAACACGGTGGCGGCCCAGGCGCCGACGCCGCTGGCCGCCGCGGACAGCATCAGCGCCTGCATCACCGTCGGCGCTGCGAGCCGCAGGATCGGCAGCGACATCAGGATGCCGACCAGCACCGCGATCAGCGCGAGCTTCCAGTAATTCTCGTTTTCGATCGGCCCGGTCCAGGCGAATTTCGGCTCGCGCGAAGCGTTGAGAATTCCCCAGTAGGGACCGACGCCGCCTTCGAAGAACTTCCAGGGCTGATCGATCGCCTCGACGATGTTGTATTCCATGCCGATGGCGTCGGCGCGGGTGACGAAGTTGCGCAGCACCGAGGCCTGCTCGAACGGGCCGGGCTCCGCATTGCCGAGATTGTAGCCGGCGCTCGGCCAGCCGAATTCGGCGATCACGATCCGCTTGCCCGGAAATTTTTCGCGCAGGAGCTGGTAGAGATAGAACGCCTGATCGACCGCCTGCTTGTCGGTGAAATTTTCCCAATAGGGCAGTACGTGCGCGGCGATGAAATCGACGGAGGAGGCAAGCTCGGGATTGTCGCGCCAGATGTTCCAGATCTCGCCCGTGGTGACGGGAATGTTGACCGATTTCTTGACCCGCTTGATCAGCTCGATCAGGTCTTCGACCTTCTGCTCGCCGCGGTAGATGGTCTCGTTGCCGACCACGATGCCGATGACATTGCTGTTGCGTCTGGCGAGATTGATCGCCGCATCGATTTCGCGCTCGTTGCGGTCGGAGTTCTTGTCGATCCAGGCGCCGACCGTGACCTTGAGCCCGAACTCGGCGGCGATCGGCGGTACCAGTTCGACGCCGCCGGTGGAGGAATAGAGACGGATCGCGCGCGTCATCGTCGACAGTTTTTTCAGGTCGGCGCGAATCTTCTCGACGCTCGGGATGTTGTCGACGTCGGGATGCGCGGTTCCCTCGAACGGCGCATAGGAGACGCTCGGCAGGATGCCGCGGAAATCGGGCGCCGGCAGCTTTTCCTGGAACAGGCCCCAAAGCGCCGCGTGGGCAGCGGTGACGAACACAACAACGGCGACGACGGCGCGCATCGCGACTAAACCATCCGGGGCCTGCGATCTAAGGGAAAGCGAACCCGTCCCCTAGGTTCGGCCGACACGGCGGCAACATCAGGATAATCCTGCCGCGCGATTTAACAACTGGTATGACGCCATGGCGTTTTAAGGGCGCGAACGATGACAACCGCGAAAGATTCGGATCGCTCCTTTTTCGCGGCGACTATTTTGCCGGCGCGGCGGGTGCGGCGGCGGGGGTGGGCGAAGGTGCCGCCG
>NZ_JBAVNZ010000391.1:0-2509 GCF_049691595.1 Bradyrhizobium sp.
TCCTGATCAACGCCGGCCGCGGCGGCCTGCAGAACGAAGCCGACATCCTGCAATGCCTCGACGACGGCGCGCTCGGCGCCGCATCGCTCGATGTCTACGCCACCGAGCCGCTGCCATCCAACAGTCCGTTCTGGAGCCATCCCAGGGTGGTGCTGACACCGCACAACGCCGCCGACACCGATCCCGACGAAATATCGAAATATGTCGCGCGCCAGATCGCGCGCTTCGAGGCCGGTGGTGCGCTGGAAAACGTCGTCGATCGCGGACGAGGGTATTAGCGGCTCGCGAGTTCTCTTCGCTGGCTCGTGGCAGAGCCGGAAGCGAAGCTTGCTAACGCTCGCCGATGACCTCTGAAAATCTCAGGAGATAGCCGTCGGGGTCCTGAATCGCGAATTGCTTGACGCCGATTTCATCGTGTTCCCGCCGGTACCATCTCTCTTCGAGAGGCAGATAGACCGCGACACCCGCGGCCAGGATGGCCGCGTGCAAATGTTCCGCATCGGCGACCTGGATTTGAAAATTGATTCCACGGCCGAATGGATATGCTAGTTCGGCACGCGGCCAGAGCCGATCCTTGCCGACGGACTGCTCCAGCATCAGTTCAGCCCCATCACGTTCCAAATAAGCAAAGCGCTCCTCGGGACGGGAATACAGCACGCGAAATCCAAGCAGCTCCGTATAGAAGCGCCGGCTTTTCGCGAAATTCGAACAGACAAGTTCGGGAACGAGTTTGGCGCGCATGACGGATCGTATCAGCGCGCAGGCGTAGCGACAAACGGTCCAGCATCGCCAGGGCCATCGCCGAGGAATTCGAATTGTTCAAAGCCGAACTCGCGCGCCACAAGGCGGCGGCGTGAGGGGAACTCGCGTCCCGGACGAGGTGCAGCGCCCGTTGGCGGTGCACCGCAGAGCCGGGACCCACATCGCCACACAGGATGGCCCCCGGATCAGCAGCGCACCGCTATCGCGCTGCGCCGCATCCGGGGAACGCAAACTCCCACACGATTTCATCAGAACGGATCGTCACCCAATCCCGGAACGTCCGCCGGCCGCGGGCCAGGCGCGGCCCAGCGAAAGCGGCGGTCTTTCTCGGCAATGGCGATGTCGTTGATGCTGGCTTCGCGCCGGCGCATCAGGCCGTGGGCGTCGAACTCCCACTGCTCGTTGCCGTAGGAGCGGTACCACTGCCCGGCATCGTCGTGCCACTCATATTGAAACCGCACCGCGATGCGGTTTTGATCGAATGCCCAGAGATCCTTGATCAGGCGATAGTCCTTCTCCTTCGCCCATTTGCGGGTGAGAAAGGCTGCGATGGCGGCACGGCCCTGGAAAACCTCCGAGCGGTTGCGCCAGCGGCTGTCTTCGGTATAGGCCAGCGCCACCCGCCCAGGGTCGCGCGAATTCCACGCGTCTTCCGCCATACGGGCTTTTTGGGCGGCGGTTTCCCGGGTGAAGGGTGGTAGCGGCGGACGCGACATCGGTGACCTCGGCTGTTGCTGCGGCCGCAACTCTATCGCGCCATTTCAAGGAGTCGATGGCCGTTCGCCTATCGGCTGATAGCTAAGCCAGATCGGCCTTCATCACTAGCCGCAGCGATTTCGGGATCGGCAGTGCCCGCCCCTCGCTGATGAAGGCGACGCGCACCTGCGCCTTGACCAGCACCTCCCCGCCGCGCCGCACCTCCTGCGCCAGCGTGATCGACGCGCCCTTCACGGCGACCGGCCATGTCACGACGTCGAGCAAATCATCCATCCGCGCGGGCTTGAGAAAGTCGATCTGCATCGAGCGCACGACAAAGGCAAAACCCGGCGTTTCCAGCTCGGCCTGTTCGAACAGATGATGCTGTTCCGCTCCCATCAGCCGCAGATGATTGGTGCGTCCGCGCTCCATGAAGCGCAGGTAATTGGCGTGATAGACGATGCCGGAGAAGTCGGTGTCCTCGTAATAGACGCGGACCCGCATATGGTGACGGCCGTCGCGAATCTCGCCGTCGAGATGGGACATGGACATTGCTCCGGGAGTTCGGCGGCGCGAAATCGGGCCAGCTATGAATTTTTCTACAGCGGGCGACTTATCAAAACATGCATTGAGTGAAAACCACGATTCAAAAGCGCCGCCGGGGCGGGGCCTTGGCGTTGGGTTGTGTCCCTCCCATACTGGCGAGCCGACGGCCAGCCTCGCGCTCAACGAAAGCCCGCAATGCAGCCGTTATGACAGCAGACTTGCCATTGGCGCCCACGAATTCCTGCGCTTGCGCAAACAACTCGTCGTCGATGGTGATCGTGACTCTCATTTCATGAAACCGCTATAGGTCAGCTATGGCATCATCTGACGTACCCCGTGCTTATAACACAAGCACGACTAAACTCAGGGCGAACTACGCCACCGCCGGACCCGCCCCGCCCAGCGTCACCAGCACGATTTCCGGGGGAACGCCGAGGCGGAACGGCACGATGCTGCAGCCGAGGCCGCCGGAGACGATGACGTCGTGTTTCAAGCGGAAGTGGCC
>NZ_JBAVNZ010000392.1:0-4081 GCF_049691595.1 Bradyrhizobium sp.
ATCGCGCCCGCCGCCTCATCGAGCAGACCGGCGCGGTGCCCTACCAGAGCCTGCTTGCGGCCGCGCAGTTGTCGGCGGCGTCATGCGGATCAGCAGCGTGAATTCGCGAAGTCCGTAATCCCCGAGCAGTTGCACGCCGCCACCCGCTTGCTTCGCCAGAGAATCGATCCAGCGCCGTGGTTCGCAGCGATAGAGCCCGCTTTCGCTCGGCGGCGCATCGCGCGGCAGCATGAAATTGACGGCGAAGCCGATCCGGCTGCTGGCATGCAAGTCGGCGAGGATCGACTCGATATAGGCTTCCCAATCCCGCACGGGATGACCGAGCCGAACGTTGAAGACGCCGCTGGCGAGCGAATAGTCGGCCACGCGGCCGCATCGCGAGCCGACCGCGAATTTCACATGCTTGCGGTCCGCCCAGCGTTGGCGGGCCGCGGCGACCATCGCGCGAGAAATGTCGATGCCTTGATAGGCGACCTCGGCCTCGCCATGCCGCATCGCCAAAAATTCCAGCAGCGCGCCGTAACCGCAGCCGAAATCGTTCAGGCTGAACGACCTGGAGAAGTCGCATATCTTCAGCAGCTGCACGAATCGCAGATATTGCGAGGCGCCATTCGGCCAGTCGACCCCGAGCGGGGTCGGGCCGTGGCGCTCGATCGTTCCCGAGTAGTAGTTGCGAACCAGGGTGCGCAGGCCACGCATCGGTTCGTGCCTCAACCCTACTTCTTGCGTGCGCCCGCCTTGGGCCTGTCCATGCGCAGGGTAGGGACCGAGATGGTGAGAAAGCGCGTGCTCGAGAAGCTCAGCGGCTGGCTCTTGGCGGTGATCTGAACGACCCCTCTGGCACCGCCCGACGGATGGTAGGTGAAATAGACCGGCAAAGGCCTGTTGCATTCGAGGTTTTCCTGAAGCGAAGCGACGATTTGATCGTGTCCGCTCAGTTTCGTTGCATTGCCATCCACCTCGGCGCTCGTCCTGGTCAACTGATGGAGGTATTTCAGAAAACCCACCCGGTCCTTCTCTTCCACCGGGGCAATGTTGAGCAGCGTAAACGAGCTTATCAGCGAATGTTGCGGTGAGAACAGCTTGAACTCCTTCTGAAACCCGATCATCTCGGTCAGGGCCTCTCCAATAAACCTGCGATTCAATTGTTCCTGAACATGCGGGACATACCCGTCGGCAACCAATGCACCCATGGTGAACCTCCAAAAAAGATATGTTAGCCTGCTTCCCGGCCTCCGGCCAGATGCCGGTGACCGATGCCGCAATCCGTCATCTGCCTCGGTTCTATCGATTTGCCCCGAAAATCTGTCCGTGCATGATGGCGGCGCTGCTCCCGCCCGTTCATTCCGGCCATTCGCGCCACAGTTCATTGCGACACCCCCATGCCTCTCCCCTTCTTCTACGGCTGGATCATCGTCGCCGTGACCTTCGTCACCATGGCGGTCGGGGTCAATGCGCGCACCGCGTTCTCGCTGTTCTTTCCGCCGATCATTGGCGAATTCGGCTGGGAGCGCGGCGTCACCGCCGGCGCGTTCTCGTTCGGCTTCCTGGTTTCCGGCGCGGTCAGCCCGCTGATCGGCCGGATGATGGACCGTTTTGGCCCGCGCGCGGTGATGGAGCTTGGGGTTGCGCTGATGGGGGGCGGGCTGCTGCTTGCGCCGCTGACGAGCCAGCCATGGCATCTCTATCTCACCATCGGCGTGCTGGTCGGCGCCGGCAGCGTCTGTCTCGGCTATTCCGGCCAATCGCTGTTTCTGCCGAACTGGTTCATTCGCCGCCGCGGCCTCGCCATCGGCGTTGCCTTTGCCGGCGTCGGCATCGGCTCGGTGACCTTGCTGCCCTGGGTGCAGCACATGATCGAGCAGACCGGCTGGCGCACCGCCTGCACGGCGATGGGGATCATCGTGCTGGTCCTGCTCGGGCCGATCAACCTGTTGGTGCGCAAGCGCCCGGAGGATATCGGCCTCTTGCCGGACGGCGACGCCGCGCCGTCGGCATCATCGGCGAAGCCGATATCGAACATCGTCGATCCCGTGTGGGCCGCCACCGACTGGACGCTCCGCCGCGCGCTGCGCACCGCGCGGTTCTGGTGGATCGCGCTCGGTTATTTCTGCGGCCTGTACATCTGGTACGCGGTGCAGGTGCACCAGACCAAATTCCTGCTCGATATCGGCTTCAGCCCGAACGTCGCGGTCTGGGCGCTCGGCGTGGTCAGCCTGCTCGGCATTCCCGGCCAGATCTGGCTCGGGCATCTCTCCGACCGGATCGGACGCGAGTGGATATGGGCGGCAAGCTGCCTGGGCTTTGCGATCTGTTTCGCCGCGCTGATCGCGCTGAAATATGCGCCGGTGCTGCCGCTGGTCTACCTGATGGTTTTGACCCAGGGCGCGCTCGGCTATGGTCTGACCTCGATCATGGGGGCGGTCGTGGTCGAGATTTTTCAGGGCAAGCACTACGGCAGCATTTTCGGCACCATCATGCTGGCGGCGCTGGCGGGCGGCGCGGCCGGGCCCTGGGCGACGGGGGTTCTGCACGACCTTTCGGGCAGTTACACGGTCGCCTTTGCGATCGGGATCGCCGTGAGCGTGCTGTCCGCGGCAGCGATCTGGCGGGCCTCGCCCGGCAAAATCCGCGCCGTCGCCGGCCGGATGCCCAAAGCCCAACGTGCGGCCGCCGGCCAGCGGTAAGGCACGATTTGCGGACTTGCTGATGCCGGCCGCTTGTGGGCTAATTCGGCCAGCCAATGTATCGCTCCAAGGGACGCCCATGAACGAGCATGTCCAGACGGTGAGCCCCGACCCGCTGTTCGATCCGCTCGCGCCGGAATTCATTCGCGATCCCTATCCGCATTATGCGCGGCTGCGCACCACCGATCCCGTGCACCTGACGCCGCTTGGCATGTTCGTCGCCAGCCGCCACGCCGAGGCGAGCCTCGTGCTGCGCGACAAGCGTTTTGGCAAGGATTATGTCGCGCGCACCATCCGCCGCTATGGGCCAAAGATCATGGACGAGCCGGTGTTCCGCAGCATGAGCCACTGGATGCTGCAGCAGGACCCGCCCGATCACACCCGGCTGCGCGGCCTGGTGGTGAAGGCGTTCACCGCGCGCCGGGTCGAGGACATGCGGCCCCGCATCCAGCAGATCGTCGACCAGACGCTCGATCGCGTCATCCCCGCGGGCCGGATGGACCTGATCGAGGATTTTGCCTTCCGCCTGCCGGTCACCATCATCTGCGACATGCTGGGAATACCGGAGGAGCATCGCGGGGTGTTTTATGCCAGTTCGCGCGACGGCGGACGGCTGCTCGACCCGGTGCAACTGACAGCCGACGAGATCAAGGCGGCCAACGCCAGCAACGCGATGGCGCAGATGTATTTCCAGCAGCTGTTCGAGCTGCGGCGCAAGCAGCCCGGCGACGATTTGACGACGCAACTGGTGCAGGCCGAGGAAGACGGCAGCAAACTCTCCAACGAAGAGCTCACCGCCAACATCATTCTGCTGTTCGGCGCCGGCCACGAGACCACCGTCAATCTGATCGGCAACGGCCTGTTGGCGCTGCATCGCAATCCCGACCAGCTCGCGCTGCTCAAGGCCGATCCCGGCCTGATCACCAACGCCATCGAGGAATTCCTGCGTTACGACTCCTCGGTGCAATTGTCCGGCCGGGTGGCGCTGGAAGACATCGACGACCTCGGCGGCAAGAAAATCCCGAGGGGCGAAAGCGTGCTGTGCCTGCTCGGTTCGGCCAATCACGACCCGGCCGTCTATCCCGACCGGCCGGATCGGCTCGACATTGTCAGGCCCAATGTGAAGCCGCTGTCGTTTGGCGGCGGCATTCACTTCTGCCTCGGCGCCCAGCTGGCGCGGATCGAGGCGGAGGTCGCGATTTCGACCTTGCTGCGCCGGTTGCCGCAACTGCGGCTCGATGACGCGGAGAATCCGGAGTGGCGGCCGACCTTCGTATTGCGCGGCCTGAAGCGCCTGCCCGCGAGCTGGTGATCGCGCCGGCATTGCGCTTTCGAGCGAAGGCCTGCCCACCGCCGCGTGGTTCGAAACGCGCCGTTTTGCCGCGCTGCTCGCC
>NZ_JBAVNZ010000393.1:0-5524 GCF_049691595.1 Bradyrhizobium sp.
ACTATATACTCGCTTATGCATGCTGCGGCGTCACCCCGGCTCCCTGGCCCCAACGACCGTTGAGCCCCGGACTTGCAGAGGACAGTCTCGATGACAATTGAAGTGTTTTATCTGACCGCACAACTCAATCGCTGGCTCAACGCGCGGGTCGCCCGCCATTTGGAGGTTCAGGCTGCGAGATTTGATCCGACCAAGGGAGCGATCGGGATGGCCGGCCCGACGGCGTTGACGGCGCGTGGTATCGAGCGACCGGGGATTTCGGCAGCCGGCGCGGGCTGCCGGGGGACGCCGGATTGCATTCACGATATCGCGGCGGGCGAGCGCCATTCCACCCGGCAAACGGTGCGCGCATGAACGAGGCCGTGGTTCTGACCCCTGAGCGAATCCTCGAGGTTACCGAGGACGTGTTGCGCCGTTTCGGGCTGGCCAAGGCGACGGTCGTCGATGTCGCCCGCGCGCTCGATGTCAGCCACGGCAGCGTCTACCGGCATTTCCCGAGCAAGGCTTCGCTGCGCCAGGCGGTGGCGAAGCGCTGGCTCGACCGCGTCAACGCGCCGCTGCAGAAGATCGCGGAGGCCTCGGGGCCGGCGCCGGCCAGGCTGGAGCGCTGGCTGCGCACGATGTTTTCGATCAAGCACAAGAAGCTGAGCGACGACCCCGAGATGTTCGCGACCTATCTGACGCTGGCGCAGGAGGCGTGCGAGGCGGTAAGGGCGCACCGGCAAGGTCTCGTCGATCAGATCGCGCAAATCCTGTCCGACGGCGTGAAGCAGGGCGTGTTCCAGGTTGCCGATCCAGGAGCCTCGGCGCGGGCGCTGTTCGACGCCACCAGCCGCTTCCATCATCCCGCGCATTCCGACGAGTGGCGCGATCCCGAGCTTGCCGGGCGGATCGACTTCATGCTGGCGTTGCTGCTCAGGGGCCTCGAAGCCCCGCGCAAGCGCTGAAGTATCTTTAAGCGCTCGCCGCCGAACCACCCGACAAGCCTCAAATCCCCTTTCGCGATCCTCACCCTGGACCAGTTGCGGGCTCACGGACGCCTGTTGTTTGATATCGGTCAAATCCGGGCTCAGCCGGTCCGATACCGATGATGCGGGAGGAGAAAGTGCTGCTGGCGCTGTTTGCCGATGTCCACGCCAACCGGCAGGCCTTTGGCGCCTGCCTCGCGTCGGCGCGGGCGCGCGGCGCGGAAAAATTGATCTGCCTTGGCGACTACGTTGGATATGGCGCCGATCCTGAATGGGCGGTCGAGACAGTGATGGACCTCGCCGAGAGCGGGGCGATGGCGGTGCGCGGCAACCACGACAGCGCGGTCGGCACCATGACGGAATCCATGAATGCCGAAGCCCAGGCCGCGATCGAATGGACGCGCGGCCGGCTTGGCGTCGCGGAGCGGCGTTTTTTGGCCGAATTGCCGCTGACGCGGCAGGAGGACGATCGCCTCTACGTCCATTCCGAGGCGAGCAGTCCTTCGACATGGCGCTACGTCCGGAACGCTTTGGATGCCGCGCGCAGCATCATGGCGAGCGCGGCCCAGATCACGTTCTGCGGCCACATTCACCGGCCGGCGCTTTATTCGATGTCATCGGCTGCGAAGATGACGGGCTTTGTCCCGACCTCGGGCGTGCCCGTGCCATTGCTGCCGGGCCGGCGCTGGCTCGCCGTTCTCGGCTCGGTGGGGCAGCCGCGGGACGGCAATCCGGCGGCCTCGTTTGCGATGTTCGACACCGAGGCGCGGGAAATCACCTATTGCCGCGTACCCTACGACGTCGAGACGGCGGCAAATCGAATCCGCGGAAACGGCCTGCCGTCATGGCTGGCCGATCGCCTGCTGGTCGGGAGGTGAGCGATGACCAGGCCTTCCCTAGCACGGAGCGCTGATATCGATGGGTTCGTGATCGGCGAGTGCGTGCATCACGGCGGCATGGCGACGCTGTGGAGCGTCACCCATCCCGGCATCACGGCGCCGCTCTTGATGAAGGTTCCCCTGGTTGCCGAAGGCGAGGATCCCGCCGCCATCGTCAGCTTCGAAATGGAGCAGATGATCCTGCCGCGGCTGTCGGGACCCCATGTGCCGACCTGTTTCGGCACCGGCGATTTCGAAAGGCAGGCCTATGTCGTGATCGAGCGGATTCCCGGCAAGACGCTTTACAGCCGGCTCGGCGAGCTACCGCTCGCTTACGAAGAGGCGAGGGTGGTCGCGGGAAAAATCGCCTCCGCCCTCGCCGATCTGCACCGGCAGAACGTCATTCATCACGACATCAAGCCGAGCAGCATCATGTTTCGTGAAAGCGGCGAGGCGGTGTTGATCGATTTTGGATTGTCGCATCACAATCAGTTGCCCGATCTGCTGCAGGAAGAGTTTCGTTTGCCCTACGGCACCGCGCCCTACATGGCGCCCGAGCGCCTGCTCGGGGTGCGGGACGACCCGCGCAGCGATCTGTTTTCGCTGGGCGTGCTGCTGTACTTCTTCACCACCGGGGCGCGGCCGTTCGGCGAGACCGAAACCCTGCGCGGCATGCGCCGGCGGCTGTGGCGCGATCCGCATCCGCCGCGCAAACTCAGGGGCGATTATCCGCCCTGGCTCCAGGAGATCGTGCTGCGGTGCCTCGAGATCGAGCCGGCCTGGCGCTATCCGACGGCGTCGCAACTGGCCTTCGACCTCGGCCATCCCGACCAGGTCAAGCTGACGGCGCGATCAGAGCGCATGAGGCGCGATCCGCTCAGCACGGTCTGGCGGCGCCGCTTCGACCGCGGCCTGACCGAGCCGAAGCCCAAAGTCGATCTTGCGGCGCAACTGGCCTCATGTCCAATCGTGGCCGTGGCTCTCGATATCGGGGAGGGATCGGAGACGCTGAACGAGGCCCTGCGCGTGACCGCGCAACGAATCCTGGCGACGCTGCCGTCGGCAAGGCTGGCATGCCTGAATGTGCTGAAGCTCGGCCGCGTCACCATCGACCGGACGCTGGACGAGCAAGGCCACAACAAGCACATCGACCGGCTGGTCGCGCTCCAGCATTGGGCCTCGGCGCTGCAACTCGATCAGAGCCGGCTCACGGTGCATGTGCTGGAGGCGATCGATCCCGCGGCGGCGATCCTGGAATTCGCCGCGGTCAATCATGTCGATCATATTATCATCGGCGCGCGTCAGAACTCGCTGGTGCGTTCGCTGCTCGGCAGCGTGTCGGCGAAGGTCGCGGCCGAAGCGGTCTGCAGCGTCACCGTGGTGCGGCCGCCGCGAACCGCGGCGCTGCGTGAGCCGGGCGACAAAGATGGCAAGGTGGAGGAGGCGGTGAAAGTCCAGGCTGCGAGGCCCTGAACCGCGCGATCAAATATGACGGGCGCACGTCCCTTTCCCGGATATGGGCCCTGGTTTGCTGTCGTCAGCTATAAATGCAGTGTTTTCAGGCGGCGCGTGTCTTCAGCGGCCTCTGCCAACAGCCAATCGCGGAACGTCTTGATCTTCGGCTTCATCGAAGTCGCCTTTGGACAAACGACCCAGTAGGTCCTGGACAGCTTCAGAGACAGATTGAACGGCCTGACCAGGCGCCCGTTGATGAGGTCCCAGGCGGCAAGCGTGGTACGCGCAAGCGCAACACCCTGGCCGTCGATGGCGGCATCGATCAGCATGCTTGCGCGGTTGAGCGCCGTACCATGCCGGATGTCGGCATCAACGACCCCGGCGGCATCGAACCATTTCGACCAGGCCTTCCAGTCGTCCAGATGCAGCAGCGGAAATTTCAGCAAGTCCGACGGCTTGGCGATGCGGTTACGCCCGGACATGAGCTTGGGGCTGCAGACCGGAAAAAGCTGCTCGGTGCAAAGCCGGACGGCGTCAAGCCCGCCCCAATTGCCATCGCCGTGCCTGACCGCAACATCGACATCCTCACGGGCAAAGTCGACATGATGCATCGTTGCCGAGACCCGAAGATCGATGCCGGGATGCGCCTCGGCAAACCGGCCGAGCCGGTACACCAGCCATTTGGCGGCAAAATCCGGCGAGGTGCTGACGGTCAGAACGCCGGCGTTTTGGCGCTGCACCAGGCGATCGGTGCCCGCAGCGATCCGGTCGAGCGCGTCGCGCACCACGTTGAGGTATTCGCGACCGGCCTCGGTGATCGCCAACTGCTGGCGATCGCGGCTGAAGAGCTTGATGCCGAGCGTCGCCTCCAGCAACTTGACCTGATGGCTGACCGCTCCCTGGGTAACACAGAGCTCTTCCGCCGCGCGCGTGAAGCTCTCGCTCCGCGCCGCGGCCTCGAAAGCCTTGAGGGCGTTGAGCGGTGGTAAATGGCGCGGCATCGCCTGCTCTCATGAGAAAATCTAAGGCAAGGTAGAGAATAGATGCTTTGCTTGCAAGGCATTCCCGGTTCTATCGGTCCAGCTCCGCGGCTGCGCTGAAGCCGGGCTTTCAAGATGGAGCATCCAGAATGTCGCAAACGCATCCGATGCGGGAACCCTGGCGCGCCGGTTTCCGTGCGGCCGCCGGCCGCAACTTGCTGTCGGCCTGTGACCATATCATAGCGATTTGGCTCGATCGCCGGCAAGGACGCCAGGAACTGGTTTCGCTGGACGACCGGCAGTTGAAAGATGTTGGAATCTCGCGGGAAGAAGCCCTTCGGGAAGCCGGTAAACCCTTCTGGAGACGCTGAGCTGCGTTCCTTGGATACCCGGAGCGCCGATTTGGCCGGCCCTGTTGAAGTCATGAAAATTTCTAATGGACCGCGGAAAAAAGATGCGTTGCGCGCCACCCCGGCCTGGGGCCATGTAAGCGGGCTTCGCAAAGCGAAATGCACATCGGGCTCTTAACGCAGCCGCCCGGTTCTTGAGGACGCTTCGGTCTCAAGTGCTGCTCCAGCCCCCTGTGGGGAGGAGCGCCCATGAGCGACCAAAGCATAGCCAATTCCCCTGCATTATTCTCGCCGACCGTCGCGACCCGTCTGGCCGCCCCCCGCGCCGTGGCCGCGCGAACCAGATTGCTGCTCGAAGGGCCGGTTTTGCCGACCCTGCTGCGGCTGTCGGCGCCGAATGTCCTTAACCTTCTCGCGATTGCGGGCATGATCACGTTCGACGGGCTGTTTCTCGGCCGTCTCGGCCCGGACGTGCTCGCTGGCGCATCGCTCGCCTTCCCATTTGTGATGCTGATCCAGCACACGGGGGCGAGCGGTATGGGTGGCGGCGTTTCATCCGCAATCGCGCGCGCGCTCGGTGCCGGCAAGCGCGATGTCGCCGACGCGCTTGCCTTTCACGCCTTTGTTCTGGCGCTTGGCCTGGCGGCGGAGTTCTCGACAGTGCTGTTATGCGGCGCGCCATTCGTCTTCCGATGGATGGGCGGGGATGGCGACGTATTGTCGTCCGCGCTGGCCTACGCCAACGTGGCGTTCGGCGGCGCAATATCCATCTGCATGCTGAATCTGCTCGGCAGTGTCGTGCGGGGAACCGGCAATATGGGTCTGCCGGCGGGCGTCATCGTTGGCAGCGTGGTTGCGCACGTTCTCATCTCGCCATTGCTGATTTTCGGGTG
>NZ_JBAVNZ010000394.1:0-2150 GCF_049691595.1 Bradyrhizobium sp.
AAAGTTCAGGCCGCCCCTGCGCAGATCGCGCCGGCCGTCGCCAGTGGTGACGCCGAACTCGGCGTGTTTCTCACCAACGTGCTGATCGCGCCCGGCGTCGAACCGGCCGGCCCCTTCCCGGCCGAACTGCAGCAGGAACTGGTTTTCACCGCGGCCGTCGCCGCCGACGCCAGGGACGCGGGCGCGGCCAGGGCCTTCATCGATTATCTCAGAACGCCGGCGGCGGCTGCCGCGATCAAAGCCGCCGGCATGATTCCGGGCTGACCAGGACAGCTCATGGCCTCACACCGCATCGCATCCTATTCCATCGGCGGCGTCACCAGATATGGTGCCGTAACCGATGGCGGTATCGTCGATCTCTCCGCGCGCTTTGGAAAGGATTATCCGACGCTGCGCGAGGCGATCGCCGCCGGCGCGCTGATCAAACTGGCCGAGGATGCCGCACGGCATTCGCCGGACCACGCGCTCGATGCGATCAAATGGCAGCCGCCGGTTCCGGCGCCCGAAAAGATCATCTGCATCGGCGTCAACTATCCCGACCGCAACGCCGAATACAAGGACGGCCAGGACGCGCCGAAATATCCGAGCATGTTCATGCGCACGCCGCGCTCCTTTGTCGGACACGATGCGCCGCTGGTGCGCCCGCGCGCCTCAATGCAGCTCGATTACGAGGGCGAGCTGGTTGTCGTCATCGGCAAGGCCGGCCGGCACATCAAGGAGAGCGCGGCGCTGGAGCACATCGCAGCGGTGACGCTATGCAATGAAGGCACCATCCGCGACTGGGTGCGGCACGCGAAATTCAACGTGACCCAGGGCAAGAATTTTGATTCGACCGGCAGTCTCGGTCCGTGGCTCGTCCCTTACAGCAATGAATCGCAGATATCGGATATCCGCCTGACCACCCGCGTCAATGGCGAGACGCGGCAGGACGACCGCACCTCGCGGCTGATTTTCGGCTTCCGTTACCTGATCAACTACATCTCGACCTTCACCACGCTGGTAGCGGGCGACGTCATCGTCACGGGAACGCCGACCGGCGCCGGCGCACGGTTCGATCCGCCGCGCTACCTCAAGCCCGGCGACGTGATCGAGGTCGAAGCCGACGGCGTCGGGGTTCTTCGCAACGGCGTGGTCGACGAAGCCCCATCAATCGAGTGACCGAGCGGACAGTAAAATGACCTCAACTTCCGGCGGCGAAGCGATCGTCAACGGCCTCGTCGCCCATGGCGTCGACACCGTGTTCGGCCTGCCCGGCGCGCAAATTTACGGCCTGTTCGACGCGTTTCATCAGGCGCAGCTGAAGGTGATCGGCGCGCGCCACGAACAGGCCTGCGGCTACATGGCCTATGGCTATGCGCGATCGACCGGCAGGCCCGGCGTGTTCAGCGTGGTGCCCGGCCCCGGCGTGCTCAATGCCGGCGCGGCGCTGCTGACGGCGTTCGGGTCGAACGAGCCGGTGCTGTGCCTGACCGGCCAGGTGCCGACGCCATTTTTGGGCAAGGGCCGCGGCCATCTGCACGAGATGCCGGATCAGCTCGCGACGCTCCGCACCTTCGTGAAATGGGCCGACCGGATCGAATATCCCGACAATGCCCCTGCGATGGTCTCGCGCGCGTTCCAGGAAATGCTGTCGGGCCGCCGCGGGCCGGTTTCGCTGGAAATGCCGTGGGACGTGTTCACGCAGCGGGCGGCGGTCGGCGCCGCAAAAGTGTTCGATCCCTTCCCCGCACCGCGGCCCGATCCCGACCGGATCAAGTCCGCCGCGGCGCTGATCTCGGCTAGCCGGACGCCGATGATCTTTGTCGGCAGCGGCGCGATCGACGCCCGCGAGGAAATCCTCGAACTGGCCGAACTGATCGACGCGCCGGTGGTGGCGTTCCGCAGCGGCCGCGGCATCGTTTCCAACGCCCATGAGCTCGGCTTGACGATGGCCGCCGCTTACAAGCTCTGGCCCACCACCGACCTCATGATCGGGATCGGCACCCGCATGGAATTGCCGGCCTCGTCGTTCCGGTGGCCGTTTCAGCCGCCCGGCCTGAAATCGGTTCGCATCGATATCGATCCAGTGGAAATGCGCCGCTTGACGCCCGACGCCGCCGTCGTCGCCGATGCGAGAGCCGGCACGCGCGAGCTGCTCGCCGCGGTCAGGA
>NZ_JBAVNZ010000395.1:0-9242 GCF_049691595.1 Bradyrhizobium sp.
GGTATCGGTCAACGAGGAAATGGTGGGTCACAAGTTCGGCGAGTTCTCGCCGACCCGTACCTTCCACGGCCATTCTGGCGACAAGAAAGCCAAGAAGGCGTGAGGATCGAGCGATGAGCAAACCAAAGCGCGAACGTAGCCTCGCCGATAACGAGGCCAAGGCAGTGGCAAGGATGCTGCGCGTCAGCCCGCAGAAGCTCAATCTTGTCGCGCAGCTGATCCGCGGCCGGACGGCTTCGGCGGCACTCGCCGACCTGCAGTTCTCGCGCAAGCGGATCGCGGTCGACGTCAGGAAGTGCCTGGAGTCGGCGATCGCGAATGCCGAAAACAATCACGACCTCGAGGTCGACGATCTCGTCGTCGCCGAGGCCCATGTCGGCAACGGCATCGTGATGAAGCGTTTTGCCCCGCGCGGCCGCGGCCGCTCGGGCCGTATCTATAAACCGTTCTCGCACCTGACCATCGTGGTTCGTCAGGTCGAGGCCGAGGCGAGCGCGTAAAGAGCGCAGGAGACTACGATGGGTCAAAAGATCAATCCAATCGGGCTGCGTCTCGGCATCAACCGGACCTGGGATTCCCGCTGGTTCGCCGGCAAGAACGAGTACGGCAAGCTGTTGCATGAGGACATCAAGATACGCGAGATCCTGCACAAGGAGCTCAAGCAGGCGGCGGTTGCCCGCATCGTGATCGAGCGTCCGCACAAGAAGTGCCGGGTGACGATCCACTCGGCGCGTCCGGGCGTGGTGATCGGCAAGAAGGGCGCCGACATCGACAAGCTGCGCAAGCGCGTGGCCGACATCACCGACTCCGACGTCGTCATCAACATCGTCGAAATCCGCAAGCCCGAACTCGACGCCACCCTGGTCGCCGAATCGATCGCCCAGCAGCTCGAGCGCCGCGTCGCATTCCGCCGCGCCATGAAGCGCGCGGTGCAGTCGGCGATGCGTCTCGGCGCCGAAGGCATCCGGATCAACTGCTCGGGCCGCCTCGGCGGCGCCGAAATCGCGCGCATGGAATGGTATCGCGAAGGCCGCGTGCCGCTGCACACCCTGCGCGCCGACATCGATTACGGCGTTGCGACCGCGTTCACCACCTTCGGCACCTGCGGCGTCAAGGTCTGGATCTTCAAGGGCGAGATCCTCGAGCACGATCCGATGGCCCAGGACAAGAAGATGGCCGAAGGCGACAGCTCGCGGCCGCGCCGCGACGCCGCTTGAGGCATTAGGGAAAGTTTGAGGGCGTAAGCCATGATGCAACCAAAGAAAACCAAGTTCCGGAAGGCGCATAAGGGCCGTATCCACGGCGTTGCGACGTCGGGCGCGGCGTTGTCGTTCGGTCAGTTCGGCCTGAAGGCGATGGAGCCCGAGCGCGTCACCGCCCGTCAGATCGAAGCCGCGCGCCGCGCGCTGACCCGTCACATGAAGCGCGCCGGCCGGGTCTGGATCCGCATCTTCCCGGACGTGCCGGTATCGAAGAAGCCCGCCGAAGTCCGCATGGGCTCGGGCAAGGGCACGCCGGAATTGTGGGTGGCGCGGGTCAAGCCCGGCCGCGTGATTTTCGAGATCGACGGCGTGACCGTGCAGACCGCGAAGGAAGCGCTGTCGCTCGCCGCCGCCAAGCTGCCGATCAAGACGCGCTTCGTCGCGCGTATCGCGGAGTGAGCGTGATGGCCGAGATGAAAACCGCCGATATCCGCGCCATGAGCGAGGACCAGATGGAGGACGCCGTTCTCAATCTGAAGAAGGAGCGCTTCAACCTGCGTTTCCAGCGCGCCACCGGGCAGCTGGAGAACACCTCGCGGCTGCGTGAAGCCCGCCGCGATATCGCCCGCATCAAGACCATCGCCGCGCAAAAGCGCGCGAAGAAGAAGTAAGAGGCCGGATATGCCGAAACGTACACTTCAGGGCGTGGTCGTCAGCGACAAGCAAGCCAAGACGGTGGTGGTGCGCGTCGATCGCCGCTTCACCCACCCGATCTACAAGAAGACGATCCGCCGTTCGAAAAACTATCACGCCCACGACGAGAACAGCGAGTTCAAGCCGGGCGACGTGGTGTGGATCGAGGAAAGCAAGCCGATCTCGAAGCTGAAGCGCTGGACCGTGGTCCGGGGCGAACAGAAGAAAACGGCCTGAGGCTCGTCCGGCGCCGCCGGACGGATTTTCGGGAAAATTTCAGGCGCAACCAGGCGCATCAGAAAGAGGACGAGGTGCATCAATGATTCAGATGCAGACCAACCTCGACGTGGCCGACAATTCAGGCGCACGCCGTGTCATGTGCATCAAGGTGCTTGGGGGCTCCAAGCGCCGCTATGCCACCGTGGGCGACGTCATCGTGGTGTCGATCAAGGAAGCGATCCCGCGCGGCAAGGTCAAGAAGGGCGACGTGATGAAGGCGGTCGTGGTGCGGGTCCGCAAGGACATCCGCCGCGCCGACGGCTCGGTGATCCGCTTCGACCGCAACGCCGCCGTGTTGATCAACAACCAGTCGGAGCCGGTCGGCACCCGCATCTTCGGGCCGGTGCCGCGCGAGCTGCGCGCCAAGAACCACATGAAGATCATCTCGCTCGCGCCGGAGGTGCTGTGATGGCTGCCAAGATCCGGAAAGGCGACAAGGTCATGGTTTTGTCCGGCCGCGACAAGGGCCGTACCGGCGAAGTCTTCGAGGTGCGCCCCGCCGAGAACAAGGCGCTGGTGCGCGGCGTCAACATGGTGAAGCGGCACCAGAAGCAGTCCCAGGCCCAGGAAGGCGGCATCATCTCCAAGGAGTCGCCGATCCATTTGTCCAACATCGCCTATGTCGGCAAGGACGGCAAGCCGACCCGCGTGGGCTTCAAGATTCAGGCTGATGGCAAGAAGGTACGCATTGCCAAGAGCTCGGGAGCAGAGATCGATGGCTGAGACCGCTTATGTGCCGCGCCTGCGCGCGGAGTTTGACAACAGCATCCGCGGCAAGCTGACCGAACAGTTCGGCTATGCCAATCTGATGCAGGTGCCGCGGCTCGACAAGGTCGTGCTCAATATGGGCGTCGGCGAGTCCGTCAACGACCGCAAGAAGGCGGAAAACGCCGCGGCCGACCTGTCGCTGATCGCCGGCCAGAAGGCGATCGTGACCTATTCCCGGGTCGCGATCGCGACCTTCAAGCTGCGCGAGAACCAGCCGATCGGCTGCAAGGTCACGTTGCGCAAGGCGCGGATGTACGAGTTCATCGATCGCCTGGTGAACGTGGCGCTGCCGCGCGTGCGCGACTTCCGCGGCCTCAGTCCGAAGAGCTTCGATGGCCGCGGCAACTATTCGCTCGGCATCAAGGAACACATCATTTTCCCCGAAATCGACTTCGACAAGGCCGGGGAAACATTGGGCATGGACGTCACGGTCTGCACCACGGCGCGTACCGACGACGAGGCGCGTGCCTTGTTGACCGCATTCAATTTCCCGTTCCGGCAGTGAGACGCTGTCAAGCCTCTCAAACGCGGAAACCCAGGAGCCAAGCATGGCAAAGAAGAGTTCGATCGAGAAGAACAACCGGCGCAAGCGGATGACCAAGAACGCCGCGCCCCAGCGCGCGAAGCTGAAGACGATCATCGCCGACAAGAACAGGCCGATGGAAGAGCGGTTCGCGGCGACGCTGAAGCTCGCCGAGATGCCGCGCAATTCGTCGGCGACCCGGATCCGCAACCGCTGCGAATTGTCCGGCCGTCCGCGCTCGAATTATCGCAAGAACAAGCTCAGCCGCATCGCGCTGCGTGAACTCGGCTCCAAGGGCCTGGTTCCCGGGCTCGTGAAGTCGAGCTGGTAAGGGGGTCGTCAGATGTCAACGCACGATCCGATCAGCGATTTGATCACCCGCATTCGCAACGCGCAGATGCGTTCCAAGTCCAAGGTGTCGACCCCCGGCTCGAAGATGCGCGCCAGCGTGCTCGAAGTGCTGAAGTCCGAGGGTTATATCCGCGGCTACGCCAGCGTCGAGCACGCCTCCGGCCGCAGCGAGCTCGAGATCGAGCTGAAATATTTCGACGGCGCGCCGGTGATTCGCGAGATCGAACGGGTCTCCAAGCCGGGACGGCGGGTTTACGCCTCGGTGAAGAACCTGCCGCGCGTCAACAACGGGCTCGGCATTTCGGTGTTGTCGACACCGAAGGGAATTATGGCTGACCACGACGCGCGCGACGCGAATGTGGGCGGCGAAATTCTCTTCACGGTGTTTTGAGGAAGGATTGAGTCATGTCACGTATTGGCAAGCGGCCCGTGACGGTTCCGTCGGGCGTTACCGCGACCGTCGAGGGACAGACCGTCAGGATGAAGGGGCCGAAAGGCCAGCTTCAGTTCGTCGTGCATGACGACGTCGATGTGAAGTTCGAGAACGGCGCGGTCAAGGTTGCGCCAAGGGTGGAAACCAACCGCGCCCAGGCACTCTACGGCACTGCGCGCGCGCAGATTGCGAATCTGGTGGCCGGCGTCACCAAGGGTTTCGAGAAGAAGCTCGAGATCACCGGCGTCGGCTATCGCGCCGCGCTGCAGGGCAAGAACCTGCAGCTCGAGCTCGGTTACAGCCACGACGTCGTCTATGCGATTCCGGAAGGCATCGCGATCACGGTGCCGAAGCCGACCGAGATCGTCATCGTCGGCAACGACAGCCAGCGCGTCGGTCAGGTCGCCGCCGAGATCCGCAGCTACCGTCCGCCGGAGCCTTACAAGGGCAAGGGCGTGAAATATTCGGATGAATTCATCTTCCGCAAGGAAGGCAAGAAGAAGTAACGGAGCCGGTCATGTCACTGAAGGTTACCAATGCCCGGCGCAAGCAACGCGTGCGGCTGTCGTTGCGCCGTTCCGCGGGCGGGCGGCCGCGGCTGTCGGTATTCCGATCGTCGAAGCACATCTATGCCCAGGTCATCGACGACCTGAAGGGCGAGACGCTGGCGTCGGCGTCGTCGCTGGAAAAGTCGATGCGCGAGGCCGGCAACACCGGTGCCAACATCGACGCGGCCAAGGCCGTCGGCAAGCTGCTGGCGGAGCGCGCGGTGAAGAAGGGCGTCAAGGAAGTGGTGTTCGACCGCGGCGGCTATCTCTATCACGGGCGCGTCAAGGCGCTTGCCGATGCCGCGCGCGAGAGCGGATTGAGCTTTTGAGAATCTTGGTTTGAACCGACACGAGGACAGGGGCTTGGGCCTCCCAGAGATTGGAAAACACCATGGCAGGTGAACGCGAACGCGGCGGACGCGAACGGAGTAGGGATCGCGAGGAGCGCGACAGCGAGTTCGTCGACAAGCTCGTCCACATCAATCGCGTGGCGAAGGTCGTCAAGGGCGGCAAGCGCTTCGGCTTCGCGGCGCTGGTCGTGATCGGCGACCAGAAGGGCCGGGTCGGTTTTGGCCACGGCAAGGCGCGCGAGGTGCCGGAGGCGATCCGCAAGGCGACGGAATCGGCCAAGCGCAATCTGACGCGGGTTGCGTTGCGCGAAGGCCGCACGCTGCATCACGACATCGCCGGCCGTCACGGCGCCGGCCGCGTCTATCTGCGCGCGGCGCCGGCCGGTACCGGCATCATCGCCGGCGGCCCGATGCGCGCGGTATTCGAGACGCTCGGCATCCAGGACGTGGTGGCGAAGTCGATCGGCTCGTCGAACCCCTACAACATGGTTCGCGCGACCTTCGACGCGCTGAAGCATCAGGATTCGCCGCGCTCGGTGGCGGCGCGCCGCAACATCAAGGTGTCCACGCTGCAGTCGCGCCGCGTCGGCGGCGACGCCGAAGCCGTGGCTGAATAACAACGCGGGCTTTTCCCGCGCTACCTGGAGTGACGACGATGGCCAAGGCCGCAAAGATGATCAAGGTCGAGCAGACCGGCAGCGCAATCCGCCGCCATCACTCGCAGCGTGCGACGCTGATCGGCCTCAAGCTCAACAAGATCGGCCGGGTCACCGAGCTGCGGGACACCCCTGCGATTCGCGGCATGATCGCAAAGGTTCAACATCTCGTCCGCGTCGTCGGCGAGAGTTAAGGCAAGCAAGATCGGAGCATGATCCCGAAAAGTGGGAACCGGTTTTCGGTCAAGATCATGCTCCGGAGATAAAGGAAGCGAACGATGAAGCTCAGCGATATCGCCGACAATGCCGGCTCGCGTAAAAAGCGCATGCGCGTCGGCCGCGGCATCGGCTCAGGCAAGGGCAAGACTGCGGGCCGCGGCGGCAAGGGCCAGACCGCGCGGTCGGGCGTGCGCATCAAGGGGTTTGAAGGCGGCCAGATGCCGCTGCACCGGCGGCTGCCGAAGCGCGGCTTCAACAACATCTTCAAGCTCGATTTCGCCGAGATCAACCTCGACCGGTTGCAGCAGGCGATCGACGCCAGGCAGCTCGATCCCAAGGACATCATCAACGCCGAATCGCTGGTAAAGTCGGGCGCGCTGCGCCGCGCCAAGGATGGCGTGCGGCTGCTCGGCCGCGGCGAACTCAAGGCCAAGCTGACGATCGAGGTTCACGGCGCGTCGAAATCGGCCGTCGCGGCGGTCGAAAAGGCGGGCGGCACGGTGAAGATCCTGGCGCCGGCCAGGAAGCAAGCAGGCGAGGCGGCGTAACATCTGCGTCATCGCCCGTCACGGCGGGCAATCCGCGGAATGGAGCGATGGACTTATCGAAGCCGAGCACCAGATAATGTCCGGCGTCTGCCGATGGTCCCGTAGGGGAAGTCGGCGCGGAGGCGGCGGGAGAAAGCCAAAACAATGGTCTCAGCAGCGGAACAACTTGCGGCCAACCTCAATTTCGCGGCGCTCGGCAAGGCCGACGAGCTGAAGAAGCGAATCTGGTTCACGCTGGGTGCGCTGCTGGTTTACCGGCTCGGCACCTACATCCCGCTGCCTGGCATCGATCCCAACATCTGGGAACAGGTGTTCAAGTCGCAGGCCGGTGGCATCCTCGGCATGTTCAACATGTTCGCCGGCGGCGGCATCCACCGCATGGCGATCTTCGCACTGAACATCATGCCGTATATCTCGGCCTCGATCATCATCCAGCTTCTGACCACGGTATCGCCGCAGCTCGAGGCCCTGAAGAAGGAAGGCGAGGCGGGCCGCAAGACGCTGAACCAGTACACGCGCTATCTCACCGTGATCCTTGCCGCGTTCCAGTCCTACGGCATCGCCTTCGGCCTCGAAGGCGCCGGCAACGTCGTCAGCGATCCCGGCCTGTTCTTCCGGCTTTCCACCGCGATCACGCTGACCGGCGGCACCATGTTCCTGATGTGGCTCGGCGAGCAGATCACCTCGCGCGGCATCGGCAACGGCATTTCGCTGATCATTCTCTCCGGCATCGTCGCCGAGCTGCCCTCGGCGCTCGCCAACATGCTGGAACTCGGCCGTCAGGGCGCACTGTCGACCGGTCTGATCCTGATCGTGATCGTGATGGCGGTCGCCGTGATCGCCTTCATCGTGTTCATGGAGCGGGCGCAGCGGCGGCTTCTGATCCAGTATCCGAAGCGCCAGGTCGGCAACAAGATGTTCGAGGGCCAGTCCTCGCATCTGCCGCTCAAGCTCAACACCTCGGGCGTGATTCCGCCGATCTTCGCGTCCTCGCTGTTGCTGCTGCCGACCACGGTCGCGAACTTCAACGCCGGCAAGGGGCCGGAATGGTTCCAGTGGATCATCACCCAGCTCGGTCACGGCCGTCCGCTGTTCCTGTTTCTCTATCTGGCGCTGATCGTGTTCTTCGCGTTCTTCTACACCGCGATCGTGTTCAACCCGACCGAGACCGCCGACAACCTCAAGAAGCATGGCGGCTTCGTCCCCGGCATCCGTCCGGGCGAGCGCACCGCCGAATATATCGACTATGTGCTGTCGCGGATTACCGTGCTCGGCGCGGTCTATCTCGCGATCGTCTGCCTGATCCCGGAAATTCTGATTTCCTATGCCTCGGTGCCGTTCTACTTTGGCGGCACCTCGCTCCTGATCGTCGTCAGCGTGACCATGGACACGGTGGCGCAGGTGCAGGGCTATCTGCTCGCCCATCAGTATGAGGGGCTGATCCGGAAGTCCAAGCTCAGGGGCCGCCGTCGATGAAGTCAGAGTTGGCGCGCCGTATCGCCTTCACTCTGGGCGCGCTCCTCGTCTACCGGCTCGGCACCTACATCCCGCTGCCTGGCATCGATCCCGACATCTGGGAACAGGTGTTCGAGTCGCAGGCCGGTGGCATTCTCGGCGTGTTCAACATATTGGCCGGCGGCGGCATTCATCGCATGGCGATCTTCGCGCTGAACATCATGCCGTATTTTTCCGCGGCGATCCTCATTCAGCTGGTCTCGATGGTCTCACCGAAGCTCAACGCGCTATCCAGGGGCGGTGAAGCCGGACGGCGGAAGATCGCGCGCTACACTATCGCTCTGGCCATCTCACTGGCAGCGTTTCAGGCGTTTGGCATCGCCTCGGGGCTGCAGAATGTCCCCAATCTCGTCGGCGATCCGGGCGGACTATTTCTGCTCTCGGCGGCGGTGACGCTCACGGGTGGGATGGTATTGCTGATCTGGCTCAGCGAACAGATCACCGTGCGCGGCATCGGCAACGGCCTGGCCTTGTTGATTTTTGCGAGCGTCGCGGTGGAAATGCCCCGCGCCGTTGCCGAGATGCTGGAACTGACCCGGCAGGGAGCCTTGTCCACCGGGCAGGCATCGCTGCTGGCAATTCTGTCGGTAGCCATGGTCGGCCTGGTCGTTTTCGTCGAACTCGCACGCCGGCGGGTGCCGCTTGAATTCGCGGCCCGAAAGATCGGGAAACGTTCGATTCCGGCGCAATCGTCATATTTGCCACTTAAGCTCAACAGCTCGGGCGTAATTCCCACCATAATGGCCCCGTGGCTGTTGCTGCCGTTGTTGACCGTTGGTCTCGTCCTTGGTCAAACGTCTTGGCTGGATGCGACGATCAGTCATCTGCGGATCGGTCAGTTGGGCCATATGATCTTCAGCTCGATTGCAATCATCATCCTCGCGTTCATCTACACATCGTTCGTGATCGATCCCGAGCATGCCGCCGATTCCCTGAAGAAAGGTGGTGCCGTAATCCCGGGAATTGAGCCGGGCGAACCTACCGCCGAGCACCTCGACCGCATCGTGTCGTACACGACATGCATTGGCTCGCTTTATCTCGCCGCGGTATTTTTGATACCCGAGCTGTGGCTCAGCCTTGGCCAGGTGCCGTTTTATTTGGGCGGAGCATCGGTTCTGGTTGTGGTTTGCACGGTTCTTGATATTGAAACACAGGTG
>NZ_JBAVNZ010000396.1:0-13938 GCF_049691595.1 Bradyrhizobium sp.
GGCTACCGCGCCGCCTATGCGGCGATCTATGACCGCAACGCCTATGCTGACGCCATCGGGCAGCTAAAAGCGCTCGGCCACGACGATCATCCGAATGTCGCCAATCTGATCGGCTACTCCTATCGCAAGCTCGGCGACTACAAGCTCGCGCAAGTCTGGTACGAGCGCGCACTGAAAGCAGATCCGAACCACGTGCTGACCTGGCAGTATTATGGTTTGTGGCAGATCGAACAGGGCAACCGCGATTCCGCGCAACATCACCTCAGCCGGATTGCGGCGATCTGCGGGACCGACTGCGCGGAATATCGGTCGTTGGCGGCGGCGCTCGAAAAACCGCCCGGTTCCGGCCTCGTCTATTGAGTTCCGCGATCGCAACCCGGCGGGCGCGTCTCGTTGCCGGAAGCGCCCGCGGTGGCGAATGATCCGGCGTCACCTCATCCCGTGCCAGCAAGGGCGTGGCGCGGTTTCAATGCTGACCGCCTCACCGGTTGCGGTCAAACTTCCCGCGCCTCCGACGACCATCGTTGCAGACAGGTCTCCCAATCCGGAGGTCGGTCGGCGGCGAATCCCAGGGTTCGGCCGGTAGCGATGGCATGAAATACTTTCATCGCCTCGCGATGCGCACCGCAGGCGAGGAAGTTTCGCATCGCGCCTTGATCGGTCCAGACCGAAAGCGTGTGATGCACATCGCCGATGGTCCGGGTTTCCGCGCTCAGATTGCCCGGCGCGCGGCGCGCCTGCGCCATTGACCGGACCGCGTGCCACCAGAACCGCAAGACGTGCCGGCGTCGCGTCAGACGCAGGCCTGTGATCGAGACGTAGACCTCAGCCATTGGGAGCGATCCTCGACGCCAGCGCGACGCCGCCGCCTGATTTCTTCGGTTGATTTTGGTTGACACTGTCTACTTCACGTATAACATCCGCTCGCACGTCTGGCAAGGGCGCGGCGAGCATCAAGGGAGAACGACATTGCGTTCGCAACCTCCTCAAGCCTCGGGAGCGCGGGTTCTCGCCGGAACCGCCCGGCAACGGCGCTTGCGATCGAGCTACGGGCCATGGGCGCTGGTGACGGGAGCATCCGATGGCATCGGCAGGGCCATGGCGATGCAACTGGCCGAGGCGGGATTAAATCTCGTCCTGGTCGCCCGCCGCCGGGAACTACTGGAAGCCCTCGCCAAGGACCTGATGCAGAAGCACCCAATAGAGGCGAGGGCGCTCGCGCTCGATCTGGGCCAGCACACGGCGATCGACGCGCTGATATCGGCAAGCGGCGATCTCGAAATCGGATTGCTTGCCGCGGTCGCCGGCTTCGGCACATCGGGCAGATTCATCGACAGCGTTCTCGACGATGAACTGGACATGGTCGACGTGAACTGCCGGGCGGTCGTCGGGCTTTCGCATCATTTTGCCCGCCGGTTTGCCGCCCGGCGGCGCGGCGGAATCGTGCTGATGAGTTCGCTGCTGGCGTTTCAGGGGGTGCCGCGGGCCGCGACCTACGCGGCGACCAAATCCTTCATCCAGACCTTCGCCGAAGGACTGCGTCCGGAGCTGGCGGCTTGCGGCGTCGACGTGATCGCATCGGCGCCCGGGCCGGTGCGCAGCGGCTTCGAAGCCCGCGCCAATATGCGCCTGGGCTCGGCGGTAACACCCGAGGTGGTCGCGCGGCAAACGCTTGAGGCGCTTGGCCGCCGCGCCACCATCCGTCCGGGGTTTCTGTCGAAATTCCTCGAGGCCTCGCTGCTTGCCTTGCCGCGGCGGACCCGCAGCCGGATAATGGGCATCGTAATGGGAAGCATGACGCGGCATCAGCATGGCGGCGAGGAGCCACAAGAGCGGAGACTTGCGTGAGGCCTGCGTCAGGGAGGCGCTTGCGATCATTGCCAAAGGCGGCATCGACAAGCTCAGCCTGCGGGACGTCGCGCGCCGGCTCGGCGTATCGCATCAGGCGCCGTACAAGCATTTTCCCAGCCGCGAGCATATTCTGGCCGAAGTGGTCGGACGAGCTTATGCGGGTTTTGCCGCGCATCTGGAGCAGCGGCCGCGCGACGCCGACCCTTATGTCGACCTCGGCAATCTCGGCCGGTCCTATCTGGATTATGCCCGCAAACATCCGCTGCACTACCAGCTGATGTTCGGCACGCCCTTGCCGGATCCCGCGGAGCATCCCGAAATGATGGCCAAGGCGGAGCATGCCTTCGCGACGCTGCGGGACGCCATCGCAAGATTACCGGGACGCCCGCCGGATGCCAACGACGACCTCGATGCCTTGTTCACCTGGGCGGTCGTGCACGGCCTCGCCAGCATTTTGCAGACGCGGGCCACCCAACAGCTCGGAATTGGCAAGGCGAAGATTGCCGAGGCGACCGCCCATACGCTCGGGCGGATCGCCGGGGCGCTTGGCCGGTTGGATCAAAAGAAAGGCTAGAGCAGATCCGGAAAAAGCCTGCCCCGCACTTGGATAGCGGGGTGGATACCGGTTTTCCGAAAAGCATGCCCTCGGGCCCGACCCGAGGGATCATGCTCAAAAAAGATGGAGCGGACTGACGGTTCGAAGAAAAGTCACCTTGCCCCAGTCTGTCGTGGCGCCGCCTTTTCTTCACGCCGATCTGTCGTCATCCACCAAAAGCGTTATCTCGATCGTCGTCTTCCCAGGAAAATATGAAGCCCAAGCCAGGCGGGCAGGGCAAACCCGACGATGATGTGTATCCAGCTGATCCAGGGTCGCACGGCTTCCGAGCCCAGATAGTAGAGCCCGAAAGCCGTCACGACCAGGAGCGTGCTGAGCGCGATCATGGCCGATCCCGAGACAAGATTATTGCCGTTTCGCCATCCGCGCAGCACGTGCACCGGGATCAGGGCCCCCAGCAACAAAAGCGTCACCATCGCGGCGCCGCCATGCGCCATCAGCAGGCTGGCCGCGGTCTGCTGCCAGATCTCGCTGCTGGAAAGATCTTTCTGCCGATCCGCCACAAGCCAGCCGGCGCCGGTCAGCAACAGCACCGCGAGCGCCGCATAGATCGAAAAACGAAATGAAGGTTTAAGCCGCAAGGTGCACCGCGCGATGCCAGTCCGGGGTGATCCGGACCTCGCCGTCCACGGAAATCAGCAGCGCGCTTGCATCGTAGCACTCGAGCAGTTCATGCGCGGCGGTGCCGGAAATCATGACAATTTTCGTCAGCGCGTCGGCGATCATGCAGGACGGCGCGCGCACGGTCGTGCCATCAATCGCCCCGGCCGGTTCGCTTGTGCCGGGATCGACGATCGCCGAACCGGTTGTTTGCGCCGATCGGAACGGATCGAAGCGACGCGCCGTCGATGCCAGCGCTTGATTGGCGATATCGACATGGCCGATCAAACGGCGTGGATCGCGCGGATCGCGAATATGGATCCTTTGCGGCGCTGGTCCGAACGCGGCGAGATCGCCGCCGGCGTTCACCAGGCCGTTCGGGATGTGGAAGCCGCGCAGAACCTTGAGCGCACGATCGACCGCGAAGCCTTTCGCAATGCCTCCGAGATCAATCCCGATATCGCGACGTCGAAAGCGGACGGTTTGTCCCGGCAGCAGCTCGATCGCATCAAATGATCGCGCCCCGGCCGGGACTGGCGGATTGTCGGCGGAACGCGGCAGCAATCCCATGGCCTGCAATGTCGGGGCGACCGCAACATCGAAAACGCCGTTGGAGCGGCGATGCATCTCGACCGCGGCTTCCAGAACCTCGAATGTCCAGGGGTCAACTCCGGTCGGCCGGTGAAAGGCTTCGCGGTTGAGGCGGCTGACGTCGCTGTCCGGCGCATGAAAGCTCATCAACCGCTGCACGTGTGCGACGGCCTCGAACGCCGCATTCACGGCGCAATCCATCTCTGGTCGGGCCGCCCCCGCCACCTCGATCTCCACGAAGGTGCCAAGCAGCGGTCGGGCGCGGCGAACCTTATCGGAGGCGGTTGCCATAGGTCGCCAATACCCGCTTTACGCCCTCGGTGACATGCATCGAAGACAAGGTCGCGCCGGCGATATTGCGGATGTCGCCATTGACCTTGAGCGCACTGTCGCCGGTCTTGCCAACGAACTGCGCGAGCCAGCCCGGGCCCCTGATTTCGCCGCCGTAAGACTCCCGATATTGCAGGATTTCCACGCTGTGGACGGCTCCACCCGGCGTCAACGCCACAGCGTAGTCGATGAAGAGGTGCTTTCCGACCACCCGATCGAAGATGAAAAAGCCCGCGACCTGTCCGCCGGCCTCGGCCTTCCAGACCCGGCCTGCCTGCATTTCGATGAAGCGCGTCGCCGACGGGAATGCCTGTTTTTGCGCCTGTTCGATCGAGAGATACTGAACCGCGTAAGCCGGGGACGCGATCGACATCATCGCTGCCGCCGGCAGGGTATAGCGAACCCATGTCATGATTGACTGGCTCCTTTGTTCTTGTGAATGCCGACGGCCGGCAGGTGCCGCCCCCGCGAGCGCGCGCCGCGGATCAAAAGAAAAATCCGACGCCGCCCAGAAACGAGTCCGAAAGCGCGCCGGCGACACTTTTGTCGATCACCCTTTGATAGGTCGCCTTCAGCACCAGTTTGGGCGAGGGGAAGATCGCAAGGCCGGCGGTGTGAAATTGGCGCTGGCCGGCGCCGGTCGGCGCATTGGCGTCGGTTCCGGCAAATCCGCCGGTTTGCAGGTTCTCGTAGCTGTATCGATAGAATGGCACCGCCTCCCACTCGCTGTTGAGGATCGTTCCGAGCGGCACGTGGTAGGCGATCTCGCCCGAGTAGCCATACATCGATTTGCCGACATTGTTGGTGGGGTCGGTGTCGTTGTTGGCGCGCAGGTTTTCCGGACGGCTGAAATTGACGTGGACATATTCGCCGCGCAGTTCGAGGCCGGTTTGCGGCACGCGGTAGCGGAACTCGGCATCGAATATGCCAACGCTGGTGCGTCCGAGCAGATCACCGGTATCCGCATAGGCTCCGCGCGGGGTCACATTGGGGCTGTAATAGGCGCTTACGCTTCCTGCAAAGCCCGGCAGAAATGCGGGAGCGAAATCGAGTTTCCCCGCATAGGCCAGCGTGTTGTTGAGCTGCTGAAAGTCGCCGCGGACAGGCCGCGAGGAGGCGAGCGCGTCGAGGCCGCTGATCCCCGGCGCATAGCCCGCGGGAAATGGCGGAACGGTCTTTGCGTCGGTGCGCAGACCGAAGTCGCCGCCAAAGTCCTCGATGCTGGAACTGACCTGAACCTGGTAGCTGAGACCTTCGGCGATGGTCCCGTAGACGCTGCTGGCTCCGGCCTTGAAGGTTGACGGAATAAGACCGTTGTAGAGTTCCGGCCGGTTGACGCTGTAGAACTGGGTCGGTTCGTGGCGCTGGTTGATATAGCCGATCGGCACCAGATCGATACCGGGCGCTCGCCAGTTGAACTGATCGAGAATCTTGAAATCGATCCAGACTTGCTCGATCTCCGCGGTGCCATGCAGCTTGTCGTCGGAATCGAAACCGGAGCCTGCGTGCTCAAACTCGATCTCGGCATTGAAGATGATGTTGGGAGTGATCGCATAGGTCGGCAGCAGCACCAGCCGGTGCGCATCGAAACCATTCTGCCACTGGCCGTTGGCGGCGGGATTTTGCATCGCGCCGAACTTGATTTCACCATAGGCGCCGATGCTGAGACCGGGAACGGGCGAGTCGGCGAGCCCAAAAATCCCGTTGTTCGCGGGCGCGGTTGGCGTCGGAGACGGCGCGGCGCCCGGGATTTCCGCTCTTGCAGCGCGCGCGGGTGATGCGGGCTGAGCAATCGGCGAGGTCGGCGGCGCCGTCACCGGCGAGACGGCGGTGTTCGCTTGCTTCTGCCTGAGCTTTCCCTCGAGCATTTGAATCCGCTGTTCCATCCTTTCCATTTTTTTCAGAACGGCATCGCTGGTATCGCCGTCGGTCGCCCAGGCGCTGCCACCGCCGATGATGGAAGCCGCCGCAGCGAACAGCAGCGCCCGCCGGCTGGAGCAGCCAGCCGATTGAAATATCGACGCAGGCAAACATGAAAACCGGTGTAACGACATCGGATCCCCCAATCCGCGGAAATCATGCGCTCCGCGACATCGAGGCACCTAACACCGTTGCAAAACATTTTGGGAATCGGAATCGGAATGGTGGAATGGAATCTCTCTATGATGGAATCGCTCTACATTAGAACTGGAATAAAACCAAAGTGAGCGGGAATGGTTCTGGTTTTTCGTCGACCGTGAAACAGGCGAGGCGTGATGGATCGGCATGCCTTCGACGGCCGATGATCCGACGCCGGGTGCGACGGCGAGCGCGGCTAGCCCTGCGGCCTGGCATCCGGCGCCGCCGGCATGGCGCGGTTGCGGAAATAATCCAGCACGAAGAGACGTATCGCGGAGGAGAGATTGCCTTGCTGGCGGTTGCTGTCGATCTCACCGACCAGTTCGGACAGCGTCATGTTTCGCAGGCCCGAGATTTCCTTCATGCCGTTCCAGAACGCCTCTTCGAGGCTGACGCTGGTCTTGTGGCCCGCGACCACGATCGAGCGCTTGACGACGGGAGACTTCATGAGGCGTCTCCGCCGTCGATCTGGTGCTGATCGAGCAAACGGCCGGCGCGATCGTTGTGAAGCTCGTCGTTGGCGCGTTCGGATCTGGTGCGGCCAAATCGCGCGCGGTTGGCCTCGGCCTGCCTGGCCGATTGCTCTCGCGCGTTGCGCTTCTTGAACCGCTTCAGGTTGACCACGTCGCCCATGCGCGCCCCGTCACCCAATGTCTCGGCGGTGGAACCCATGATGAAAACAAACGCGGTCGCGCCGCGCGCAAGCAAACTCGATCGTCATCCGGAATCCTTGTATCGCGCCTTATGATAACATCAAAAAATAAACTTCACTCTGCGAAAACCAATAGTTCGTGCTCTACCATCCGTCATGCGGCGGCGATAGATGATCGGTCTCATTCTTTAGGCGTTACGATTCATCATTGCCTATCGTATCACGCGTCCGTAGTTTCCCGGGGTCTGCGCGCCGGGTTCAGCCCGGGCGTGTCATTTTGTCTGGCTGCACCAGGCGATCGAACTCCGCCGCGGAGACGAAACCGAGCCGCAAGGCCTCTTCTTTCAGCGTCGTTCCGCGCGCATGCGCCGCTTTGGCGAGCTTTGCCGCATTATCATAGCCGATTTTGGGCGCGAGCGCGGTGACCAGCATCAGCGAGCGTTCCATCAAATCCCGGATCCGCTTTTCGTCGGCGCGCAGTCCGACGACGCAATGTTCGGTAAACGAACGAACGACGTCCGACATCAGTTGAATGGAATGCATCATACAATATGCCAGCACCGGCTTGTACACGTTCAGCTCGAAATGCCCCTGGCTGCCGGCAACCGTGATCGCGGTTTGGTTGCCGAACACCTGGCAGCAAACCATGGTCATGGCCTCGCACTGGGTTGGATTGACCTTGCCCGGCATGATCGACGAGCCCGGTTCGTTCTCAGGCAGGATCAATTCACCAAGCCCCGAGCGCGGGCCGGAACCCAGGAAGCGGATATCGTTGGCGATCTTGAACAGGCCGGTGGCCACCGAATTGATCGCGCCGTGGACGAGAACGTAGGCATCGTTGGCGGCGAGCGCCTCGAACTTGTTCGCCGCGCTTGTGAACGGCAGTTTTGTAATCCTGGCGACCTGTCTGGCGAACAGCCGGGCGAATTTCGGCTTGGAATTGAGACCGGTTCCAACCGCGGTGCCGCCCTGCGCCAGCGGGAACAGATTCTTGACCGCCACGCGCAGTCTTGCGATGCCGCTCTCGACCTGGGCAGCGTAACCGGAAAATTCCTGACCGAGCGTCAGCGGGGTCGCGTCCTGGGTATGGGTGCGGCCGATTTTCACGATTTTCGAAAACGCCTTCTCCTTGCTGCGCAGTTCGCGGTGCAACGCGCCCAGCGCCGGGATCAGGTCGGCGACGATGCGCTCCGCCGCGGCGATATGCATCGCGGTCGGGAATGAATCGTTCGACGACTGGCTCATATTGACGTGATCGTTGGGATGAACCGGCTGCTTGGCGCCGAGTTCGCCGCCGAGCATCTGGTTGGCGCGGTTGGCGATCACCTCGTTGAGGTTCATGTTGGTCTGGGTGCCTGAACCGGTTTGCCAGACAACCAGCGGGAAGTGATCGTCAAGCTTGCCCTCGATCACCTCGCGCGCGGCGCGGGCGATGGCGCCGGCGCGGCGCTGGTCGATGAGGCCGAGTTCGCGGTTGGTCTGCGCCGCCGCGAGTTTGACGATGCCGAGCGCATGAACGATCGGCATCGGCATGCGGTCATGGCCGATGCGGAAATTGTGCCTTGAGCGTTCGGTCTGGGCGCCCCAGTAACGGTCCGCCGGGACGTCGATCGGGCCGAAGCTGTCGGTCTCGACGCGAATGGATATGTGCCGCGATGTTGCCGGAGATCGAGCCATGAGCACTATCCGTTGCGCCGTGAAAATAACGGCACGTTCATTCTACAGTGTCGAGGATTCGGTGCGCGCGAATTATTTCTTGCGGAAGCGATCCAGCCGCACCACTTCCGCGCCTTCGCCCGGCCTGGCCGGCTCGTCCTTGCTCTCGGCGGCGGGCTCGGTTGCGGGAACCGGAGGTGCGGACGCCGCGGGAACCGCGGGCAGGTTCTTCGCAGGTGCCTCGGCTCCTGCGTCGGACGGCTCGAATTGCAGGCCGAACTGCACCGAAGGATCGAGGAAGCTCTTGATCGAAGCGAATGGAACCACCAGCCGCTCGGGAACGCCGCCGAACGACAGGCCGACCTCGAACCGGTCCTCGGTCACCACCAGGTCCCAGAACTGATGCTGAAGGATGATCGTCATCTCTTCGGGATATTGCGCGAGCAGCCGCGGCGAAAGCTTCACGCCATCGGCGGTGGAAAGGAAGGTGATGAAGAAATGGTGGTCGCCGGGAAGGCCGTGTTCGGCGGCGTCGGTCAGCACGCGGCGCAGCACCCCGCGCAGCGCGTCGCGCGCCAGCACGTCATATCGGATGTGATCGGTCGCCATGGTGGTCCTGTCGCGTTCAAGATGTGGCCGGCAGATCGAGGGCAAGGCCGGCCGGCCGACTCGCCAATTCCTGCATGGTACTCCGGCTGCGGCCTGAGGTCACGCAGGCGTCCTCGGCGGAATTCAGGGCAGAGAACGCCGTTTGTGGCGCAAATTAGAGAGCGCCGTTTGTGGCGCAAATTGAAGTGGAGGCTTCTGTTGCCAGGTGCCTCCGAACCCCGCCTGACGGAGCTTAACCCGTCAGGACTTTAGACATGGTCTTTCAAACTGCGTTACGCAGCCTGAGCGACCGGAGCATAGTTGTCGTTTGCAACTATTGCATAGCCCGATGACGGCGGAACCATACCGGGAAAAAACACGCCCTTTACGCCCTCGTCGATCCTGTTTCGCCCCCGCCGAAACCCGCCAAAATGGATTGATTTCGGGTTTTGGTGGAGGCGCCGGGTACCGCCCCCGGGTCCGAATGGTTTATTGCGACGGCGATTTATTTCCATAGCCGGCGAACCGGCATCCCCAATATAGGGTGCAATGATGGAGAAAAATAGGGCCCGGTAACGGGCGCGGAACGCGCCAATACCGCGATTTGGGTTGGCCTTGGCCGGCCCGCCACTCTAAACCTTGGGTCATGCCCCCGGATTCCCCGCCGTTCGCCGTCCCGGCGCCCGATATTCCAGCCCCCGCCGCGCCCGATCCTCCCGGCCTGATGGAACTGTTCGTCGCGTTTGCCAAAATGTCGCTGGCCGGCTTCGGCGGCGTCCTGGTCTGGGCCCGGCGCGGCATCGTCGAGAAGCACCGCTGGATGACGGCGGAGGAATTCAACCAGACGTTTGCACTGTGCCATTTCCTGCCCGGTCCGAACATCGTCAACCTGTCGGTGGTGTTCGGCGCGCGCTTTCGCGGCATGGCCGGGGGCATGGCGGCCTTTGCCGGGCTGGTCGGGCCGCCGATGATAATCGCGACCATCCTGGCGGCGCTGTACGCGCGTTACGGCGAGATCGACGCGTTGCGGCGCGCGCTCGCCGGGGTATCCTGCGCGGCCGTCGGGCTGTTGATCGCGGTCGTTCTCAAGATGATGACGCCGCTGGTCGACAAGCGCGATTGGGTCGCGCTCGTGATCCTGACCGCCGTGTTTGTCGCAATCGGGATGCTGCGGCTGCCGTTGCCGGCGGTGCTGCTGGTGGCGATACCGTTCAGCCTCGCCATCCGTTTCGTGATGCGTCGGGGGGCGAAAGCATGAATTCGAACGCCAGTCCGATTTCGACGCTGGTCTGGACGTTCGGCTTGATGTCGCTGTTTGCGGTTGGCGGCGCCAATTCGGCGATTCCCGAAATGCACCGGATCGCGGTCGATGTTCAGCACTGGATGAGCGACCGGCAATTCGCCGACGTCTTCGCCATTGCCCAGCTCTCGCCGGGGCCGAACGTGCTGATCGTGACCCTGATCGGCTATTCCGTCGCAGGCGTCGCGGGGGCTTTGGCCGCGACGCTTTCGATGTGCGGTCCGGCCGCGGTCCTCGCCTATTATGTGAGCCGCCTGCTCGCGCGATCGGGCGGCGCGCGCTGGCCAGCCATGATCCAGGCGGCGCTGGTACCGGTTTCCATCGGCCTGATGGCCGCCAGCGGCCTGATCCTGGCGCGGAGTTCCGGTCAGTCATGGGTCGCCGCCCTGGTCACGGTGCTCGCGGCGGCGCTCGCCTTCGCCACCCGGCTCAATCCGTTCTGGATGTTGCTGGGCGGGGGAATCTTGGGTTTTGCTGGCGTTATCTGACGAAAATCGGTAGGCAAGGCTGAGGCCTGCAACAAGCGCCAACCAAACAGAATGGGCGAGAAGCCCTGTTCGGGGGGGAGATCGATGAGTGATACGCCGAGCCGCGCGCTGGTCAAATCCATCATGCCGAAATGGGTTCGTGGTCCGCAGGACTTCGTCGGTGGCATTGCGCTGATGGCGATCGCCATATTCGCCTTGTGGGCGTCGAGCGATCTGCAGGGTATGCGCGGGTTTTCGTTCGGCGCCGGAACGGCGCCGCGGATGTTCGCGGTGCTGCTGCTGGGGCTGGGGGCCGCCGTTGCCTTGATGGGTATTCTGGCCGAGGGGGCGCATCTTGCGACCTATGCCTGGCGCGGCCCGCTGTTCGTTTCGCTGTCGATCCTTTCCTTCGCGATCACGATCCGGCCGCTGGGTCTCGTGGTCTCGGCCTTCGCCAGCTTCCTGATCTCGGCGCTTGGGACGCCGGAGACGCGGTGGAAGGAAACCATCATCGTCGGCGTCTGCCTGACCATCGGCTGCAGTCTGCTGTTCCCCTATGCGCTCGGGCTGCCGCTGCAGCTGTTCCCGCGCTTCCTGGTTCAGTGAGGGCACAATGGCCGATCTGTTTTCCAATCTCGCCCTCGGTTTCGGCGTCGCCCTTACCCCGATCAATCTCCTGCTGTGCCTGATCGGCGCCTTGGTCGGCACGCTGGTCGGCGTGCTGCCGGGCATCGGCACCATCGCCACGGTGGCGATGCTGCTGCCGATCACCTTCGGTCTGCCGCCGGTCGGCGCCCTGATCATGCTTGCCGGCATTTATTACGGCGCGCAGTATGGCGGCTCGACCACCTCGATCCTGGTCAATATCCCCGGCGAGGCGACCTCGGTCGTCACCACGCTCGACGGCTTCCAGATGGCCAAGCAGGGCCGCGCCGGCCCCGCGCTCGCCATCGCCGCGATCGGATCGTTCTTCGCCGGCTGCGTCTCGACCGTGCTGATCGCGGTGCTCGGCGCGCCGCTGACCAAACTGGCTCTGGCGTTCGGGCCTGCCGAATATTTCTCACTGATGGTGCTGGGCCTGATCTTCGCGACGGTGTTGGCGAAGGGGTCGATCCTGAAGGCGATCGCGATGATCGTGTTCGGACTGTTGCTGTCGATGGTCGGCTCCGACATCGAAACCGGCGCCTCGCGCATGGCGTTCAACGTTCCCGAGCTTGCCGATGGTCTCGGCTTCGCCACGGTAGCGATGGGCGTGTTCGGCTTCGCCGAAATCATCCGCAACCTCGACGCCGGCGCCGAGATGGACCGCGATCTCGTGCAGCAGAAGATCACCGGACTGATGCCGACCCGAAAGGATCTGATCGACTCCGCCCCGGCGATCCTGCGCGGCACGGCGCTGGGCTCGATCCTCGGCATCCTGCCGGGCGGCGGCGCCGTGATCGCCTCGTTCGCGGCCTATACGTTCGAAAAGAAAATCGCAAAAGATCCGTCGCGGTTCGGTCGCGGCGCGATCGAAGGCGTTGCGGCGCCGGAAAGCGCCAACAACGCCGCGGCGCAGACCTCGTTCATCCCGCTGCTCACGCTCGGCATTCCGCCGAACGCGGTGATGGCGCTGATGGTCGGTGCGATGACCATTCACGGCATCGTACCCGGACCGCAGGTGATGCAGAAGCAGCCTGAGCTGGTCTGGGGCATGATCGCCTCGATGTGGATCGGCAATTTGATGCTGATCATCATCAACCTGCCGCTGGTCGGCATCTGGGTGCGGCTGCTGCGGGTGCCCTACCGGCTGATGTTCCCATCGATCGTGATCTTCTGCGCGATCGGCATCTACTCCCTCAACAACGCGCCGGTCGACGTCGTCCTCGCCGGCGCGTTCGGGCTGCTCGGCTACTGGCTGATCAAGCATGATTTCGAACCGGCGCCGCTGCTGCTCGGCATGGTGCTCGGCCCGCTGATGGAGGAAAACCTGCGCCGGGCGCTGTTGATCTCGCGCGGCGACTGGAGCGTGTTCGTGACCCGTCCGCTGTCGGCGGCGCTGATGGCGACCGCGGCCTTGCTGCTGGTGCTGGCGGTATTGCCGTCGCTGCGCAAGAAACGCGACGAGGTGTTCGTGGAATCCGAGAGCTAGCAACCTTCTGCAAGGATCGGGAATCCAGGGGGCGGAACGCTGGTTCCTCCCCTTGTTGTTTGCGCGCAAGATCAACATTTTTCCGGGTATAATTACCGCCCGCAGCCGAGTCGCCGCTGTCGATCGGCTGCCCCGGCCGTTAAATTCGCCGGCTCGAAAGGCTTGAGAAAACCCGCGCCATGAACCAGTACCACGATCTGCTCGAACGGATTCTCGCGGACGGCGCCGAAAAGCACGACCGCACCGGCACCGGCACCCTGTCGATCTTCGGCCATCAGATGCGCTTTAATCTCGGCGCGGGATTTCCGATGCTGACCACCAAGCGGCTGCCGCTGAAGGCGATCGTGCACGAACTGCTGTGGTTCCTGGCTGGCGATACCAACGTCAAATATCTCAGGGACAACGGCGTCACGATCTGGGACGAATGGGCCGACGCCAATGGCGACCTCGGCCCGGTCTATGGCTCGCAATGGCGGTCCTGGCCGGCGCCGGACGGGCGCCGCATCGACCAGATTTCCAATGTCATCGACATGATCCGGCGCAATCCGGATTCGCGCCGCCTGATCGTCAGCGCGTGGAATCCGGCCGATGTCGACAAGATGGCGCTGCCGCCGTGTCACTGCCTGTTCCAGTTCTATGTCGCGAACGGCAAATTATCGTGCCAGCTTTATCAGCGCTCGGCCGACGTCTTTCTCGGCGTGCCCTTCAACATCGCCTCCTATGCGCTATTGACCATGATGGTCGCGCAGGTGACCGGGCTGAAGCCCGGCGACTTCGTGCACGCATTCGGCGATGCGCATCTTTATTCGAACCACCTCGATCAGGCGCGGCTGCAACTGACGCGGCCGACGCGCCCGCTGCCGGTGATGAAGATCAATCCCGGCGTCAGGGACATCTTCGCGTTCCGCTACGAGGATTTTACCCTCGAAGGCTACGACCCGCACCCGCACATCCCGGCGCCCGTCGCCGTCTGAGGCAGGATGCCCGATGATCCTGGCAGGCGACATCGGCGGCACCAAGACTTTGCTGGCCCTTGCC
>NZ_JBAVNZ010000397.1:0-4941 GCF_049691595.1 Bradyrhizobium sp.
GGCAAAACCGGTGCTGGAAGCCGAGATCGTCGCCGGCAACGGCCGCTTCCGCGGCATCCGCCATTCCTCTGCCTGGGACGCGGAGCCGGACGTCGCGGGCATGTATGCGACGCGGCCACGGGGGCTATTGCTCGATCCGACCTTCCGCAAGGGCTTTGCCTGCCTGGCACCGCTGAATCTCAGTTTCGACGCCTGGCTGTTTCACCCGCAGATCGGCGAACTCGCCGATCTCGCTTGTGCCTTTCCCGACACCCAAATCGTGCTCGACCATTGCGGCGGCCCGATCGGCATCGGCCGCTTCGCAGGCCGACGCGAGGAGACTTTTGCGGTCTGGAAGGCCTCGATCCAGCAGATCGCCAAATGTCAAAACGTCGTCGTCAAGCTCGGGGGACTGGCGATGCGCCTGCTGGGTTATGATTTTCACCGGCGGCCAAAGCCGCCCTCCTCCGAGCAAGCAGCGGCGGCGTGGCGGCCGTATATCGAAACCTGCATCGAGGCATTCGGACCCGCGCGCGCCATGTTCGAAAGCAATTTTCCGCCCGACAAGGGCCAGTGCAGCTATCAGGTGATCTTCAACGCCTTCAAGCGCGTCGCCGCGCAATATAGCGAGGCGGAGAAGACGGCGCTGTTCTCGAAGACGGCGACGGATTTTTACCGGCTGAAGCTGGGGTGACGGCGCGGGCGAACGCGATCAACCGCTCACGCCCACTCGCCCTTGCGGAACACCGGCACGCGGCGGCCGTCGACGTGCAGGCCGTCGACGTCGGTCTTCTCGGAGCCGATCATCCAGTCGATGTGAATGAGGCTCGCGTTGCCGCCCTGCGCTGCGATCTGCTGCGGCGTCAGCCTGGCCCCATCGACAAAGCATTTTGAATAGCACTGGCCGAGCGCGATGTGGCTTGCCGCGTTCTCGTCGAACAGGGTGTTGAAGAACAACAGACCGCTTTTCGAGATCGGGGAAGAGTGCGGCACCAGCGCGACCTCGCCGAGGCGGCGCGCACCCTCGTCGGTATCGAGCACCTTGGTCAGCACCTCTTCGCCGCGCGAGGCCCTTGCCTCGACGATGCGGCCTTCCTCGAACTTCACGGCGATATCGTCAATCAGCGTGCCCTGGTAGGACAGCGGCTTGGAACTGACGACATGACCGCTGACGCGCCGGCAATGCGGCGTGGTGAAGACCTCCTCGGTCGGGATATTGGGGTTGCAGGTAATGCCGTTCTTGGCTGTCGACGCGCCGCCTTCCCATTCATGGCCGTCCGCGAGCCCGATCGTCAGGTCGGTGCCCGGCCCCGAATAATGCAAGGCGTGGAAGCGCTGCCCGTTCAGCCATTCGGTCCTCTCGCGCAGCACCGCGTTGTGTTTCTCCCAGGCAGCGACGGCGCCGTCCTGGTCGACCCGCGAGGCCGAAAAGATCGCGTCCGCCAGTTTGGCGACGGCGACATCTTCCGGATCATCGGCGAACACCTGTCTTGCCCAGGACGGGCTCGGATAGGCGATGATGTTCCAGTTGGTCTCGAAATTGACGATCTTTTCCAGCGCCGGCTGATAGGCGATCGAGTTGGCCTTGCTGGCGCGCGCCACCCTGGCCGGGTCTTGCCCCGAGAGCAGCATCGGATCGTCGCCGACGATCGCGAGCCGCGCGGTGTTGGCCGCGAACGCCTTCGCCATCCCCTCATAGAGCCAGTTCGCGGCGCGATCAAAACTGCCATCATGTCCGTGGCGATAGCGCGACAGCGTGACCTCCTCATCCGACAGCAACGGCGTCACCAGGCCGGCCCCCGCCCGGTAGGCGTGCTCGGCGATCTTCCTCACCAGGGGGAGCGCCACCGCGGGCGCGGTCAGGAGCAGATCCTGTCCCGGCCGCAGGCGCAGCCCGACCTTCACCGCGACTTCGGCGAGGCGGTCGAGTTTGACGGGATCGATCGAGGCGGAAAGATTGCGTTGATGTGCGGTCATGGTTTTGCCGGGCGGTATGGTGTGACGGGATGGCGGTTTTGGATTTCGACCTGATGAGTCGTAGTCCGAATCGATCCGCTTCCGCAAGGTTCCCCGCCGCGCCCGTCGATCAGGCAACAGCGAGCGAAATGCCCGAAAACAGCAATACCACGAGAACGATCTTGCGGAAGCCGAACTCATTGATGTTCCGGAACGCCAGAATGCCGAGCGCCGATCCCGCCAGCAGCGCCGGCAGGCTGATCGCGAGATCGATCATGATCCTGCTCGACAGGCTGTGACGTTCGAGCAGCAGCGCGAGCGCGAACAGCTGCATGATGGCGATGAACGGCTGGACGAGGCCGCGCTGATCGCCCTTCGGCATCCCGCGCATGTCGCACCAGATGGTTGGAACCGCGCCCGGCATCGCCGTCAGCCCTCCGATCAGGCCTCCGCCAAATCCGACCAGGGCGATGAGCCGCGCGCTGGCTTTTTCGGTAAGATGCGTGAATGTCGGCTGGAACAGCATGTAAGCCGCATACAGCGAGACCACGATCCCGAAGCCAACCCTGAGGATGGTGGTGTCGGCGTTGCGCAGCAGGTATACCGCGATCGGAAGGCCGAGCGCGCCGCCGACGACCAGCATCAGGCTGCCGTGCCACTGGATGTTCTTGCGCAGCGCCCACAGATTGGCGGCCTGTACCGCGACGCTGCACGCCATCATCAGCGGGACCGCTTCCAGCGGCTGGAAGATCCGAAGCAGGATCGCGCCCGCGACGGCGGAGAAGGCAAAGCCTGCCATGCCCGATACAAAGGCTCCGGCGAAAACCGCGGCGCTGAGCAGAAGGTTTGTCGCCAGGTCCGGCATCGCCTTCATCCTGTCTGCGACGGAAGCGTCGCCTAGAGCGCGATGACTTTTCTTCGAATCGTCATCCCGCTCTATCTTTTTGTTTGAGCGTGATCTTCTCGGAAAACCGGTGCCCACTTTTCCGGATCACGCTCTAGTCGTACGAAAGCGATGACTCCGGCGGCTTGCCTTCCGATCGACACTTCGCTTCATCGTCCAGCGCGGCGAATGCCGACGGCTCGACCGCCGGCCTCGCATGCGAACGCTCCAGCATGACGCCGCTGGCGAGATGAAGGATCACAAATGCGATGATGGCCGTGATGGCGAGCGGACTGAGGCTACGCGCGCCTGGGTGTGCGATGAATGGCGTGGACGGGCGCGTTATCTCGGTTGGCATCTGCAATGCTTTCTTCCTGATTGGCGTGCGGTGCGGCGCTTGTCGGCTCGCCCTGCCAATCCCTGGCAGTCAAATGGCGATAGCGATGATGGACACGTGCTGCTTCCAACTGCCGTGAATGCTGCAAAGCCTCGATCATGCGTATGAAAATGCTCTTCCGCCTGGTCCGCCGGCGCAACGCATGTCCAACGTGGCGCAGCGCGATTGATCCTGCGTGCCTCATCAGAGATCTCCATGTTTCACGCGGGCAAAATGACAGGGATCGGAAGACGGGCCTGTGAGCTGTTTCACAGTCGCCGGCCGAGCTTCGCACAACTAGATGTGACCGAATGTTCGCCGATCGTCGTCATCCGATCGGAGGACGTGACATCGCGACCGCAGGCACGGCCCCCGTCACGATTTTGCAAAGCGAAGGTATCATTCACGCGATTGCCGGCCGCGAAAGTTGCTCGCGTTGGATCACGTTGAGACACTTTGGGAATGCCGCCTCACGCTTGAGCTCAAGCGCGTGCGGAGGTCGCGGCACACGGCACGTCGGTTGCAGCGAATGGTTGGAGCGCGTTTGCGGCAGAGATGATGGTGGACAGCCGGGGCAGACGTTCAATACCTGGCGCTGACGGCAGCAGAGCAGCGGCGCCGTCGCGCAACTGACAATCAAGTACCGATGCGTCGAACGAATGACCCTCGGGCGTGGCAACGCGCACGGCGGCACTATCGGGGGCCGCTTTTCTAACAGGCGTCCTGCGCGTCGTCATCGAAGCGCTATAGGGTTTGTGGCGCTTCGATTTCAGGCTTTGGAATTGCGCAGTCTCTCGCAGCTCTCGCTTACGAGGTGATCGAGCAAAGAAGCGGCTTGCTGCGGTGCGTGCGTCGCGGCTCTTGACGCAGATCAACGCGAAATTCTGCGGATGTGACTTACTTAACCCACTGGCCGAGCGTTTTTCCGACACCGTCGTTCTGCCTTTGAATCAAAAAAGAGGAAACTCTGATGTTTCGGATTGGCTTTTGCCTAACAGCGGCATTTCTTGCTGCGGTCCTGTCCAGTGCCGCTATTGCACAGACCTCGGCATCGCCCCCCGCAACAAAACAATCGCCCGCGACGTCCGCCACAGACGCATCGAAAGCCTCGCTACCGGCACAGGTCGAGAAATGGACAAAAGACCAGTGGGAAGCGGCGAAAAAAGAGTGGGCTAAAGACACAGCCAAATGGGCCGATTGCCAGAAGCAGTCGAGCAAACAGAAACTTGAGGGTCGGAAGAGCTGGCCGTTCCTTTACAAATGCATGACTGGTTGAGGCTGGCCGGGTTTTGAAACGGTGTTCCGCGGCCTTACGCGGCCCACACCGTGATGAGATGGAACTGGTTTGCTTGTAGCTCGTTGAGGTTTCGCATTCATCCGATGATCCAGAGAAAGGTACGTAACATGAAGAGAATCGCGTTTGCTTTGGCGACCGCCGCTATGGTCTTCACGGCTGGTTCGTCATTTGGCGGGGTTTTCCCTGCCAAGGCGGAAAATCTGAAAATGGCCCAGGTCGACATCCAGGTGGGTCGCGACCGAGACTACCGTGAGGAGCGCTCCAATCGCGACCGAGACTACCGTGACGAGCGCTCCCATCGCGATCGACGGGATTCGGGTGCAACCATCGGCGTTGGCCCCGGCGGCATCGTCGTTGGCCCGAGACAACGCTGCCGCACGGTCACCACCACGGTCGATCGGGACGACGGCCGCCGGGTGACCCGCAGGGAGCGTGTGTGCGATTGAATGA
>NZ_JBAVNZ010000398.1:0-11973 GCF_049691595.1 Bradyrhizobium sp.
TCTTGCGCCAATAGAGCGTGTTCGGCCAGGCCCAGGGAGTTCGCGGTTGGTATAATCGATAGCCGGCGCGGATGAAGTTGTTCGCGGACGGCAGATTATCGGTGGTGTCGGACACGATCGCTTCCCAGCCGTTGAGCCGCGCCCGAGTCTCCAGAGCGCGCATCAAACGCAATTGGAGCCCCTTGCCGCAATGCGTCCGCAGCACGCCAACGCGGCAGAAATAACCGGCATTGCCGAGATGGGTCGAGGGAACGACGCCGGCAAAGCCGACCGGCGCGGTCTCGTGAAAGGCGAGCCACCAGTGCCCATGGTCGAAGTCCGGAATGCGAGCGCCATCGAAGAACGTCAATCGATGAAGTTCCGCGAGCGTGTCCGCAATGTCATCGTCTTGCCCGTCGACCTCGCGAATCCGGTACATCGGCCAACCTTCAAACCTCAAATCCATCTTGTCCGCGACGGTGGGTTCGGCACGGCTTCCGGCTATCCGATGTCGGAGCGTATTGAGTGGATCACCTGAAATATGGCCGCAGACGCTGCAACGAGTTGCATCATTTTCCAAGCGTCGCCTTGATGCCGAGCCAAACCGCGCCGACAAAGCCCGTGACGATGATGGTGATAACTGCCTTGAATGTGTAACTCTGGGCCTGCTCGACGCTTTTGCGCCAGCGCCGCAAGTGCTGCAAGTCAGCGCGCATTTCGGTGCCGACCCATTGCACGATCCAGATCGTGAACGCGTCGGCGGTCGCGCCGGCGCCGCCGATATCGATGAAGGCGCGCAACGGCAGCAACGGATCGGCGGAGACGTTGCCGATCCGCCCCTCGTTGCGCGCCTGCGACAGCATCCCGGCAAAGTATGCGCCCTCGAACGCTTGCACGTATTCACCCTCCCAGATGTGCTCGTAACGATCGGGATAGAGCGCGCGGTCGACCTGGCGCTCCTCCTCCAGCACCGCCGGAAACCAGGGATTGTCGCGCCAGCTCGCGTTGACGACGATCGCGCCCGGCGGCTTTCGCACCCGCAGGAAATCGTCGATCGCGTCGGATTTGCGGCGTGGGTTCCACGACGCCCAGAGTTCGGAGTCTTTGGCGCGAATGGTGGGGCGCAGCAGCGCCAGGCTGCGTGCACTCAAGCCTTGCGCCTCGTCGACCCAGGCGACGCGGAATCCTTCCAGCGACTTGATCGACTCGGCCGTGTGGTCCTGCATGCCGCGAAAAATGATGATGCCGTCGCCGGGCGTTTCGATCCTGTCGGTGAACGGCCTGAAGCCGCTGCCGATCCCGAGTGAGGCGATCTTGCTCTCGATCAGCCGTTTTGAGGATTGCGCCAGCGTCCGCTGCGCCTCGCGAATGCAGACCGCGAGCGTGCCGCGTTCCATCTGGCAGGTCTCGACCAGCAATTCGCCGAAGAAGTGCGACTTGCCGCTTCCGCGTCCGCCATAGGTGCCCTTGTAGCGCGACGGCGCCAGCAGCGGCTCGAACACCTTAGCGGTCGGGATTTTCAGGGTGAACAATGACGCGCTCAATTCGGTGGATCAGTTCAGGGGAGCCATCATCGCCGCTTTCCAGCGGCTGCGTGGCCTTGCCCCAGCCGCGATCGAGAATGGCGTTGGCGGCCGAGACGCGCGCCGCGGCGGTGGCATCCTTGCTGCGCATGATGCCGGCCAGCACGTTGATCGCCGTCCTGGTATGGCTGCGCGCCAGCGAGCGGATTTCGATCAGGGTCCTTGCCACTTACTTTTCGGCCCAGTCCGGCTGGACATACTCACAAGACGCCGTGTCGGCATGATCCGTCACGCGGTCGTCAGGGACGACCGAGCGAAATGCGATGGTCGGAAAGTCCGTCTGCTCGCGATGGTGCTTCGGAGGCGGAATGAACCGGATGATCTCCGCGCTCATGCGAATGCCTCCCGAAGCGCGATGGCGATCAGACCGGCCAGCGCAAGCAATATCAGATACGCGGTCATCGGATTCCCTTCTTGAACTAAATCTGCGGCAGATCGCGTCACGCGATCGTTTGGGGCGCGAACCTTATCCCGTCTCGCATGGGGCCGCGGCGGTCGTGGACTCCTGGTCCACACCGCGCCGGCACCTTCGCGCATGCCGGCTAATCGAAGATGAGGTGCGCCAAGGGCTCGGACGGCGGCGCGCTTGCGACGCCCTGGCGACGGGCGTTGTCAAGATGTGGCGCCGCGATGGGCGGCCGCCGTCCGATTCAGGAATTCAAATGAAAAAACCCGCGGCGGATTTCTCCGCGCGGGCTCTCGAGGATGATTGCGATGATGGTGCTATGCCGCTGATTTGCCCGACGTGTCAAATTCTTTTTTGAGGGGTCGCCGCTCCACCCGCCAACGTGCCTATTCAAGTCCCTGGACTGGCGGTGCGCCTCTTTTCGATGGAGGCGTCGCGGCAGATTTGACAGGTGGCAGTGGCGGTGAGCTGATGTTCGCGGTCGCCTGCGCTTGCGGGGCCGAACCGTCCCGCGTTGCGCGTCGAGCCCGGGAGGACGATGTGGACCGCCGGACTCCCCAGGAGCGCGAGATCGAAGGCCCCGCAGTATAACCGATCAATGCACCCGCCACCGCGCCCACGGGTCCCAAAACCACGGCTCCCGATACGGCGCCCAGGGCCGCATCCCCGGCACGCTCCTGCGCGCTTGCGCCGAACGAGATCAACGACCCTGCGATCACTGTGGCTAGAAACGCTTTCTTCATCCCGATTTCCCCGGCTGCGTCGCGAGATGCATGACACCCCGAAAATGCGGCAGCACCGAGGTAGGGGCTTCACAGTCCTGCCCGATTCGGCAGGCTTCCCGATCAAGAAGGCCCGCCACGGATTGCTCGGCGCGGGCTTCGGGATTTCTTCGATGATGTCGCTATGCCCGTGATTTGCCCGACGTGTCAAACGCTTTGCCGGCAGCAAACGAATTTCAGAAAATGCGATGAAGCCGCTTCGACAGAATGAAACGGTTTTCCGGATAAGACCGAAATGGAAAGCCCGCTACGGATTTTCGGACGCGGGCTTTTTGAGTTGTGCGATAATGTCCGTGTGCATCTGATTCGCCCGATGCATCAAGCCCGCCAATGTTACGGTTCAGCACGCGCATGCTTGAACGGGACTATTAGGCATCACGCGGCACGGTCAATGGATCGCAAGGAGGCGCCGATGTATTTCGCTGCTGCTGCGCTCGCGGTTTTGTCGGGCCTGTTCTACGCCGCCGGGCATCATGAGCTCGGTTCATTCGGCGCCGACATGTGCCGCTATGGCAGCACGTTCTGCGAAAATCCGTTCTACGTTCTGGTGGGCGCAGGTCTTGCCGCTGTCTGGGGCACGTTTGTCAGCGTGCGTTGAGGGTTGATCCGGCGGCGCCAGATGCTGTGCGAAGATATTGATTTGCCCGACATGTCAAATCGCGTTCGGCGTCATCGTGCGGGGCTTCGGTCCGGGCGCGGCCGGCTCAAGTGGCGGCTTCGGTTCGATCGGCATGGCCGTCCCGTCAGCTGGGCGGCATGCTCGCCGCCGTCAGCGCCATCACCCGGCAGGCGCCGCTTGCAAATCCGTTCGTCGCATTCGGTGTCGCGTGGCGACGCCGGCGCAAGGCTTCAAAGCTTGCCCTTGGTCGCGTCCTTCGCGGCCGACATGATGCCGCCGGAGATTTGCCTCATATGTTCCCCAGCGTTGGTGAACTGGCTGCGCAAGAATTCCGACTGGATGCGCATCGCTTCCTGAAGATCGGTCGCGTGCACGAGCTTTCGGGCATGCTCGAACGCAGCCTTCATGTTCTGTTCGGTGAAGGATAGCGCCTGCCTGGAGATCTCCGTTCCCGCGCCCGGCATCGACGTCATCGATTTGCTGGCAGCCTCGAAAAACATGCCAAACGCCTTTTCGGCCTGATCAATGGTTTTCTCGGTCAGATCGCGCAGCTCGGCCGGCACTTCCAGTTTCGGTTCAATCATGATCACACCCTTCCAAGATAGACGGCGGACGCTAGCACAAATCCGGCCTTGGTCTGCACTTATTGATTGGTGGGGCGGCGATCGCTCCCGCGCTTCAATATCGATAAGGTTCGATATCCAGCAGCGGGAACGCACTGAAAACGCTCGGCAGGTTGGTCGACGTCGCCGGGTGCAGATAGGATTTGTCGAGCTCGGCGAAGCTCGCGACGCCGAGCAGCCCGAGGCACCGGATCACCTCGTCTTCCAGCAGTTCCAGCATCCGCACGATGCCGGCTTCGCCGGCGGCGGCGAGCGCCCAGCATTGCAGGCGGCCGATGCCGACGAGGTCTGCGCCGGAGGCGACCGCCTTGACGATGTCGGTGCCGCGGCAGAACGCGCCATCGACCATGATCTTGGCCCGGCCCGCGACCGCCTGGACGATTTCGGGCAAGACGTGCATCGCGCCGCGGCCATGATCGAGCTGACGTCCGCCGTGATTCGACACATAGATCCAATCCACCCCATGATCCAGCGCGATCGCCGCGTCCTCGGCGGTAGCAATACCTTTGAGCACCAGCGGAACCTTGAACTTGTCCTTGATCAATTTCACGGTCCGCCACTCCAGTCCCTTCTGGAAATCGCCCCCGGTGGCGCGGATGCGGCTTTCGCGGACATAGCGCTTGGCGATGTCGCGCTCGCGCCGGCTGTAATGGGCGGTGTCGACGGTCAAGCAAAACGCGGAATAACCGTTGGCGATGGTGCGACTGACGATGTCCTCGACGAAGGCATCGTCACCTCGCACATAGAGCTGAAAGATGCGCAGCGCGTCGGGCGCGGCCTTTGCGGTATCCTCAAGCCCCGGCTCGGACACCGAACTCAGCATGTGCGCGGCGCCGAACCTGCCTGCGCCGCGCGCGACGGCCGCGCCGGCGGCGGGATCGAAGATCTCAAGCGCGCCTACCGGCGCGATCATCACCGGCAGGCGCAACCTGCGGTCGAATAACTGGGCGGACACATCGACCTGGGCGACATTGCGCAGCACGCGTGGCCGGAATGCGATCTCGTCGAGTGCCATGCGGTTGCGGCGCATGGTGGTCTCGGTCTCCGAGGCGCCGACGATATAATCCCAGGCATTCTGGTTGAGGCGGGCGCGGGCTTTCCGCACCAATTCGTGGAGATTCTGGAATTCTTCGCCGCTGGCCCCGAGCTCGACATTCGGCGCCGGCTGGATGGGGGTCCCGTCATTCATGGTGTTTCTCTCCCATTTTGGCCTCACACTAGCCGCAGACAAACGGGGAAAGCTACCGCTTTGAACGGGCATAACCGCGCAGAACCGGAGAGCTGCTATTCGCTCGCGAGGTGGATCGGCGAGGAATGGAAAATCCCGCAGCGGACACTTGCGATGCGATCACGAGCGCCGCCATGACGGCAGGAACGCTGATGAATCTGGGAAATTGCTCAATTGAAAGCAAGTGTCGTCCCCCAAAGGTACTTCGCTTAACCGCCCGAGAAGCGATTTCTGTATTCGGTGGGCGATACGCCGAGGTGCCGCAGGAACGCGCGCCGCATGCGCTCGTCGTCGCCGAAGCCGACACGCCTGGCGACTTCGACGACGCCGCCAATCTGCCTGCTTTCGAGCAACAGGCGCGCCGTTTCCACGCGCAATGCCTCGACGCCGCTCGCCGGCGTCATCCCGGTGCGGCTCGCATAGGTGCGTGCAAAGGTCCGGGGTGTCATCCCGGCTTTTTCGGCAAGCGTTTCTACCCTGAGGTCGGTCGCGATGTTTTCGATGATCCAGGCGTGCAGTGCGCTGAAGCGACCTTCGACGTCGGAGGCCTGCGCCGCAAGCACGGTCGAGAACTGGCTCTGGCCGCCCGGGCGCTTCAGAAACACCACCAGCCTTCGCGCAACGTCGAGCGCGATGGTATGGCCAAAGTCTTCTTCGATCATGGCGAGCGCGAGGTCGATCCCGGCGCTGACTCCGGCAGATGACCAGACCCGCCCGTCCTTGACAAAGATCGCATTCGGCTCGACGCGGATATTGGGAAAGCTGTCCTGCAGTCGCGGGCAATAACGCCAATGGGTCGCGGCGCGCTTCCCGTCCAGCACGCCGGTCCATGCCAGCGCAAAAGCCCCGAGGCACACCGAGGCCACACGGCGCGCCTTCGGCAGCGCCTGCGCGGTCCATTTCATCATCCGCTCGTCATTGCGAAGCTCCCAGATGCCCGGGCCGCCGGGGATCACCAGCGTATCGACCTGGTGCGGCCGGATGCTTGAGATCGGCGCGGTATCGACCATCATTCCGACGTCGGTGGGGATCAATCCGCCTTCGGTCGAGAGATATGACAGCGAATAGCCCGGACCCGGCAGTTCGATCGCCTCCAATTCCGCGAACACCTGCGCCGGGCCGGAGATGTCGAGCAAGGTCACGCCTGGAAAAGCGACGATCGCGATGCGCCGTGTGGCGGCTTCCATGCACGGTCCGGGACGACGGGATTTGGCAGATTTCGAGGGCATATTGTCCTTTAAGCCATTCGAGGCTCGGCTGTATAGCTTGCGATGGACAGCCGGAGTTCTGCCATGCCGTCGCGAAGTCTGGGCAGCCAATATCAGGCGATCGAGTCGCCCTGGACAGACTATACGGTCTACAGTTTTCCGGACGCGTCCGGTATCAGTGCCTGCGACCGGCAGCCGGTGATGGACGCGATGAACGGTATCATCGCCATCAACTGGAGGGCGACGGAGCCGCACTGGACGGCGGCCGCCTCCCCTTTCGACAGCAAATACAGCCTTATTCTGGTGTGTGACGGCTCCAGACTGGTCGCGTTTTCGGTGTATCGGGTGCTGCAGATCTCCGGCGAACCGGCGATCTATCGCAGCGGCACCGAGGTGCTTCCGGCCCATCAGGGACGCGGTCTCTACGGGTTTTTCACCTCTCAAGTGCTGAAGTGTTCGGGCGCGGCCGGGAAGAGCGACGGCAGCGTGCTCTATGGATGGCGGACGCGAAATCCTATCGTTTGGGCGGCCAACGCCAAGATTTGTGAAAGGGTGGCGCCCTCGCTGCTTGGCGAAGCCCAGGATCCCGCGCTGCAGGCGGCCTGCGTCAAGATGTGCTCGTCGCTTTATCCGGGCAAGCCGCTCGAACTGCCCGGCATGATCATGCGCGGCGCCTACGGCCACATTAAGCACCATCGGCAGGCATATCGCGGTGCAGCGTCACTGGTCGATGCCGCGATGTCCCGCATGATACCGAATTCAGCGGATGCCCTGTTTTCGGTCGGTTACGCGAGGGTGTGATGTCGGTGCTGGAACAACAAGCGGTGTTCGGAGCCGCCCGCCGGTTTGGCGATCGCGCCTATCTGGCCTGGGCGGCGGTCGCGATCGCTTACGCCATCGCATTCCTGCAGCGTGTATCGCCGCAATCGGTCAGCCTGAGTTTCATGCACGACTTCAGCACCGACGCCGCCGGCGTAGCGATGCTGGCTTCCAGTTACTTCTGGGGCTACACCTTGATGCAGATTCCAGCGGGCGTTCTGGTCGACCGCTACGGCGTCAAGCGGGTGGCGCTGCTCAGCATGACCGCCTCTTCGCTGGGCAGCGCCGCATTTGCGCTGGCGCCGAACCTCCTCGACGTTTTTGCCGCGCGCCTGATCGTCGCCTGCGGCGATGCGCTGGTCTTCACAGTGCTCCTGAAGCTTGTCGCGCAAAGTTTCGCCGACGAACGGTTCGGCGTGATGTCGGGCATTTCGCAGGTTTCGGGCTATGTCGGCGGCGTCATCGCGACAACGCCGCTCGCGGCCGCGGTGACGGGCTTCGGCTGGCGCGCATGCTTTCTGCTGATCGCCTGCATCGGCCTGGCCAACCTCACCTTTGCGACGCTTGTACTGAAACCCGATCAGGTGGTGCGCAGCAACAAGACGCTGAGAAGCGTTTTGGGCGCCGCCCGGCAGTCCTTGTCGCACGTCGCCAATTGGGGTTGCGCCATGACGTTTGCGTCCCATTTCGCCGTGGTGACGACGCTGTCGGGCGTCTGGGGCATTCCGATGGTAGCGCATCTCTTCAATATCTCGCCGACGGCGGCGGGCACTCCCCTGCTCGCCTTCATGATCGGCAACGCCGCCGGATCGATCTTTCTTGGCCATGCGGCCGATCGCGCGGCTGCGGCTCTCGACACCGCATTGATCCGTATTTGCGTGCTGCGGATGATCCTGATCGCGATGCTGCTGCCGCCGGTCGCGCATGCGTTCGGCCTGGTCTACGTCACCATCGTATTCACGGTACTCGGACTTGTCGCCGGCGGCACTGTGCCGCTCGTGCTCAAATGCACCAAGCGACTTTACACTGCCGACCTCATCGGCGTCGGCGCGTCTGTGAACACAACGGCCGCCGGAATCCTCGCGGGCGCCTCGCAGCCGATCATCGGATTCGCCATGCTTGCCGTCAGTCAATTTTCCGGAACCGGCGCTGCGCGAGGAGCGGCTGCGGTCGGCGATACCGGCTTTGGCGCCCTGATCGTAATTCTGCTGCTGATGTCGCTGCCGGGTATCGCCGGGCCGATGCTGATGCGGAGCAAATTGATAGTTCACCAGTCGCGTTAAACGTAAAGGGGGGCGTCATGGAGCGTTTGTTTTTGCGAAAAGGGGAAGTTGCGTCGACACATTCGGTGAGCAGCTGGCAGAGCGTACTGTTCTCCGAGTTCGAGGCGCAGATGACCAGCGAGGCGAGACCGTTTCCCTGCGTTTTCGGCGTAGCCGGATATCGCCAGGACCAGTTGCGCTATCTGTTCCTGGATCCCTACGACGTCGAAGTCCTTGGCGGACAGCTTGCGCAATATGTTTCCGAATCCCGATCGTACGGACCCAACACATCGCTGATCGTGTTCACCCGACCTCGCCCGGTGCAAACGCTTGACGCCTATTACCGCAAGATGTGGCTGACGCTCGACCAGCTCGCGCGATTGGACAAGCGCCCTTGGCCAGAGCAGATCCCCGAGCAGATCGACCACCCGATGTGGGAATTTTCGTTCGCGGGCGAACCGATCTTCGTGGTGTGCACGACGCCCGCGCATGTGATGCGGCAAAGCCGCCATTCGAGCGCCTTCATGCTGACGTTCCAGCCGCGGTGGGTGTTCGAGAAAATTCTCGGCACGGAGAAGGCGGCCAATGCCGCGTTCGCGGAAGTCCGCAAGCGGCTCATTCCCTACGACAACACCAGCCCCTCGCCGCTGCTCGGACGCTATGGCGCCAGCGATGGCCGTGAATATCAGCAGTACTTTCTGCAGGACGACAACAGTGCCGGTGAGGGCTGTCCCTTCGCCAAGCTCGCGCAAAACAACAAGTCCCAGATCGCAAATACGGAGAAGGCGGCATGACCCGGATCATCGCCGGTACCAAAACCGGGTTCACCATCGATCCGGCAATCCTGAATCTGCTCCCCGATCAGGGCAGCATCGAATTGCAGCGCGACGCCGCCGGCAAGGTGCATCATTTCCACACCCATCCCGTGGACGAGATCCTGATGATCATCAGCGGCAGGCTGAACTTCGTGTGGGACGGCGGCGAACGCATCGTCGGCGCCGGCGATACCATCCTGTTGCCGGCCGGCACGCTTCATCAATCGGAAGCTCTAGAGGGCGGCGCCGTCTACGCAATCGCGACGCGGCCGCCCGCTAATCCAATTCACAACTGAAACGAGGCGCTTGAAGGGGGAAGCGAGGTTTTCAAGACAAGGATGAACCGCTCGGCGCGGGACTAGTCGCCAAACGTTCGACCAGTTCGACGATTTCGGAACGCTGGTCGGGCGAAAGTTTAAGGAAGGCCTTCAACAGTCGCAGGCTCTCCAAGGTTTCACTCGATGGAGCTCCGAGTCTCTTCTGCAGCTCTGCAACATATGTGGGATCTTTCATCTCGCACCTTAGATGAGGAACAGGAATGGCATACCCAGGTAAACGTGAAGGCTTGGCCCAGAAAGTCGATACCGCAGCGCAGGAGGCCGAACGTCTCGGCCTGACAACCGCTACCTTGATACTTCGAATGGCACGCCTTGAGATCGATCGGGCCGTGCCCGACGAAGTTGAAGGTATGTCAAGGAACAACCTGCGCAGCAAGCCGAACTGAACGGCCGAATCTGAACGTCTTGGCGCATCACCCCGGGGATGGTCCGAAAGGACCAGACCCGGCGGTATGCGTTTACAGGCGAATCGCCGGGCGGCCCAGCGGGTCCACGCAAGGCGCGGCCCGATGACAGGCTCCGGCGTACCCCGCCGCCGGGCAACCGACGCGGATTACCGCTTGGAGAAAGCGGCGGATTGGCCTGCGCGAATCCGTGCTGATCGCCGCCGATATCAGCCGCTCAATTCCCGGTCTTTCCGAACGCCCCCGCCTCGGCCAGCGCCGCGATGCGGCGGTCGTCGTAGCCCAGTGTCTTTCGAAGCACTTCACGCGTGTGCTGCCCGAGCAGCGGCGCCGCAATGGGATCAATGGTCGGGGTGAGGCTCATCTTGAGCGGCGTCTCGATGTTGGGAACAAAGCCCGCGGTTGGATGCCGAATCCGGCTCAGGCGATGACGATCGCGCACTTCCGGCGCGTTAAATCCTTCCTCGACGGTACGAAGATAACCAACGGGTATGTTGGCCTTTTTCATCTTCGCCATCCAGTTCTCCAGCCGGTCGCTGGCAAAGACGCCGGCAATAATGCCGCGCAGCTTTTCCTTGTTGGCCGTTCGCGCTTTTCGCGTCGCGAATTCCGCATCGGTGATGAGGTCTGGCCGCTCGAGCACCTCGGTCACCAGACGGCGATACAGCCGGTCATTGGCGCAGGCCATGTAGAGCGGCCCATCGGACGCCTGGTAGACGCCGACGGTAGGCGACCCGTTCGGCGAATTTCCGAAACGACCGGGATTGGCGCCACTGATCAGATACGCCATGCCGTAAAAGCCGGTCATCGCCACCGCGATGTCGATCAGCGCGACCTCGACATGCTGGCCGCGGCCGAGCCTGTCGCGGGCGATTAGCGCAAGCAGGATGGCATTGCAGGCCGACATTCCCGTCGCCATGTCGACGATCGGCGGACCGGTCCGCACCGGCTGGCTGTCCGGAAAGCCGTTCAGCGACATGAATCCGCTTTCGGCCTGCGTGATCGGATCGAAGCCCGGGCGCAGCGCGAATGCCCCTTCGCGGCCATAGGCCGAGATCGAACAATACACCAGGCGCGGGTTGTTCGGTGCGACCGAAGCATAATCGAGGCCAAACTTCTTCATCACACCACCGGAGAAGTTCTCCACCACCACGTCTGCCTTGGCGATCAGCTCACGCGCAACCTCGATCGCTGCCGGATTAGTGAAGTCGAGCGCGATACCGCGCTTGTTGCGATTGAGGCTGAGAAAAGCTGCGCTCTCGCCGCCGACTTCCGCGTGCTCATAGGCGCGCGTGTCGTCGCCGCCATCAGGATTCTCGATCTTGATGACCTCGGCGCCAAAATCGGCGAGCGTTTGCGTGCAGGCGGGACCTGCGACGACGCGGGTGAAGTCGATGACCAGCAGACCAGCGAGGGCGGTCGGTTCGCCCTGGGCGCGCGGCATGCGCTCCGGCAATTGCGGTCTGGCGGTCATTCAGGCGCTTCCTCTTGTTTTTTCAGACGAAATTCGACGTCGGTCGCGCAAGAATGCGACCTGAAAGCCTTTTAGCGGAAGCCCTGGCGCAACGCCAAACCCGGATTTGCAGGGCTGCGCCCCCCGCTGACATGGCTCTGGATGCAGGTCGGGAAGAATGATCCGGAGGCCACGGTCGATCAGACCGGGATCGCCAGGCCACACAGCGGGAGCTCCGCCGCACCCAACCCGCCGTTTCGCTCGCCCGGATGGCGACCCAGTTGCCCGGAAGCTCGACATAGGCTGGCATATGCGCGTCGTCCGGTTTGGCAATTCGATCGCCGTCAGGTCAGGTAGGAGACCGGCGGGACGTGAATATCCATCACATCAGGCGTCAGCGACCAGTCGGTCGTTTATTATCGTATGGTGGTTTGCCGCAGCGGCTAGCTTGACG
>NZ_JBAVNZ010000399.1:0-1938 GCF_049691595.1 Bradyrhizobium sp.
TCGTTCCCAAATCCTCCGGCGTATAACCTCTTGGAAGATCGCCTAATATGCGCTGACCCAGTTCCTTGCCTAACGCACGCCCAACATACGCAACCTCCATACTGTGGGTGAGGCGGGTGTGCACGTGATCGTTCGGCGCTAGCGGATGGACTTGTGTCTTGCGTCCCAATCGACGGAACGTGCCTGAAAAAGTGAGACGCCCAACGTCAGAGTCAAACTCTGAACGACCCGGTCTATGTTGCGGGCCTTCGTTTTCTCTACCAAGCCTGTCGCGCGATAGTAGACGGTCCCATTCCATGCTTACCTCCTCAATCAACAATAACAATCTAATGACAGGTTGCACTGATGGTACAACGCAATTTCACAACAGGGAAAGCCCATTTCGGAAAAGTCAGGCGGCTTGTGCGATATGCCGACCGCATAGGCGAGTGTCACCGACGCAATGAACTTCTTCGCAAAGATCACCGCTACCGGATAAACTTTTGCGCCATCTTCGCGCGCCTTTTCCTGGGAAAGCCAGAGATACTCATAGGCGACGAGGTTGCCGATCGGCGGTTCATCCGGGATATGCATGCCTCGGCCTGACGGACTTAGCGCGACGGCGAAGGAGCGTCTTCGATGTCCGCGATGTCCTCGAGGTCGTAGGGATCGTCGGTCTGGACCTCAGCCTGTTCGATCAACGCAACGTCGCCATCGCTCAGCGCCTCGACCGGGATAGCTCGTCGGTAGGAAGACATCATGTCCTTGAATAGCCTTTCCGACACCAAATAGGACGGGCTGCGACCGGCATGGGTGACCTCACCCGGCATTCTCTCAGGAAATCTTTGCGATTGTCGGTAACGATGATGTAGTCGTTTGCCACAGCGAAGCGGACCAGATTCCAGTCCTGCCAACCGGCCTTCCCAAGATGGGTGACGTAATCGGCCGGGTACCCCTGCGCTTTGGCTACCGCGACCAATGCGCCGCTCAAGCATTCATCGATCAGGAAGCGTTGGTTCAATGCCCGCTTGCCGATAGCTCCGAGGAGCGCCATTCTGCGCCGTAGGTCGCCTCCGCCCAGCGGATCACAGCGTCGATCCCATCGATCGGCAGGCTTGGGTAATCTTCGAAAATCTCCCGCGGCGTATGACCCGCGCGCAAGTAAGCGATGATGGTTTCGGCCGGCACGCGCGTTCCCTTCACCACTGGATCGCCGCTCATCACGGTTGGGTCGCTGACAATCTCGGCCTTGGTCGCCGGTCCGCTCTTCAACGATCCCATCGGGTATCTCCGTTCAACGCGATCGAAGCTGCAATATAGACCCCGGACCGGAGTTGCACCAGCGTTTCGGGGCGGATTAGCGTCATCCGCCCTCATCAATCAGCGCGTAGGATGGGTGGAGCGAAAGCGATACCCATCAATTGCAGTTTTGCGAAGATGATGGGTTTCGCGAAGCGCTCAACCCATCCTACGCCCTGCCCGCTGCTTCGCTTCGCGCGCAAGTCAAATCTGCCTGCGCCACATGCGGCAAAACAACACGACGGGCAAATCAGCAAAACCTGTCCAGACCTCCGCGCAAAAATATTCCGCTTTCGGCGTCGGGCAAATCACTGATCTAAATCCGCGCGTCTCACCCGATGAGAGGGGCGTTGCGCACGTCACGAACGCGCGGTGGGATGCGGTGGACGCGGCGCTTGCGCACGACGAACGCAAGAGGCTCGCGGACGGCGAAGTCGTGTGGTCCTGGCGCCCCGATGCTGGCGCCAAGCTTTGCGAGGATATCGCGGAGCGACGGTGGCAAGAAAGCCCGTTCACCGAGGAGAGCGCGAAGTAAGCCGTAAACCACTGCGCAGGGAAAGCCGGGTTGTCCCGGCCCACCTGTGGTCATTCCCCTGTGCATTCTTGTGCAAAATGTGCAGCACAGGGGGCCGCGGGTGCCAGCCGGCACCCGGCTTTCCC
>NZ_JBAVNZ010000400.1:0-5825 GCF_049691595.1 Bradyrhizobium sp.
GTATCAATGTGGCCGACAAGGACAAAGTCGTTCGTGCGCCGGCAATGGTTCGGCGACGTCGATGGCGGCGAGCTGACCGGCGTCAGGGAATCGCATCGAACGACAAGGGCCTTTGCAGGCGGAAGCAGTGCCATGACCGACCGACGCCCTCTGTTGCGCGCGATCTTCGATGCGGCGGTCGCCGCCGCGCATCCCGACATCGTGCTGTCGGCACACTTGCGGCCGGTGCCGAACGGCCGGGTGATCTGTCTCGCCGCCGGCAAGGGCGCGGCCGCGATGGCGGCGGCCGCGGAACGGCATTATCTCGACGCGCTCGGACTTGCGCCGTCGCGGCTGTCGGGCATCGCCACCACCCGCCACGGCCATGGCGTGCCGACGCGGTGCATCAAGGTGGTCGAGGCCGGTCATCCGGTGCCCGACGAGGCCGGACTGAAGGCCACGGACGACACGCTGCGGCTCGCGCAAGCGGCGACCGCGGACGATCTGCTGCTGGTGCTGTTGTCCGGCGGCGGCTCGGCGAACTGGATTGCACCGGCCGACGGTATTTCCTTCGCGCAGAAGCAGCAGGTGACACGGGCGCTGCTGCGCTCGGGCGCGCCGATCGGCGAGATCAACACCGTCCGCAAGCATCTGTCGCGAATCAAGGGCGGGCGGCTGGCGCGCGCCGGCCACCGCGCCGAGATCGTGACGCTGGCAATATCGGACGTTCCCCACGACGATCCGTCCGCGATCGCGTCGGGCCCGACGGTGCCGGATCCGACCACGCTCGCCGACGCGCGCGCGCTGGTTTCGAAGCACAGCCTGGACGTCGACGACGCCATCCACCGCGCGCTGAACGATCCGCGGAACGAAAGCTGCAAGCCGGGCGATCCCGCCTTTGCCCGCGCGCAGTTCGAACTGATCGCCAGGCCAAGGGCCTCGCTCGACGCCGCGATCAAGGTCGCAAAGGACGCGGGCTATGCCATCATCGAGCTCGGCGCCGACCTCGAAGGCGAGGCCCGCGAGGTCGCAGCCGATCACGCACGGCTCGCGCGCAAGGCGCGCAGCGAGGGCGGGCGCGTCGCGATCCTGTCCGGCGGCGAGCTCACGGTGACCGTGCGCGGCAATGGCCGCGGCGGCCCCAACCAGGAATACGCGCTCGCGCTTGCCGCGCTGCTCCGGGATACGCCCGGCATCTCGGCGCTGGCCGGCGATACCGACGGCGCCGACGGCGGCGCCGGCAGCGCCAGCGATCCCGCCGGCGCCATGGTCGATCGAACCACCTTAGCGAAGATGAAATCGCTCGGCCTCGACCCACAGGCTTATCTGGACAACAACGACGCCACCGCCTTCTTCGCCGCAACCGGCGATTTGCTGCGCACGGGACCCACGCTGACCAACGTCAATGATATCAGGGTGATTTTGGTTGACGAGGCGTGAGGACACCCAAAATAGGCCGTCATTCCGGGATGGTCCAAAGGACCAGACCCGGAATCTCGAGATTCCGGGTTCGCGCTAGCGCGCGCCCCGGAATGACGGCGTGCCCTCAAAACTCCCGTGCGATCTTCGCCAGCATCTCGAGCAGCGCCACGCGATTGGCCGGCCCGAGCAGTTCGTTGAGCCGCGCCTCGTGCTTGGCGGCGACGAGCTTCTTGGCGCGCGCCAGCACCGCCCTGCCCTTGTCGGTCAGCACAAGAATGTGGGAGCGGCGGTCATTGGTCGAGCGCATCCGCGCGCAGAAATCGCGGCTCTCCAGCCCATCAAGCATCGCCACGAAATTGGGCCGGAGGATGCCGAGCGTGTTGGCGATCTCGGTCTGGTTGCGGCCGGGATTGTTGTCGAGCAGCAGCAACACCGAGAACTGCGCCGGCGTCAGTTGCAGCGGCGCGACACAGCGCAGGAAATCCTCGAACACTTTCAGTTGCGCGCGCTTCAGCGAATAGCCGAGCAATTCGGACAATTCGCCCAACCGCAGCGCGCTGTCTTCGCCCGCGCCGTCAGGCTCCCCGAGATTTTCCCTGGGCCGGGCAGGCTTGACGGCGTCGGCGGCGGTCTTGGAAACAGTCATCGCTCGAGGCTCGCAATCCCGATAGATAAGGTCCCGCCAGGGGGCAGGCCTTGAGATTATAATTGATAATTGTTATTCAATATATCAAATATTGGCGTGTTTCAATCGCCGATATCGCAAGGCCGGACGGCCCTATGAGGTCGTGACCGGCTCGACGCGTGAGGGGGGCGCCCGGTCTTGAACACCACGATCATGCTGTTCCTGTTGCAGGACGGCATCACCAACGGCGCGATCTATGCGTTGCTCGGGCTTGCGCTGGTGCTGGTGTTCGCCGTCACGCGCGTGATCCTGATCCCGCAGGGCGAATTCGTCACCTATGGCGCGCTGAGCTACGCCATGCTGGCAACCGGCCAGGTGCCGGGCACCGCCCGGCTCGCGGTGGCGATGGGACTGGTAGCGTTCGGCCTCGACCTGTTCCGGGCGCGAAAATCGCTGCATCGGCGGCTGGCGGCGCGCGCGGTCGCGCTCAACATCGTCTTCCCCGTCGCTGTTCTCGCCCTCACTTACGCGCTGGCCGGCCCCACAACCCCGATCGCGGTCAATATCGTGCTGTCGCTTTTGATCGTCGCGGCGATCGGCCTGTTCCTCTATCGTATCGCGTTTCAGCCGATCGCCCACACCTCGGTGCTGGTGCTGCTGATCGCCTCGGTCGGCTGCCACCTTGCGCTGCAGGGCCTCGGGCTGGTGTTTTTCGGCGCCGAAGGCCTGCGCGGACCTGCGCTCTCGAACGCGGCGTTCACCGTGGGCGCCCTTCGCTTCACCGGCCAGGGCATCGCCGTCTACGGCCTGACCGTCACCTTCATCATCGCCCTGTGGCTGTTGTTCGGCTTCACGCTGACCGGCAAGGCGCTGCGCGCCACCGCCGTCAATCGCCTCGGCGCGCGCCTGGTCGGCATCCGCACCACGCTGTCCGGACAGATCGCGTTCCTGCTCGCCTCCGTGATCGGGGCGATCTCGGGAATCCTGATCGTGCCGATCACGACGCTTTATTACGACACCGGCTTCCTGATCGGGCTGAAGGGCTTCATCGCCGCGATCATCGGCGGGCTGGTGAGCTATCCCCTGACCGCGATCGCGGCGCTTGTGGTCGGCACGGTGGAGGCCTTCTCCTCGTTCTATGCCAGCAATTTCAAGGAGGTCATCGTCTTCACGCTGATCCTCCCGGTGCTGGTGCTGCGCTCGCTTGCAGCACCCGCGGTCGAGGAAGAGAGGGATTGATCGCGATGAGGCAGCGGCTTCCTCTCATCATCTTCGCGGCCCTGATGGCGGCGATCCCGTTCATCCCGGGCGTGCCGCCGTTCTGGATCGTGCTGCTGGACAATATCGGCCTCGCGGCGCTGGTGGCGATGGGGCTCGTGCTGCTCACCGGCGTCGGCGGCCTCACCTCGTTCGGCCAGGCGGCGTTCTGCGGCTTCGGCGCCTACACCACCGCCGTGCTGACCACCGCCTATGGCCTGTCGCCATGGCTGACGCTGCCGATCTCGCTCCTGGTCAGCGGCATCGCCGCGGTCGCTCTCGGCATCGTCACGGTGCGGCTGTCCGGCCATTATCTGCCGCTCGGCACCATCGCCTGGGGCATCGGGTTGTTTTATCTGTTCAGCAAGCTCGAATTCCTCGGCCGCAACGACGGCATCTCCGGCATTCCGCCGCTGTCGATCGGTTCGCTGAAGATGATCGATCCCGGCACGATCTATTTCGCGATCTGGATCGCGGTCGTGATCTCCGCGGTGCTGACCATGAACCTGCTGGACTCCCGCACCGGCCGCGCGATCCGCGCGCTGCGGCGCGGGCATATCGCCGCCGAAGCCTTCGGCGTGCAGACCCCGCGCGCCAAACTCCTGGTGTTCATCCATGCGGCGGTGCTGGCCGGCCTGTCCGGCTGGCTCTATGCGCATTTCCAGCGCGCCGCCAACCCGACGCCATTCGGCGCGCAGGCCGGCATCGAATATCTCTTCATCGCCGTCGTCGGCGGCGCCGGCTATGTCTGGGGCGCGGTGCTGGGCGCCGGCATCGTGGTGATCCTCAAGGAAGTGCTGCAGAGCTATCTGCCCTATGTCTTCGGCGGCCAGAGCCAGTTAGAGACCATCGTGTTCGGCATCCTGCTGGTGGCGTTGCTGCAACTGGCCCCGACCGGTGTCTGGCCCTGGCTGATGGCGCGATTGCCGTTCAAGCCGGGCCGCAGCAAGCCCGACCTATCCCTGGCCTTGCCGGCGCGCCTGCGATCTCCGGCGATGCCGTCGGTGCTCCTGCATCTCGATAAAGCGCGCAAGCAATTCGGCGGCGTCATTGCCGTCAACGATGTCTCTTTCGAAGTCCATGCCCGCGAAATCGTCGCCCTGATCGGTCCGAACGGTGCCGGCAAGAGCACGACCTTCAACCTGATTACGGGCGTGCTGACCGCGACCGGCGGCAGGATTTCCGCGCTCGGCACGAACGTCGACAATGCACCGCCGCGGCAAATCGCAAGGCTCGGCATCGCCCGCACCTTTCAGCACGTCAAGCTGGTGCCCGACATGACGGTGCTGGAGAATGTCGCGATCGGCGCGCATCTGCGCGGACATGCCGGCGCGATCTCCAGCATGTTGCGGCTCGACCGCGCCGATGAGGCGAAACTGCTGGCGGAGGCCGCGCGCCAGATCGCGCGCGTCGGCCTCGCCGACCAGATCGACCAGCTCGCGGGAAGCCTGTCGCTCGGCCAGCAGCGCGTGGTCGAGATCGCGCGTGCGCTGTGCGTCGATCCGATGCTGCTGCTGCTCGACGAGCCCGCCGCCGGACTGCGGCAGCTGGAGAAGGCGCGGCTCGCGGCGCTGTTGCGCCAGTTGCGCGACGGCGGCATGTCGGTGCTGCTGGTCGAGCACGACATGGGCTTTGTGATGAATCTGGCCGACCGGATCGTGGTGCTCGATTTCGGCACCAAGATCGCCGAAGGCAAGCCGGAGGCGATCAAGACCAATCCGGACGTGATCAAGGCCTATCTCGGGGCGGCCGCATGAGCGCGCTGCTCTCGATCTCGGATGCGCATGTCTCCTACGGCAAGGTCGAGGCCGTGCGTTCGGTGTCGCTCGACGTCGCCGACAACGAGATCGTCACCATCATCGGCGCCAACGGTGCCGGCAAGACCACCCTGCTCAACGCCATCATGGGAATCTTGCCGCTGAAGGGCCGCGCCGCCTTCGCGGGCGCGGACATGGCGCCGCTCGACATCGAGGACCGCGTCGCCGCGGGCCTGAGCCTCGTGCCGGAGCATCGCGAACTGTTCGCCAGCATGAATGTCGAGGACAATCTGCGGCTCGGCGCGTTCCGGGTTGCGAAGGCGACCGGGGCAAGATCGTTCGAGCGGGTCTACACGCTGTTTCCGCGGCTGAAGGAGCGGCGCAAGCAGCTGGCGGGTACGCTGTCCGGCGGCGAGCAGCAAATGCTGGCGATGGGCCGCGCGCTGATGGGCGCCCCAAAACTGTTGATGCTGGACGAGCCGAGCCTGGGCTTGGCCCCGATCATCGTCGCCGATATTTTTCGCACCATCGGCGAGCTGCGCGCCGCCGGCGTCTCGGTGCTGCTGGTCGAGCAGAACGCACAGGCCGCGCTGCGGATCGCCGACCGCGCCCATGTAATGGAGCTCGGCGAATTCATCCTGTCCGGACCGGCCAGGGACATCGCCGCCAACGCGCGCGTCGCCGCGAGCTATCTCGGCTTCCAGCACGAGGGCGAGAGCGGGATTTAGGCGAGGCACTCACCTTAGGATTGCGCTTCACTTCACCCTCCCCTGGAGGGGGAGGGT
>NZ_JBAVNZ010000401.1:0-4236 GCF_049691595.1 Bradyrhizobium sp.
ACCCTCCCCCTCCAGGGGAGGGTAAGCCCGAGGGCGCGCCCTACCCGTCCGTCTTCAGGCTGCTGACATCCGGCGCCGCCGGCGAAACCCCGAGTTTCGCCTCCAGCGCCACGATCCGCGCCTTCAGCGCCTCGTTTTCCTCGCGCGCCAGCCGCGCCATGTCCTTGACCGCCTCGAACTCCTCGCGCTTGACGATATCGAGGTCGCGCAGGATTTTTTCGGCCTGATGGCGCACCACCGCATCGACCTCGCGCTTGACGCCTTGGGCGGCGCCGGCGGCGTCGTTCATCAGGCGGCCGATCTCGTCGAAAAACCGGTTGCTGGTCTGGGTCATCTTTCGAAACTCTCCGCTTTCGCTTGCGTGGGGTCGAACCCCCAGACAATGGCGATCCTCGCGGCGCGGTTCAAGGCCGGAATGCCGATCCCGCCTCCGCTTGCCTTGTCATGCCGCGGTTTCCTTGCAATCGTATTGAACGCGCAAGCCAAATCAAGAAATCGGAAAACGAGAAGAAACGCCCATGATCGACCAGCAGATCGAGATTCCCACCAAAGACGGCCACACCACCACCTTCATCACCCATCCCGAACGCGGCGGACCGTTTCCCGTCATCATCTTCTACATGGACGCGCCGGCGATCCGCGAGGAACTGCGCGACATGGCGCGGCGGCTCGGCACATCGGGTTATTACGTGATGCTGCCCAACATGTATTACCGCTCCGGCGTGATGGAACTCGGGCCGATACCGCCGGACCCGGAAGCGCCCGAGCGCAAGCGGATGTTCGGATTCATGAACTCGATCGACATTCCACTTGTCATGGAGGACACCAGGGCGCTGCTCGCCTATGCCGACAAGCAGCCTGCCGCGCGCGCGGACATCGTCGGCACCGTCGGCTACTGCATGAGCGGGCGCTACGCGATCAACGCGGCGACGCATTTTCAGGATCGCGTCAAGGCCGCCGCCTCGGTCTATGGCACCCATCTCGCGACCGACCAGCCCGACAGCCCGCATCTTGCCGCGTCAAAGACCAAAGCCGAACTGTATTTCGCCTGTGCCGAGACCGATATCTACGCGCCGCGGGAAATCATCGACAGGGTGAAGACGGGCATGAAGGGATCGAACAACGAGGTCGAAATCTATCCCGGCACCCATCACGGTTTTGCGTTCCCGAAACGCCCGGTCTACGACCGCGACGCCGCCGAGCGGCACTGGGAACGGCTGCTGGCGCTCTATCGCCGCAATCTTTCGTAAGTTCAGGACTAGATGCCTTTCCTCACCATCGCCTTCCCGGTGTTCGATCCGATCGCCATCTCGATCGGGCCGATCGCGATCCGCTGGTATGCGCTGGCCTATATCGGCGGCATCGTGCTCGGATGGATCTATGCGCGCGCGCTGATCAAAAACTCAAAATGGTGGGGCGGGCCGTCGCCCATCACGCTGCTCGACATGGACGACTTCATCCTGTGGGTGACGGTCGGCATCATAATAGGCGGCCGAACCGGCTACGTGCTGTTCTACAACCTGGATTTTTTCATCCAGCACCCCGCCGAAATTGTCGAGCTGTGGAAAGGCGGCATGTCGTTCCATGGTGGCTTTCTGGGCTGCGTGGTCGCGGTGATCGGATTTTGCAGGAAACGCGGTCTTTCGATCTTGTCACTGGGTGACATTACCTGCGCAGTCGCTCCCATCGGCATCTTTCTGGTCCGCTTGACCAATTTCATCAACAGCGAATTGTGGGGCCGCGCCGCCGACCCCAGCCTGCCCTGGTCGATGGTGTTTCCCAATGGCGGACCTGAACCGCGCCATCCGAGCCAGCTCTACGAGGCCGGGCTCGAGGGCATCCTGCTGTTCACGGTATTGACGTTGATGGTACGGATGGGCGCGTTGAAGCGGCCGGGCCTCGTTCTCGGCAGCTTCATCGCGATCTACGGTCTTGCCCGCATCGCCGGGGAATTGTTCCGGGAGCCGGACCCGCAGCTTGGATTTTTGTGGGGCGGCCTGACCATGGGTATGCTGTTGTCGGTGCCCATGATCGTTGCAGGCGCTATTATTGTTGTGATGGCCTGGCGTCGTCCATTTCCGACGCCCATACCCGGTTCGGTGCCGTGAGGCACCGAAAGCCATTGTCCGAGTCGATCCAAGGCAGGCCGTGACCGAATTTTCGCCGCTGCAGTCGGAGATCCAGAATCTGATCAAATCGTCCGGCCCGATGCCGGTCTGGCGATACATGGAACTGTGCCTGACGCATCCCGAGCACGGCTATTACGTGTCGCGCGATCCGCTCGGCCGCGAAGGCGATTTCACCACCGCGCCCGAAGTCAGCCAGATGTTCGGCGAACTGCTCGGGCTGTGGGCGGCCTCGATCTGGAAGGCGATCGGGTCGCCGCCATCGCTGCGGCTGGTCGAGCTCGGACCCGGCCGCGGCACCATGATGGCGGACGCGCTTCGCGCGCTGCGCGTGCTGCCGCCGCTTTATCAGTCGCTCAGCGTCCATCTGGTCGAGATCAATCCGGTGCTGCGCGACAAGCAGCGGGCGACGCTGTCGGGCAGCCGCGACATCGTCGGGCATGACAGTATCGACCAGGTGCCGAAAGGCCCGGCGGTGATCCTCGCCAATGAATATTTCGACGTGCTGCCGATCCATCAGGCGGTGAAGCGCGAGACCGGCTGGCATGAGCGCACGGTCGAAATCGACGCCGACGGCAAGCTGGTGTTTGGCGCCGCGCCCGAACCCACCCCGCGCTTCGGGCTGCTGGTGCCGCCGCTGGTGCGCGCGGCTCCGGTCGGGGCGGTGTTCGAATGGCGGTCCGATGCCGAGATCATGAAGATCGCGTCCCGCATCCGCGACCAGGACGGCGCGGCGCTGATCATCGACTACGGGCATATGCGCAGTGATGCCGGCGATACCTTTCAGGCCATCGCCCGCCACAGCTTTGCCGACCCCCTGAAGAATCCCGGCCAGACCGACGTCACCGCGCATGTCGATTTTCAGGCGCTGGCGCGCGCCGCCGAGGACCTCGGCGCGCGCGTCCATGGGCCGGTGTCGCAGGGCGATTTTCTCAAGCGGCTCGGGATCGAGACGCGCGCGGTCACCCTGATGGCGAAGGCCTCGCACGAGGTATCCGAAGATATTTCCGGCGCGCTGAAACGCCTGACCGATAGCGGCCGCGGCGGCATGGGCTCGATGTTCAAGGTGCTGGCGATCACGGATCAGCGGCTCACCGCGATCGCGGGCCTGAGCGACGAGCCGCCGGACGCCACGCCATCATGACCCTGCGATCGCCGCTGCTGTCGGCCATTCCCGGCCTGCGTCATGCCTTCTTCTCACGCGAGGGCGGCGTGTCCGGCGGCATCTATGCCGGGCTCAATGGCGGCATCGGCTCCAACGACGACCCGGCCCATGTCGCGGAAAATCGCCACCGGATGGCGCAGGAGATGGGGGTTGCGCCCACGCATCTTCTCGGGGTGCATCAGATCCATTCGCCGGATGCCGTGGTGGCAACCGGGCCATGGCCAAGCGCGCGGCCGCGCGCCGACGCCATCGTGACCCGCACCGAAGGCATTGCGATCGGCATCACCGCCGCCGATTGCGGGCCGATCTTGCTGGTCGATCCCAATGCGCGGGTGATCGGCGCGGCCCATGCCGGCTGGAAGGGCGCGCTCACAGGCGTGCTGGAATCGACCGTGGAGGCGATGGAAAACCTCGGCGCCGACCGCAACGGCATCGTGGCCGCGATCGGTCCCCTGATCCGCCAGCACTCTTATGAAGTGGGCCGTGAATTCGTCGAACGCTTCCTGGACGCGGACGCGGAGAACGCCCTGTTCTTCCTGCCCGGCGCCCGCGACGGTCATGCGATGTTCGATCTCGCCGGCTTCATCCGGATGCGGCTGGAAAATGCCGGCATTTTGATGATCGACGATACCGGCATCGATACCTATTCCGACGAGCGCTTCTACAGCTACCGCCGCTCCGTGCATCGTGGCGAGCCGGATTACGGCCGCCACGTGCATGCGATCGCGCTGGAGCCATAGGTCCGGCGGAACTGCTTGAAGTTCAGCGAAAATTTTCAGGCCCGGAGCGCGCCGCGCTCAATTTACCTCTGCGGCCCTCCTGCCCTAGACCTTAACGCAAATTAACGATATCGCTCTGAGGTGATGAGGGACATCATCCCAGCCTTATTCCGAACCGCGCCGCGCGCGTTCATCGCCGCATCGTTGCTGGTCGCCGCCTGCGCGC
>NZ_JBAVNZ010000402.1:0-2218 GCF_049691595.1 Bradyrhizobium sp.
GAGAAAGTCTACCCGAGCGCGGCCTGATATGCGCTTCCTGGCTGATGAGAATTTTCCCGGCGCGGCGGTGGTGGCCCTCAGAGCGGCCGGTAACGACGTCGTTTGGATTAGAACGGCAGCCCCAGGCAGCAGCGATCCGGAGGTGCTCACGTTGGCTGCTCGCGATGAGCGCGTTCTGCTTACCTTCGACAAGGATTTCGGTGAACTGGCCAAGGCATCGGTGCTTCCGGCGACGTGCGGAGTTATCTTGCTGCGCGTACCCGCGCCGCGGCCCAATGACGTCCGACTGCAGCTTGCCGACGTGATAATGACGCGTGACGACTGGGCCGGTCATTTCTCGGTTATCGAGCCAGGACGTGTCCGCATGCGGCCACCAGGGAAATAGGCGTGACACGCCAATTTGCGGTGCGCCTACCGCCAGCGGCGATGCAGCCATAGCCATGAGCGGGATATTCTCACGAATTACCCCGGTGTCACGCACGAGGACATTATCGCGTGTCTTGCGGGTCGCGTGATGCTGGAGGAGTGCCGCTGATTTGCCCGACGTGTCAAATGTTATCGCGCCATCGCACAAAGCATTATGCCAGCGACTGCTCCTTTGCATGGGGTTGTTTTCCATGTTTTGAGGCGGACCCAGCTATTGATCGAATACGATCCGAGGCCGCCGTCCTGCGCCTACCGCCAGCGGCGATGCAGCCACAGCCATTGCTCCGGATATTCGCGGATCCAGCCCTCGATCACCGTGGTGACCGCCTGCATCGTTCCCGCAATATCGATTTGCCCGGAGGCATCGCGTACCGGCTTCACTTCCTCGGATAGTTCGGCGCGGAAGCGATGGTTGGGCAGGCGGATGATGCGCACGCCGTGAATTGGGCATTCGACCTGTCGCAGCAGGCGGGCAAGCATCGGGTTCGCCCTGGTCTTGCGGCCGAAGAAGCTGACCTCGACGCCGCCGGTCAGATACTGGTCGACCAGCATGGCGACGTGCTGGCCCTGCCGTAGCGCCTCGGCGAGTTTCAGCGGCGCGTCGCGGCCGGCCGGGATCAGCGTACCCATCTTGACCGCGCGCATCCGCTCGATGGCGCGATCGACGGACTCGATGTTCGGCCGCCGGTACAGGATCGCGGCATCGAGCCCGTGCGCGACCGCGGCGAGCGCCGGCAGTTCCCAATTGCCGAGATGGCTTGCAAAGATCAGCGCCGGCTTGCCGTCGAGCCGAAGCCGGGCGAACAATTCGTGGGTTCGCTGCTCGATCTCGACGCGGCTCTGTTCGGGGTGGTCGGTATCATAGTCCCAGACATGGTCGAGATGGGCGAACTCGGCGCCGATGCGGCCGAGATTGTCCCAGACGCCGGCCAAAATGGTCTCGATCGCTTCGGGGGATTTTTCCGGGAAGGCGGCCTTCAGATTGTCGCGGCCGATTCGGTCCTCGCGCAGCCTGGGGCCAATCAAGCGGGTGACGCGGCCGAAGAAATTGGCGGTCTTGATCGGATCGAAATAGCGCGTGGCCCGCAACAGGCCGACCGTCAGCGCGCCGACGGCGGCCTCGGTCAGCGGCTTGGCGGCGTCGCGGACGCGCGCCCTGGTGCGGAGGAGCAGGCGGTTCATCGTGACAGGCGCTGGGCTTGCTACATCGGCTCGCGCGTCAGGATCAGCGAGGCATTCTGCCCGCCGAAACCGAACGAGTTGGACATCACGGCGGTGACGCGGGCGTCGCGGGCCTTGTTCGGAACCACGTCGAACGGGATCGCCGGGTCCGGCACCTCGTAATTGATGGTCGGCGGAATCCGCTGATGTTCGAGGGTCAGCAGCGAGAAGATCGCCTCGACCGCGCCGGCCGCCGAAATGGTGTGGCCGACCATCGACTTGTTCGACGATACCGGAATTTGCCTGGCGCGGTCGCCGAACACGGTGGAGATCGCGAGATATTCCATCTTGTCGTTTTCCGGCGTCGAGGTGCCGTGGGCGTTGATGTAGTCGATCTGCTCGGGTGTCAGGCCGGCGTCGGCCAGCGTCTTGCGCACGCAGCCGATGATCGGCTTGCCGTCGGGGCTCGAGCGGGTGCGGTGGAACGAGTCGGTCAATTCACCGCAGCCGGCCACGACGCCGAGGATCGTCGCACCGCGGGCGACGGCGGCCTCGTAGCTTTCGAGCACCAGCGTACCGGCGCCTTCGGCCATGACGAAACCGTCACGGTTCTTCGAGAACGGTTTGGAGG
>NZ_JBAVNZ010000403.1:0-1931 GCF_049691595.1 Bradyrhizobium sp.
ATCAAAGGCGTCGCGATCGACTGGTGCGCGCCGCCCTCCGGCGCCAGCGTGATGCCGGAGGGCGTCGCCGCCACCATGAAACGCGCATCCTGATAGCAGGCATAGTTCAGCGCATCGAGGCCGCGCTCGATGAAGGGATCGTACAGCGTTCCGACCGGCAGCAGCCGTTCGCCGTTGATCGCATGCGACAGCCCCAGCGCCGACATCAGGATGAACAGGTTCATCTCGGCGATGCCGAGCTCGATGTGCTGTCCCCGCGGCGAAAAATCCCAGTTGAAGGTCGACGGGATTTTTTCCTGCCGGAACAGGTCGGCATTTTCCGCCTTCGCGAACAGCCCGCGGCGGTTGACCCAGGCGCCGAGATTGGTCGAGACGGTGACATCGGGCGACGCGGTGACGATCCGCGCCGCCAGTTCGCTGTCGCCGCGGGCGAGTTCATGGAGCACGAGCCCAAAACCCTGCTGGGTCGACATCTGCGCCGCCGGCTTGAACGGCAAGTGCTGGGGCACCTCGATGACCGGCGCGGTCAGGCGCCGGCGGCCGTCGCGGTTGAACGGCGCCGCCGCCAGGAAGGCCTCGAGCTTCGCGGGGTCCTGCGGCAATCCCTCGAACCTCTCCCACTCATGACCGGGGCGGATGTTCTGCGCCGCGCGCCACTTTTCCATCTGCGCCATCGTCATCAGGCCGGCGTGGTTGTCCTTGTGGCCCTGCATCGGCAGGCCGACGCCCTTGATGGTGTAGGCGATGAAGCAGACCGGCCGGTCGTGATCGATCGCCTCGAACGCCTCGCACATGCTGGCCATGTCATGTCCGCCCAAATTGGACATCAGCGCCAGCAATTCGTCGTCGCTGCGCCTTTCAATCAGTCGTGACACCGGCCCCTGATCGCCGATCTCGTCGCGCAGATGCTTTCGGAACGCCGCGCCGCCCTGGAAGCACAGCGCGGCGTACATCTGGTTGGGGCAGGCGTCGATCCATCGCTTCAAGGCGTCGCCGCCGGCTTCCGCGAACGCCGCCTGCATCAGCTTTCCATATTTCACGATCACCACGTCCCAGCCGAAATTGCGGAACATGGATTCGAATTTTTCCCACAACCCCTCGCGCACCACGGCATCAAGGCTCTGGCGGTTGTAATCGACGACCCACCAGGTGTTGCGCAGGCCGTGCTTCCAGCCTTCCAGCAGCGCCTCGAAGATATTGCCCTCGTCCATTTCGGCGTCGCCGACCAGCGCGATCATCCGCCCCTCGGGACGCTCCTTCATCCAGCCATGTGCCTTCACGTAATCCTGCACCAGCGAGGAGAACAGGGTCTGGGCGACGCCGAGGCCGACCGAGCCGGTGGAAAAATCGACATCGTCGGCATCCTTGGTGCGCGACGGATAGGATTGCGCGCCCTTGAAACCGCGGAAATTTTCCAGCCGGTCGCGGGTCTGATGCCCGAACAGATACTGGATGGCGTGGAACACCGGGCTCGCATGTGGCTTGACCGCGACGCGGTCCTGCGGCTGCAGCACCGCGAAATACAGCGCCGACATGATGTTGGCGAGCGACGCCGACGAGGCCTGGTGGCCGCCGACCTTCAGGCCATCGGCATTGGGGCGGATATGGTTGGCGTGGTGGATGGTCCAGGACGACAGCCACAGCACCTTGCGGGCCAGTGCGGACAATAGTTCGAGGCGTGCGGGCTCGATCGGCATGGCAATGCTCCGGGCACGATTGGGCAATGCGCCGATTTTAGCGGACCTGCCATTGCCAGAAATCTCAAATACTCGCGACATACCGCCAGATTTTGGGATAAATTACCACTCTCTCGCCCATTTGCATGAGTTTATCCCAATGCCCGCCCTGGACGCCATCGACCGCAAGATCCTCGGCCTGCTGCAATCCGACGGCCGCATGACCATGCAGGAACTCGCCGACAAGGTCGGGCT
>NZ_JBAVNZ010000404.1:0-2940 GCF_049691595.1 Bradyrhizobium sp.
GCGCGCGCTTGGGCTCGGCGCCAAATCCTGCATGATCGGCCGCGCCTATGTCTACGGGTTAGGGGCCGCCGGACAAGCCGGCGTCGCCAAGGCGATCGATGTGATCGCCAGGGAGCTGACCACGACCATGGGGCTGTGCGGGGTCAACACCATCGCCGAGATCGACGACCGGGTGATCGCGGTTTAGCAAGTATCAAAGCGTTGCCGCCGCTTCCTCTCTTCCTTCTCCCCTTGTGGGAGAAGGTGGCGCGCAGCGCCGGATGAGGGGTCTCTATCCGCGGAGACATACCCCTCACCCGTCTCGCATCGGTCGATGCGATCCGCCCTCTCCCACAAGGGGAGAGGGGAAGAAAGCAAGGTCACATCGGCGGGGTGATGCCGTCGCGGCCGACATTGACGCGGCCCGCTTCCAGGGTGCCGTCGTCCTTCTTCACCGCGCCGAAGATGATGATCTTGGCGCCGGGCTTGAGTTCGGATTTGTCACCGGCGACGAAGGTGACGATCGGCGTGTCCGGCGGCACCACGACTTTCTTTTCACCGTCCTTGTACTTGACCAGGATATTCTGGCCGTCGGTGCCCTTCACGGTCTCGGCGACGGTGGCATTGGTCATGGTCGAGTTGGCGCGGAGGTCCCAGGGCCGGAATCCTTCGGCCGCGCCGCGCTGGTTTTCCGGGAAGATGTGCACCGCAAGCGCCTTCTGGGTGCCGTCGGGCTCGGGCATCGCGGAGACGCCGATATAGGAACCCTGCTTGATCTCCGACATTTCGGTCCTGGCGACGCCGAACACCGCGACATTGTCGGTCATGCGGACCTTGATGTCGGCTCCATCGCGCGATTTGATCGACAGCATGGCGCCATCGACGGCCTCGATGGTGCCGCGAATCCGAACCGTCGGCGGTTGCTGCGCGAAGGCAGAGCTTCCCAGCACGGCTGCGAGCGCCAGCGACGCCACGACGCGGGGTATCAGCGAAGAAATCTTCGGCATGGTCCGTACTCCTCCCGGGCTTTTTCGATTGAAGTTCGAAACACCACAACGCTGAGGCTATTCCGTGGCGCCGCGCCCCGCCGCCCTCACATCGGCGGCGTCAGCCCGTCGCGGCCGACGCTGACGCGGTTGGTCTCGAGCGAACCGTCCGGCAGCTTTTTCATGAAGGCGATGATCCTGGCGCCCGGCTTGAGATCGGATCTGTCGGCCGGAACGTACGTCACGACCGGCGTTTCGGGCGAGACCAGGACCTTCTTTTCGCCGTCCTTGTATTTGATCAGCAGCGTGTGGCCGTCATTGCCGACGACAGACTGGTCCACCGTCGCATTGGTCATGGTGCTGTTGGGGCGCAGATCGTAGGGACGCGAGCCCTCGCCAGTGCCGCGCATCTCTTCCGGAAATACATGCACCTCGACCGCGTTCTGGCTGCCGTCCGGTCCCGGCACCGTGGTGGTGCCGATGAACGAGCCGACCTTGATGTCGGACAGCGCGATCTTGATGATTCCGACCACCCGGATGTCGCCGGTCATGCGCAGCTTGACGTCCTCGCCGCTGCGCGACTTGACGGCCAGCACGTCGCCATCGACGCCTTCGATGGTGCCGCGGACCCGCGACGGTGTCGGCGGCTGCTGGGCGATTGCGCAGAACGACGAGGCCGCAACCATCGCGACGGCGAACAGCGGGCGAATGAATTGGGAATGGCGAGCGGGCATGAATCGATCTCCGGTGGGCACCACCTAACAATGGACACCGGTGCCGAACCGATATTCCGGTTCAAACCTTTGTGAGATCGGCTTCGATCAAAGCACGAAGTTCCGCCGTCACTTGCGGACGCTGTCCGAACCACAATTCGAAGCCGCGCACCGCCTGATGCAGCAACATGCCGAGCCCATCGGCGGTCTTCAGCCCGCGCGCCCGCGCTGCCGCCAGCAGCGGCGTTTCGAGCGGCACATAGACGAGGTCTGCGACCACGGCGTCGGCGGCAAGCCGGCTGACATCAAGTTCGAGCGCGGGCTGGCCGAGCATGCCGAGCGACGTCGTATTCACCAGCAATCCCGCGCGCGGCAACAGTTCAGCGATCGCCTGCCATGGCGCCGGCTGAACGCGCGCGCCGAATTGATCCGCGAGCAGCCGGGCCCGCTCCGGGGTCCGGTTGACGACATGCACGCGCGCAATGCCGCGCTCGAGCAGCCCGAACACGACCGCGCGCGCCGCGCCTCCGGCGCCGAGCACCAGCGCCTCGGCCGTCTGGTCCCATCCGGGCGCGCAGGCGTCAAGATTGTCGATAAAACCTTCGACGTCGGTATTGGTCGAGCGCAGTTCGCCGCTCTCGTACCACAGCGTATTGGCGGCGCCGACCGCGCGGGCGCGCGCATCCGGCGTCGACAGCGCCAGCGCGCGCTCCTTGTGCGGAATGGTGACGTTGGCGCCGACGAAGCCATGGGCCGACAAATGCGTGACGAACTCGGCAAATCCCTCCGGCGGTACCGCCTCGATATTGTAGCCGCCCTCGATGCCTGATGTCCGCAGCCAGTAATGATGGATCAGCGGCGAGCGCGAATGCGCGGCCGGCCATCCGATCAGGCAGGCGGCGCGGGCTTTGGTTGCGGTGGTCATCGCGCTCAGATCGGACAAGCGGCGGTCGCTGTCAATCCCGCCGCTTCGCGGTAATGGTAGCCACCAATACCGTCCTCCGCACCGATCATCGTGCGCAAGTTACCTCCGCCTGCATTGCCAATCATCACGACCCTCCACCGGAAGGTCATGATTCCCGCTATCTTTACGCCGCCGCCCGATGCGCGGCGATGATCTGGTCGGCGGCGCGGCCGGTGACCTCGGCCATGCGGTCGAACTGCCGGGTGAAACCGCCAGCGCCGGCGGTGGCCGAGCGCAGCTCCACGATCAGGTCGCCGATTTCGGCTTCCGGCATGGTGGCGCGGACACAGTCCCATCC
>NZ_JBAVNZ010000405.1:0-12780 GCF_049691595.1 Bradyrhizobium sp.
GCTTTCAATGTGCCATTGTGCCAGGGCGCTGTGGCGCGAGATCGGCAAGATCGGACGGCTGGCCAACGCCGACGATTTTGGCCCCTGGGCGAAGTTCATCCAAACGGGCTGACGTTTTTTGGCCCCGGAGCCCTCAAGCGACGAGACATTGGTTTGGAGCGGGTGAAGGGAATCGAACCCTCGTATTCAGCTTGGAAGAGTTTCGGCGGCTGAATACTTTCAAGGCCCATTCGGACAAAAGGCAGCTCGAAGCGCGATTGAACCGCAATGGCTTTTCCCGCATGTCCGAATTGGGAGAAGCACCCAGGTCGACGCCCTCACCCCTCTCATCCATGGGCTGGAGGCGGTCAGTTTTGCCAGAACGGCGACTGCGAACCAACGGCCATCCTGAGACGTGTCGGGGGTTCGAGTCAGGGGAGCGCTACCGCCTTTCCCATGTCCGGTACGAAATGTCACCTATGTCTCGGGCCGCTCACACACCGACCGAACAAGAAGGCGCTGCCGTTTCTCCCACTATCAGCGCGTAGAGTGTAGATTAGGCGCGAGCAGACGTACACAGCTGCCCGTTACTCGACCGCTGTTGACTACTGCCAGACCATCGCGGGCAGGAGAAATTCCGAAAGAGCCGCTGATTAAGAGTCAGCTGCGTCACTCATGAGAAGCCAGCGAGAGATTTATGGATGCCAATCTCGGCTCCTCACCACGAGCGAGGAGTCACCGCACCAGTTTCGCACCAGAAACGACCTGATCGAAACGCAACGAACGCGACCAAAATCGAATAAAAGCACAGCAAAATCAACGAACCTGTTCGATTTCCCGCCGCTCATAACGGTCTGGTTGCAGGTTCGAGTCCTGCCGGGCCCACCAATGGAATCATGCTTACCAGATCCAATTTCACCACCGCTCCGGAAACGCCACCCTTCGTCGCTCATTGCCATACCTCAGCGGCTTGCAAACTAACGCTCGACGTTCGATCTGACCACGGCCTCTCTTTCACAATCGTGCATTCGGCGGTCTTATCGCTTGAAACGGACAAACCGTGCTGCGTGCCTGCTTCATCGTACGGCTCATCAATGGTCGTCGATACTTCCGAGACCGCTACCCCAATGTAGCCGACGTTTATCGACGAGGAACCAACGCAGTGGGACAAGATCATCAAGTCTGCCGCTATCACCGTCGAGTCTGGCCGCAGTTTCACTACGGCTTGGTCAAATCAAGGTGATACCGGGTGTGACGCAGCTCTCCGGTCCTGGTCAATGCGCCCTTCTCGACTAGGTCCTGCAAATCTCTTGTCGCGGTAGCACGGGACGTTCCGGTTATGCTGATATAGTTCTCTGCACTCAAGCCTCCCTTGAAGCCATCGATGCCTTCGCGGAATATCCGGGCGATGACTTTCTCCTGACGCTCGTTGAGCGTGCCGCGATGCTTCTCGTAGAACCTGGCCTTGGCGACGTAGAAATCGACACGCTTGATGGTGTTGTTCTGGGCCTCCAGAATCGTGTTCGCAAAATATTCGAGCCAGTTTGTGATCTTGGTCTCTTTGTTGTTGCGCTCCAATGAGGCGTAATAATCGTTACGCTTCCGCTCAATCGTATAGGCGAGCATAATCAGGCTGGATTGACCAAGATTTTGCGCGAGGGATTTTTCCGCGAGGGCACGGCCGATGCGGCCGTTGCCGTCTTCGAACGGGTGAATACACACGAAGTACAGATGGGCAATACCGGCGCGCGTCAGCGGCGACAACGGCGCCTTGCCTCGGGGGGCAGTATCGTTGAACCAAGTGACGAACTGCTTCATCTCGTCCGGCACGTGGCTGGACGGCGGAGCCTCGAAATCCACCGTGGGTTTATGGATCGGGCCGGAGACGACTTGCATTGCTTCGGTGTGCGTCCGGTAGCCGCCAATAACCTGGATGGATGTATCGCCGCTCAGCAACATGCGGTGCCAGTCGAACATCGTCTTGTCGGTAAGTGCGTCCGCAAAGCTGCGGTAGAGATCGACCATCATTTCCGCGATGCCGCGTTCAGCCGGTGTAATGCCCGGCCTTTCTGCTCCCAGCCCAAGCTGATGGCGCAGTGACGATTGGACGCTGTCGCGGTTGAGGATCTCGCCCTCGATTTCGGAGGTTTTTACGGCCTCTTCGCTGATAAGCTCGATTTTGAGGGTATCCCGATCATCGGCCCCGATATGTTTGAAAGCGCCGATGAATTCTCCGGACTGGAGCAGGAACCGCTTTTCCAGTGGCTCCAAAGCCGTTGAATCATAAGTGAAATTCGGCCAATCCGGCTTTTCCCAGTTCCAGCTCATGAGCTATAGTCATCCCCTCTATAGCTCATAATTACATAAAACATGAGCTATAGCAATGAACTCTATAGCTCACGGGTCCCGATTTAGGCGGCCTCGACGAAATCGGCGGCTTCCGCGCAGCTACCGGGTGAAGCAAATTTGCGTCACGCTGATGTTGGATAACGTTGGCTCAAGCCAATCTTCACGATGACGCAAATGGACGACAGAATTGCCGAACTCGCGGCGCAGCTAATGGCGCTGGAACGCGAACGCGCGGAGATCTTAGCTAAGATCAACACCCTGCGAATGGCACTGAGTGAGGAGCCCGCGCGCGTCAAAGTGGTCCCTTCGGCAAAAGCCGGCGATTCCATCGACCGGAATTCGGCAATCGAAAAGAAGATTGCTCTGTTTTGCCGGCTTTTCCGCGGCCGCTCGGATGTCTTCCCCATCCGTTGGGAGAATCGCACGACGGGACGCAGCGGCTACGCACCTGCCTGTGCGAATGAATGGCAGCGTGGGATTTGCGAAAAGGCCCCTCGCCCTTCGATCGCAGATTCGGCGGGCTCGTCGCACGAAACGGCTGGACTGCGTCGCGTGCCGACTTTCCAGCAAGCTCCGGTTCAGCCAAGGATCGATCGGTACAGGTCCAAATATCGATCGGCCATGATATCCACGGTGAAGCGTGCGGATACCGCGGCGCGGCACGCGGCGCGATCGATTTCGCCGATACGATCAATCGCAGCCACCGCCATGTCGAGGCTGTCGACCAGAAATCCGGTCACGCCATCATCTATCAGTTCGGACATCGATCCGCGATTGCAGGCGATCACCGGCGTTCCGCAGGCCAGCGCTTCCACGACCGACAGGCCGAATGGCTCATCGAAATTGATGAGGTGAAGCAGCGCGCGCGCGGCGCCGAGAGTCCTGGCGCGCACCGCTCCGCCGACCGGGCCCAGATAGACCACAGACCGGTCGTCGAGTGCGGGCGCTACCTTTTCATTGTGATAGTTCTGGTCCTGGACGATGCCGGCCATGATCAATTTCCGCCCGGATCGATGGGCGGCCGCGATCGCTTCGGCCGCGCCCTTGTCCGGATGAATGCGGCCGAAGAAAAGCAAATCTTCGCTGCGATGAGGATCGAACGGAAAGTCCTCCATCGGAATGCCATGGTGGATCGTTGCCGCATATCGCAAGTCCGGATGGCGATCGGCCTTGCTGATTGCGACATAGTGGACGCGATTTTCGTATTCCTTGAAGGCGGGCAGAATGCGCTCGGACGAGAAACCGTGGATTGTTGTCACCATCGGGGTCCCGACCAGCCGTGAGAAGGCGAGTGGTACGAAATCGGCATGGTTATGAATAAGGTCGAACTCGCCAGCCCGCTCAAAGACATGGGCGACGTGGAGCATCTCCCATACTTTTGCGTCGACCGAGGGATCCTCGGAATAGGGCGCCGGGCAAATGCCATCCAGTTTGGCAGTCGTCCTGCTGTCCCTTGTAGCGAACAGGGTGACGTCGACACCGCGCGCCACCAGCGCCTCGGTCAAGACGCTTGTCACCTGCTCCCAGGGGCCGTAATGGCGCGGCGGCGTACGCCAGGAGATCGGCGCCAGCATGGCGATACGCAAGCGATCATCCTTCTCTGCTTTGCGCTATCGGGCCTCGAGCACGACAGCCTCGTTCGACCGTAGCAGGACGGCGCCGCCTTCGACCAGCGCCGCATCCTCGATCGTGGAAAGAAGCAACCGGCTGTCGCGCGCCCAATCCGGCAACTGCAGTCGGTGCGGCTGTCCGCCGAGATTGAGCGCCACAATGAGCCGTTCCGCGTCGTACCGGCGCTCGTAAGCGAGTAACTCGTCTTCCACATTCAACAGCACGAAGTCACCGATCGACAGTGCCAGGTGATCACGTCGCAGACCAAGTAACCGACGATAAAGTGTCAGGATTGATTGCGAATCATCCGTCATCCGCGCCACATTGCGCGTCGGCCAGTCGGCATTGGGCGGCAGCCACGGTTTGGCCGTGGTGAAACCGGCATTTTCGGTTGCATCCCACGGCATCGGCGTCCGTACGGGATCGCGGCCCAACCCCAAACCGGGCTCACGCAACTCGCGGGGATCCCGAATCTGGGATGGTTCGATCGCGACATCGCTCAATCCCAGTTCGTCGCCATAGTAGAGCGTGGGCGTGCCGCGGAGCGTCAGCAACAACACCGCCGCGACGCGGGCCTGGGCCTGACCATGCCTGGTGGCAACCCGCGGTCGGTCGTGGTTGCCGAGCACCCAGTTTGGCCAGCCATCCGGCGGAAGCGCTGCCTCATAGTCGGTGATCAACGTCGCCAGGGAGCGCGCCTCCCACCGCGTGTCGATGAGCTGGAAATTGAGGGGGAGATGCACCCCCGGACGTTCACCGCCGTAATAGTGCATCAAGCGATCGACTGGCAGGTAGATCTCGCCAAGCAGAACCCGCTCGCCCTGTCCCTTTGCGCCATAGCTGTCCGCGATGTCACGCATCTCGGCGGCAATCGCGTGCACCTCGGGCTGGTCTGTCGAGTTGAGTTGAAGCAGGCGGTGCATTTCACCCATTTCGGGTCGATAGGCCGGGTTGGGCGGATTGTCCGGGAAGTCCGCGGCCTTGAGCAAGTGCCACAGCACGTCGATACGGAAGCCATCGACGCCACGGTCGAGCCAGAAACGCATCACATCATACATTGCCGCCCGCACATCTGGATGACGCCAGTTGAGGTCTGGCTGCTCCTTCAGAAAGGCGTGGTAGTAATATTGTCCGGTTGTCCCGTCCCATTCCCAGGCCGAGCCACCGAAATCGCTGATCCAGTTGTTGGGTGGTCCGCCGTCGGCTGCCGGGTCGTGCCAGATGTACCAGTTTCTTTTCTGGTTTTCGTGCGAAGCGCGGCTCTCGACGAACCAGGGGTGGTGGTCGGATGTGTGGTTAGGCACGAAGTCGAGCAGAACCTTGAGCCCCCGCCGATGGGCTTGGATGAGCAGGCGATCGAAATCGGCCAGCGTACCGAAGCATGGATCTACATCACAATAGCCGGCGACGTCGTAGCCGAAATCAACCATCGGCGACGGGTACATGGGCGAGATCCAGATCGCGTCGACCCCAAGACTGACAAGATAATTGAGCCGTCGTTCTATCCCTCTGAGGTCGCCTATGCCGTCATTGTTAGTGTCCTGAAATGACCTCGGGTAGACATGATAGATCACACACGCCTGCCACCAGAGCGCGGTCATTCAAACAGCGACTTTGGCATGAAGGTAGACCGCAGCAAGGCTCCAGCATCGGCGAACATCACCACCTCACTCCACCGGTAAGGGAAAGACGATCGAAAGGATACGCCCACGTTGTCGTCGCTGTCGATGAAACTCGTTGGAGATCAAGCTCGGCCGGCAAGTCCTGTACCCCGGTAACCGGCTCAACTGGTTGCCGATGAGCGGGCGCTTTGCGCACAAAAGCGGGGTTCCGACTTGCGCGGCTTCGCGAATGCCGGTGGAGGGGCAGCCAATCGCCCCGCTGACTGCGGGTTCGCGTAGCCGCACCAGTTTCGCACCAGAAACGATCGCAACGAGAAACAACAAATGTGTATCTGGCGCCCTCGTCCGCTGTTAGGATGTGACACCTTAAACTATGTTTACTGTTTACTTCGAACGTTGTCGGAATTGGTGACACTTCGATGAGCAACTTATCTCGGCGACAAATTTTGATTTTGGCGGCCTCCATTAGCGGTGTCGGTGCGAGGAGCCCAATTGCTGTAGCCCAGCAAGCCAAGCCCGGTTCGAGCAAGCGAGTTGCACTCGGTGGGTATGACCCGGTTTCCTATTTTGACCCGGGACGTCCGGAGCAAGGCTCGCCTCAATTCTCGTTCGATTTCGACGATGCTGTGTACCGGTTCAAATCAGCTGAGCATATGGCGAAGTTTGTTGCCGATCCGGAACGGTACGCACCCCAGTACGCAGGCTATTGCGCAATTACTCTGGCTGCAGGGAACACGGCAGAAGCTGACCCTGAAGCCTGGTCCATTTCAAATGGAAAGTTATACGTGTTTGGAGCGAAAGAGGGCGCCCGAAAATTCAACGCAAATGCGTCGGTCATCGTTGACACGGCTGATGCGAACTGGAAAAAAATCCACGAAGCCAAATGAGCCGTCGCGCTACAGGCCGGCTTTTTTCAGGGCCGAGGCTATTTTCTCGCGATCTTCAGGGTTTCGAAACTGGGATCCGAAATTCGAGCTGCTGAAATAGGGAAACCGCTGACGAACCTCGGAAGCCTGGCGTGCAGCATCTTCCGTCCGGCCAGCTACGGCATATGCGGCAGCGAGCATGGCATTGGGGAAAGAACTTCCCGGATAGCGTTCTGTTGAACGCTCAAACGTCCGTATCGCGTCTTCTGCGCGCCCGCTCAGCAGCAAAGCGGCCCCGAGATTGAAGAATGTCGTCGCCGAGAGGCTCGGCTGGAACTCGGAGGAGAGTTCAATCGCTCTGATCGCGCCTTCGAAATCTCCAGTAAACAGCAACGCGGCCCCGAGAAAGTTGTAGCTTTCCGGGTCGCTCGAATTCAGCGCCACCGCTCGCCTCAATTCGTCCAGCGCGCGGTCGTAATTTCCACGCCGCAGATGGACTGCGCCCAAAAGCGCATGGCCTCCGGCGCTGGTTTCGTCGATGGTGATCGCCTTGGCGGCGAGAGCCTCAGCCCGCTGTACCGCATCCGGGGGATTCGACGTCCACCCCTCCGTCACCGCTTTGAGTTCAACGAAACCCAATTCGACGTAGGCGGAAACGTATTTGGGATCGAGATCGATCGCTTTTTCAAACAATGGTCTTGCCTGAGAAACGCTCGTACGCGTCGCCCGCGCGTAAAGACTGCGCCCGCGCAGCGCCAGATCATAGGCTTCGAGACTGCTCGGGGGCTTGGTTGCGACCCGTGCGGCTTCCAGTGATGATATCCGAACCGCGAGCGTGCCCACGATACGACGCGTAATGTCTTCCTGGACGCTGAAAATGTCCTTTGGCAAGGCATCATAATTCTCCGACCAGACGAGGTTTCCGTGCGCGGCTTCGGTAAGGCGAATTGCAACGCGAATTCGCTCGGGATTCCGGCGTACACTGCCTTCCACGACGTAGCGTACATTCAGATCCCGGCCGACTTCCTCGGGTCGCGGCGACTTGTCCTTGTACGCAAAAACCGAATTGCGCGAGCGTACGGACATGTCCGAAAAGCGTCCGAGCGCCGAAATAATATCTTCCGTGAGACCGTCCGCAAAGTAATCATCTTGAGCGGGGGCAGAAAGGGAAAGAAGCGGCAAAACCGCAATGGAAACACGTTGCGGGGCGGCATTCTCGGGCGCCGGCGGGCCTGATGACGCCTGCGGAACTGGAGTGGAACGATGTAATTGTCCCCACCCAATTGCACCAGCGACGGCAATGGCTATCGCGACCGTTGCAATTGCATAAGTGCGCGCCGGTCGGCGCGGCTCGCGTGTGCTCCCCGGGGGAATATCCGGGCCGCTGGAAATAGCCTGCGGGGACATCGCAAATACATGCAGGGGTCTTGGAATGTTCTTAACGGTCTTCTCGCCGCAGTCCACAAAGGCCAGCGGAAGTTTCTCTCCGATCTGATCCTTGACGGTATGCGAAATACAAAGGCCGCCGGGCTCGCACAAAGTTTCCAGTCTGGCAGCAATATTGACACCGTCGCCAAATATATCCTTTCCATCAAAAATCACGTCGCCGACATTGATACCAATGCGCAGCAAGAACCGCTTGTCGTCAGGCGCCTCAGAGTTACGTTGGATCATTCCTCGTTGAATGGCGACTGCACAGGCAACGCCATCTACCGCGCTTCCAAAAACGACCAAAAGTCCATCGCCCGTGGTCTTGACGATGGTTCCACCGTGAGCCGCGATGGTCGGATCAATAAGAACCTTACGATGTGCCTTGAGGGCCTGAAGAGTTCGAACTTCATCCGCAGCCATCATTCGGCTATAGCCAACGACGTCAGCTGCCAGAATGGCCGCTAGCTTACGTTCGACATTTTGGTGACCAGGCAAAGTCGGAGCCTTCCAACGTTCTGGAATCCCTATCATACCGGTGATCAAGTGTTTACGGTACCATTCGACTTTGCAACAAGAGAGCGACGCCCTGACCGAGAGACAAAGCATCGATAGATTTCGCCCTATCGGGGCAATGTCAGCCGATGCCTGGTCCGCCACCAGTTATCCGCCAGAAACCCCGTGAACAAACCCGTACAGACGTGAATGATCTTGATCGGCAAACGCTGATTTGCTCGAACTTCCCGGGAGAGTGCTGCGCTCATAACGGTCGGGTTCCTGGTTCGAATCCAGGCAGGCCCACCAATGAAACTGGATTCCCTGTCAATCTTGAAAGGTCCCTGTTCTCGACCTGCTTGCCAATTCCGGTCAGGCGTCGAGGCTGATACGCAAGACGTATTGTGCGATCGGCAAACCTGTCGCCCCGGCGTTGCAAACCGGAAAGAGCGCGCGCTTGACCAGATCAAGCGGCGGATGCTGCACCGCACCTGCGGGCCCGCACCGTCGCCATCTCCGAGAACGCCTGTGATTTCAGGCATTCCGGCGATTTTGCAGCTCAGCCGGCAAACCGAAACTCAGGGGAACACGGCAGGCACGATGGCCGCTTCCGCAGGCCAAGACCCGCAGACTCCTGCTTTCCGTCACCCGGCAACAAGTATAAGCTGTATCCATCAGCGGCCTGATAGAACCTGCTGGAACGTCTGGGAAGCGAACGCTGGATAGGTTGTTTGCCGCGATGATACGGCTCGTCATCAAAACGAAAGCGCCTGACAAATTTCCGACTTGATCTAGGCCTCCTGTTCGGATGGCCGCGGAAAATTCAAGGTTGCGCCTTAACGACGACCACTGCGGCAGGCGATCCGCAACGGGTGATCGATAGCGAGGCCCGTCCACCGCGGGCATCGGGTTTCGTCACGTTGGAGGAGCCGAAATGGACCAACGGGAAGTGCGAGCCGCGTGGGAGAAGTTCGTCGAGCGCGGCGCCCTGTCCGCCGATCTGAGATCGTCGGTCGCCGCATCATGGCAGAGATCCAGAAACCATCGGGTCACGATCGACCGCGCGCGGGCACCGCTGGTCGAAGACGGCGAACTGTTTCGTCGTCGCACCAAGCACGCCGCGCTCCGTCATGCCGCCCGGTGCGCGCTGGAGAATTCAAAGACATTCCTGCGCGATGCGAATTCAATCATGATCCTGACCGATCCCACCGGGTTGATCATCGATACCCAGGGCGATGACCGGGTGATTGACGCCGGTCGCACGGTTCATCTGGAACATGGCGGGCGCTGGAGCGAGGCCGACATCGGCACCAACGCCATCGGCGCTGCGATCGCCGAATCCAAACCGGTGCAGATTCATGGCGCCGAGCATTTCTGTACCGAGGTGCAGCGATGGACCTGCGCGGCGGTTCCGGTTCACGATCCCAGTGACGGCCAACTGCTTGGCATCGTCGACATATCGGGCCCGGCACGCACCTTCAATCCGCAGAGCCTCGCTTTGGCCGTCTCCGTCGGCCATCACGTGGAAAGCGTGCTGGCACAGTCGATCCGACAGGAGCGTGAAGAGTTGCTGTGTCGCTTCCTCGCCAGGAGGCCGCTACGGTTGAATGACGAGTGCATCGTGCTCGACCGTCGAGGCGCGATCCTCCACGCCACCGAGCGCGCCCTGCGTATTGTCGGGAACAACGGTCGCGGCAGTGACGACGGTGCACCAACCGGCTTTTTGAGGACGCTTCCGTTCGATGAATGGCCGGTTAGATTGAAACAGCTGCTTCCGAACGCGAGTTTGGAACTGGTCAGGAACGAGACCTCGGGCATCGGCGCCATATTGGTGCTGCAGGCACGGCCGCGCTCGCCGTTCGCCGATCGCGACATTCAGAAGTTGCCGCCGGAAATTGAACGCCGCGAGACCGCGGGTTCGTCGCGCCCCCGGAAAAGCATGACGCGGGAATCTCGGCCGTCCGGGAGCGAACTGGGGAGTCCGACCTTCAGCTTTGTCGCCAGCGATCCCGTGATGCGCGCCATTGTCCGGCGGGTCGAGACCGCGGCGGTACGCAACATGCCGATCCTGATTCGCGGTGAGACCGGCACCGGCAAGGAACAACTTGCCCGCTACGCCCACGCCGCCAGCGGACGCTCCGGCGCCTTCGTCCCCGTCAATTGCGCCGCCCTCCCCGACAGCCTGATCGAGGCCGAACTGTTCGGCTATGCCGACGGTGCGTTCACCGGGGCGCGGCGCGGCGGAGCTACCGGACTGGTCCGGGAAGCCGACGGCGGCACGCTGTTTCTCGACGAGATCGGGGATATGCCGCTCGCGCTGCAGGCGGTGCTGCTGCGCCTGCTCGACGACTGGACGGTACGACCCGTGGGAGGTGGGGCAACCAAGGTCGATATCTTCCTGGTGTCGGCCACCAACGCCACCCTCGATCGGGCCGTTGCCGAAGGACGTTTTCGTCCTGACCTGCTGTACCGGCTCAACACCCTCGAGGTGACGCTGCCCCGCCTGCGCGATCGCGGCGATATCGATGCGATCGCACGCCACCTGCTCCGCTCCATCGATCCGGATTGCGAGATCACGGCGGCGGCCCTGTCACGACTGGTCCAGCGTCCCTGGCCCGGCAATATCCGGGAACTGCGCAACATGCTGGCCCGCCTCACCCTTGGCATGGCCGATGGCTTGATCGACGAGGCCTGCGCGGAAGCGGTCGATTGCCAGCCCGCGGCAACGGCGGCAGGATCGCTGCATGAGATCCAGCGCGCGCGAATACTGACGGTCTATGGCGAAACCGGCGGAAATATCAGCGAAACCGCGCGGCGTCTCGCCGTCTCGAGAAACACGATCTATCGGTCACTGGGACGGAGAATTCCGGAGGCAAGCCTGCCCGCAACGGCGCGGGTTCAAGCTGCCGCGGACTGACGCATAACGCCAGCCTTGAGCACCAAGCCCGCGAGGGACGCACCGCATTCGAGCCCCGTTGAGGCGTACCCTGATGGCCGCCGGCGCTTGAACGTCGCTGGCGGCCAATGACGGATTGCCTGGCTGCAATTCAAAACTACTTTGCGAATATCCACCGCTAGACGATCGATTCCATGAAACCTGTCTTATGGGAGTTGCCCCATCGTTCGTCATTCCGGGATGTGCGCTGGCCGGCGATAGCCGGTCGGCGTGCAGGCCCGGAATCGATAGCCCCGTGCGGTGGTTATGGATTCTCTGATGTGCAATTGCACATCAAAGCTCGCGCATGCCGCGCTCCGCGCGTCACACGCGCCCCGGAATGACGTTTGCTGGTGATGGTACAACCAACCGATATGATTCGAACTTCGGAAACGCTGGACTAGCCGCCTCACGAGCCTGAACCGGAGAAAAAGGATGGGAGTGAATGATGCCGTTCGATGGCTCCGGATAAGCTATTGGGCCGGAGCGATCCTCGATACGCTGGCTGCCCTGTCGATGCTCTCCCCGGAGTTGTTCGCTGCGACCAGCGGCCTGCAGAACTTTCATCCCGGCATCGAGTACCGCTACGCAATGGGGATGGGCGCCTCCCTGATGCTGGGTTGGACCGCGCTCCTCCTATGGGCGGATCGCAAGCCGCTTGAGCGAAAGGGCGTCCTGCTGATTACATTGCTTCCGGTTGTTCCTGGATTGGTGTTGAACGAGATCGTCGCGGTACGCGCCGGCTTTCTGCCGGTTTTGACGACAGTCCCGGTCTGGATCGCGCAGGCGCTCATCACCGGTTTGTTCACTTTTAGCTATCTGAACGTGCGGAAGCTCCAAATCGATTAACGGCCCGCGCGCAAGGAGTTGGTGGGCGTTCTTGCCCACGCTGCCGGGTATCGCCCGAGAGCGGTAGAATCCGGATTAGCTTTCCCGCCAACGGCTTACCCGGGGGTTAAGCGGTTGTTTACTCGGGACGTGTTTACTCAAAACGGTATTTTGTTGCGTACGAGTGAGTAACCATGTCCCGTGTCGCCGAGTTGCTTCGCTGGCGTCGCGCGCCGCAGGTCGCGGTGCTGACGCTGATGGCGGTTGGTTTTGCCGGCTGCAGCGCCGACATGTCGACGCGCCTGTCGCAGAATCAGTACTCCAATCCCTTTGCCTCGCAGCCCGAAGCCACCGGCTTGGTGCCCGCGCCCGCGGTCGAGCGCCGTGAACTGCCGCCATATGAGGGGCCGCAGACGCAATACCAGTCCCAGGCCCTGCCGCCGGCGGCGGTCGGGACGCAACATTCCTATGTGGCCGCGAACTCCGGCGTATCGCGTGGCGGCGGGATTGCCTCCTATGCGCTGCCGCAGACGCAATACCAGCCCCAGGCCTTGCCGCCGGCGGCGGTCGGGGCGCAACATTCCTATGCGGCCGCGAATTCCGGCGTATCGCGTGGCGGAGGCGGGATTGCCTCCTATGCGCCGCCGGTCCGTCCGCGGCTCGAGAC
>NZ_JBAVNZ010000406.1:0-3244 GCF_049691595.1 Bradyrhizobium sp.
CAACCGCTAGCACAGCGGTCGGCGGTTCCGGATGAAACTTGCAGATACCGTAAATCCGCGCCGGCGCCGCCCCCGGGCAGTCCGTTCGGGGCCTCTTTAGCCGCCGTTTTATCGGTGTCGCAATAGCCAGTTGCACGGCTATTGCCAGATTGGCCTGAAAACCATACCAAGGCGGCGAAGTTCGGCGCGCGGCGCCGATTTGCGCCGTTTTTGTCCTCCTTCTCAAACCTGGCAAGCGCGGGCGAGATGCGCCGGATCCTGCTTTCGACCCTCAAGATATTGATCTCGGCGGCGCTGCTCTATTTCTCGTTGCGCAAGGTCAGCCTGTCCGAACTTGCCTCGCGCATCGACGCGGGGAGCCTGGGCTGGATCGCCCTCGCCATCGCCGTGACATTCCTGCAGATTTTCGTCGGCGTGCTGCGGTGGCGCGAGATCAGCGCGCAATGCGGCGCGCCGCTCGAGACCAGGCAGGCGATGCGCTTCAATTTGATCGGAACATTTTTCAACCAGACGCTGCCCTCCTCGATCGGCGGCGACGCGGTGCGGCTCTGGCTGGTGGCGCGGGCCGGCGCCGGCTGGCGGGCTGCGACCTATTCGATCTTCGTCGACCGCGCCATCGGCCTGATCGCGCTGGCGGTCATCATCGTCGCTAGCCTGCCATGGAGCTATCGGCTGATCGGCGATCCGAATGGACGGTCGGCGCTGCTGCTGGTCGATTTCGCCGCGCTCGCGGGCGGGGCGGGATTCCTGGTGCTGGGCCTTCTGCCCTGGCCCTGGCTGAAGCGCTGGTGGGGAACGCATCACCTGCACGCCTGCGCCGTGATCGCCAACCGGGTCATTTTCAGCCGCCGGCGCGGGCCGAAAATCGCGGTGCTGTCGCTGCTGGTTCACGTTCTCGCCGTCGTCATCGCCTGGTGCGTGGTGCAATCGATCGCGGCACCGGTGCTGTTCGGTCAGGTATTCCAACTGGTGCCGCCGGTGATGCTGATCACCATGCTGCCGATCTCGATCGCCGGCTGGGGCGTTCGCGAAGCCACCATGGGGCTTGCCTTCGGCTATGCCGGATTGATGACCAATGAAGGCGTCAACGTCTCGCTCTTGTTCGGCGCGGTGTCGTTTTTCGTCGGCATCTGCGGCGGCCTGGTGTGGATCTTCAGCCCCGAAAAGGCGGCGCAGGGCACGAGGCCGATCGCAGTGCCCGAATAGTTTTCGCGTCGAGCAGATGACCCATTTTGAATTGTCCCTCGCGTTTGTGTCCGGCGTGCTCGCCGCGCTGCTGTCGGCCTGCCTCACCTGGGCGCTGCGGCCGCTGATGTTGCGCGTTGCGCTGGCCAGGCCGAACGCGCGCTCCTCGCACCGGATTCCGACCCCGCAGGGCGCGGGCATCGCGGTGATATCGGCCACGCTGATCGTGGCCGGCGCGGTGATCGCTTTCGCCGGCGCCTCAGGCATCCAAATTCCCCTCGCGGTGTTCGCGGCGACGCTGTTCATCGCCGTGGTCGGGTTTGCCGATGACGTCCATTCGATTGCCGTATTGCCGCGGCTTTGGCTGCAGGGGCTGGCGGTCGCCATCGTCATTTTCGCAGCACCCGACGACTTGCGGATCGTGCAGGCATGCCCGCCCTGGATCGAACGCGGCCTGCTGCTGCTGGCCGGCCTCTGGTTCGTGAACCTCGTCAATTTCATGGACGGGCTGGATCTGATGACGGCCGCCGAGGCGGTCCCGATCACGGCTTCCGTGGTGCTGCTCGGCTGGCTCGGCGACGTTCCGGCATCGACCATGATCGTCGCAGCCGCGCTGTGCGGCGCGCTGCTCGGATTCTCGCCGTTCAACCGGCCGGTGGCAAAAATCTTTCTCGGCGATGTCGGCAGCCTGCCGATCGGCCTGTTGCTCGGCTGGTGCCTGTTGCAGCTCGCCTATCACGGCGAGTTCGCCGCCGCCCTGCTGCTGCCGCTGTATTATCTGGCGGACGCGAGCGTGACGCTGCTCCGTCGGCTGATCCGGCGCGAGCCGTTCTGGGCGGCGCACCGCTCGCATTACTATCAGCGCGCCACCGACAACGGCTTTACGGTCTGGCGCGTCGTCGGCGAGGTGTTTGCGCTCAATGTCGTGCTGGCGGTTTTGGCGATCGCGTCGACCATGACGGCGGCGGTTACGGTCAAAATCCTGATGCTTGCGACTGGATGCTTTGTCGTGGCATCGCTGATGTTCCGGTTCTCGCGCCGGCGATAGTTAAGAACACCCGGGATCGCGCGGATGCGCGCGCTATTGACACCGTCATTGCGAGCCACCGGGTCGCGCGAATGCGCGCCTGATGACAGGCTTCGTGAAGCAATCCATCTTGCGGCGTCAAGAAGGCAAGAAAGAATGGATTGCTTCGTCGCAAGTGCTCCTCGCAATGACGCTGTCAGAACATGCGTTCGCGATCTCGCGGCGCTACGCTTGCTCCCCGATGTTCTTCATCGCTTCCCGCGCGGAGAGTTTCGACAGGATGTTTGCGTTTCTTTCGACGAAATCCCGCACCGCGGTTGGGTTGTTCCATGCATATTCGCGAAGCGCCCAGCCGATGGCCTTGCGAACGAAAAACTCTTCCTTGTGGGCGTGCGCAAGGCAAATCTTGAACAACACTTTCTGGTCGGTCGCGTCGCCCCAGCCGTTCTGGTGCAGGATAGCCAGGCGGTTGACCCAGAACGATTGGTGCGAACTCCAGTTCCGGACAACGCCGCGCGCATTCGCGTTGTGACGCAGAATCTTGCTGCCGATACCGGCGAGGCCATCGACACAGTCCCACCAGGACTTTTTGAGCGTCAACTCTTCCACAAGCGCGAGCGATTTTGACGTGTCGAGTTCGCGGGCCATCGAGTCAAAAAGATCGAGCGCAACATATTGATATTCGCGTTCCCGGCGTTTCCAGAGCGCGCGAACGATAGGGTGAACTTTGGCCGGCGCGGGCCTTGGAATCGGCTTGATCGCCGCGCGCCGCGCCGGCGCCGGAATGCCAAGAAACGAAAACCGATCTTTCATGTATGCCGCCATGGCAACCGCGCGCCTGGCATCTCGCAGCGGTACGAGGGCTCCTTCAACGGCGTCGACGTAAGCAGCCACAGAACTCAAGCGCATCTCCCCGGCGTTGCTCGCACACCGAGCGCGTAGGCTACGTCAGGCCGCCGTCGATCCGAACTCCGGCACCGCGTCCTTCAGCACCGTCCTGATCCTGCCGCGGTCGTTATTTTCGATCGCCTG
>NZ_JBAVNZ010000407.1:0-1795 GCF_049691595.1 Bradyrhizobium sp.
CCGCAGCGGCTAGCTTGACGTCCGCGACGGCGGTTGCGGCCGAGGCCGTGCCGCCGTCGCGCGATGTCGTCCTCGTCGACGGCAATCGACAGGTCGAAGCCGAAACGGTGCGCTCGTATTTTCATGCTGCACCCGACGGACAGTTCGACGGTGCCGCGCGCGACGCGGCGCTGAAAGCGTTGATCGCCACAAGCCTGGCGGCAGCATGTACTGGGCAACGACGGCGGAACTGCAAAGCGGAATTCCCGGCGTGCCCGATGACGTCGTGCAGCCGCTCCGCTTCAGCGCGGGAGGTTTTTGACGGCAACGGGATGAGGCGTCGCGAATCCATAGATCTGCGCCAGCCGGTCGAGGCACTCGCGGAACCGGCGCGCGAAATAGTCGTTCCAGCGCTGGCTTCGCAGTCCCCGCCGTTGCCCGACCTGCTGCATCGTCATGCCCTTGATCAGGACATCATGCACCAGCGCCGAACCGTCGGCGCCGAGTTCGCGCTCGGCGCGGTTAAGCCGCAGCACTGCCTTGCGCTGGCCTTCGGTGATCGGCTCGCGCATCTGCCCGCCATCGACATATTCCCGGGTTGGATCGACCGCACGCGGGCCGCGTTCGGCCTTCTCCCAATCGTTCTGAAAGGCGCGCCCGCCCTGATACTGCGCCTCGTCGATCTGGCGGTGCGAATGCAGCCGGCCCAGCGGATCGTTGCGGACCGAGCGCAGCGCGACGATCTTGTCGCCGGGTTCGAGCGCCAGCGGATCGTCGACCTCGACCGCCGCGACCTCCGCGTTGCGGGGCAAATCGCTCGAACGGCGGTCGTGGATTCTTCGGAAATCATAGGGCTTCCTGGGTTTGGCTCGTGGCACGGATTGCCTCCGTCATGATTTGAACGGGAACTCGCGGGCTGTTTCGCTGCCGCGTGAGATCGATTGTCGTCGTGGGTGTGACCGGCCGCCCTCAGACCGCCTCCAGCACGCCTGGCGATGCGGGGTTCGCAGGTCCTTCCAAACCCGCATCGGGGTTGCGGCTCAGATGAAAATGCGGCGTGCAGTAGCTCGAACCCGGACGCCGCGTGTGACCGCAGAAGGTGATGGCTTCGCCCTCGGCGTCGCCTCCGTAAGGGTAGCGGCAATCGCCCCGCTCGAGTTCGACCAGCGCAAGATGACGCGGCTCGATATCGACGCAGCGCAGCTTGACCGGCTCGGCCTTTTCGAACGCCGGCATCGGCCGGCGAAATTCCGGCGATCTGAATTCAGCGGAGCGCACCTCACGTAATTTACCGAGGCGGGGCCGCACGCCCGGCAGCGGTTCCGGCCGGTCTGGTCGCTCTGGCCCCGCGAGCCCCATCCGCTTGGCCCGGCCGAGCGTGGCGTTGCGCGAATACCACGTGCCGAACCTTGCATTGATCGCTTTGGCGATCTCCGAATAGGACATGCCGCGGCCGACCAAATCCCGCAGCGCGTCCGAATGCTCGGGCGCCCAGTTTACCGGTTCCATGCTTGGTCCCTGCTCTTCTCACGCCGCCCGACGCATCTTTAATTTCGGATATTCCGAAACAAAAGTCAAGCTTGATTTCGGATAATCGGAACTGCTATCGTTTCTGAAATTCGGAAGGAGGCGGTGGTCATGCTGGACATCAGGCTGATCGAGCGGGGACTGGAGAAGCCGGGCAAGACCAAGGGCGGTCTGGCGGCGGCGATGGGCGTTCGGCCGGGCGCCGTTTCGGAAATCCTGGCAGGAATGCGCCTGATCAAGGCGTCCGAGATCACCCCGATCATCGAATATATCGAGCTCAATTCGGTGC